>NZ_SJPF01000003.1:350233-700467 GCF_007859755.1 Blastopirellula retiformator | reverse complement strand
CGGGATCTTCTTGTGAATCTCGTTGGCGTAGCCGACCCGCATCTGCAGGACGTCGCCGGCAATGGCCGCCAGGTAACCGACGCCCACGATCTCGAGACGCTTTTCGTAGCCTTTCGAGACCCCTTCCAGCATGTTGGCGACCAGGGCGCGGGTCAGACCATGAAAGGCCTTCGATTCGCGCGTATCGCCTTCAGCTGCGACGACCACTTCATTGGCGTCGGAATTGACGGTAACGGACACTTCCGGGCGGTGCTCGTAGGAGAGCTTGCCCAGCGGACCTTCAACGTTGATTACGCGGTCAGCGACCGAGATGGTCACTTTCTCCGGAATCGCAACGGGTTTTTTGCCGAGTCGTGACATCGGATGGATAATCCTGTTTCGTCAGTGGGCCGCGTCAGGGCGACGGGCCTGGTCTGATTTGAGCGTGTACCGGTTCGCGAATCGCTTACCAAACTTCACACAAAACTTCGCCGCCGACGTTCTTTTGTCGGGCTTCGCGATCGCTAATAACGCCTTGGCTGGTGCTAATCACGCTAATGCCGAGGCCATCCAGAACCGGAGCCAAGTCACGGCCCTTGCTGTAAATTCGGCGTCCCGGTTTGCTCACGCGACGGATCGTTTGGATCACGCGTTCGCCATTGGGGCCGTACTTCAGCTCCAACCGAATTTGGTTGGCGGGTTCGGATTCAACCACTTCCCAGTCCCAGATGTAGCCTTCGCGCTTCAGCACGTCGGCAACGCCTTGTTTGACTTTGGAAGCGGGCATCTCGACGTGCGGATGTTCCACGCGTACCGCGTTGCGGATGCGGGTCAGCATGTCGGCGATCGGGTCAGTCATCATCGTCTATGGTTCCCCTTTACCAGCTCGCCTTGCGTAGTCCAGGAATCAAGCCGCGGTCAGCCAACTTGCGGATGCAAATACGGCAGACCCCAAACTTGCGATAGACGGCGCGCGGCCGGCCGCACAGATTGCAACGCCGTTCGCTGCGCGAGGAGAACTTCGGCTCCCGCTTCGCTTTCGCGATTTTGGATTTGCTCGCCACGGTACTTTACCTGTGTGGATAAAAAGTATCTTGTTCGTTTCGGAAGTTTTAGCGACGCCCAGGCGCCTTCGACTTCTTTTTGACTTTACGCTTCGCGTCTTTCGAGAACGGAAGGCCCAGGAGCGTTAGCAGCTCCAAGGATTCGGCATCGGCCTTCGTCGAGCAGACGAAGGTGACGTCCATACCCTGCGGACGCGTGTATTTGTCCGGGTTCAATTCCGGGAACACCAGTTGTTCGCTGATGCCCATGGTGTAGTTGCCGTTGCCATCGAAGCATTTCGGGCTGATGCCGCGAAAGTCGCGAACCTGCGGAAGCGCCAGGCTGACCAGGCGATCCAGAAATTCGTACATCCGCTGACGACGCAAGGTGACCTTGCAGCCAATCGGCATCCCTTCGCGAAGGCGGAAGTTCGCGATGCTCTTGCGAGCGCGGCAAACCAACGGCTTTTGACCAGTGAATTCGGCCATGGCCGACACCGCTTCATCGACGTGCTTCTTTTCCGAAACTGCGGTGCCGACGCCCATGTTGACGACGATCTTTTGCAGACGCGGCAGCGAAAGTCGGTTTTGACGACCGAGCTTTTCGGCCAAGGCCGACAGCACTTCGTTTTCGTACTTTTCTTGTAAACGGGGTTTCATCGTTTACTCTTTCCCTCCGCGGTTGCGAAGGCACATGTATCAGTGATGAAATTAGCGATCTGTCCGCAGTTCGTGCGACGCGTCGCTACCGAACTAGTTGCTCTTGCGGGCCGGGGCGATTTCGCCCTGGTCGGCGTTGCACTTCTTGCAAACGCGAACCTTCACGCCGCTATCGAGCGTTTTGGCGCCCAAACGGGTACGCTTGCCGCAGGCGCTGCAGACGTACATGACGTTCGACATCTGAATCGGAGCTTCGCGAACCAGACGACCGCCTTGCGGGTTGCGTTGCGACGGCTTCACGTGCTTGTACATTTTATTGACGCCTTCGACGACCACTTTGCCGGCCGACGGAATGACCTTCAACACTTTGCCTTGGACCACTTTGTCGGCCCCTTGAGCGGGCTTCGAGCGGTATTCGCCAGCGATGATCTCAACGCGGTCATTTACCTTGATAAGCATTACAGCACCTCGTTGGCCAAGCTGACGATTCGCATGAACTTCTTTTCTCGCAGTTCGCGAGCGACAGCGCCGAAGATGCGGGTACCGCGAGGGTTGCCGTCCTTATCGACGATCACCACGGCGTTGCTGTCGAAACGGATATAGCTGCCGTCAGCGCGACGCGTCGGCTTTTTGACGCGAACGATCACGGCACGCACGACCGCCTTTTTCTTAACGTCGGCGCCGGCAATCACTTCTTTGACCGAGCAAATGATGACGTCGCCGAGTCCGGCCGTCCGCTTACGCGTACCGCCCAGAACCTTGATGCACATCACTTCCTTGGCGCCCGTGTTGTCAGCGACAGAAAGTCTGGTTTCTTGTTGGATCATGACTGTTTCGTCCTACTACCCGCAATTGTTGGCGGGAGACTTGCCTTACGATTCGGTCGCCAGGTTTTCGGCAGCTTGTTCGCGAGCGGCCTTCAGGGCGGCGACGTCGACTTCGCGGCTCTTTTCAACGATACGAACGAGCGCCCAACGCTTCGTCTTGGACAGCGGTCGGCTCTCGATAATCTCGACCAGGTCGCCCAGTCCCGACTCATTGTTTTCGTCGTGAACGTGGCAAACCATGCGGCGGGAGTAGTACTTGCCGTACAACGGGTGACGAAGACGACGAGTGATTTCGACGCGGCGCGTCTTATCCATCTTGTCGCTGGTCACTTTGCCGACCAAAACTTTCTTGGGCATCGTATCTATTCCGAAGCTGAGTGGTTGACGAACCGAGCGTTAGCTGGCCGACGCGGCGGCGCGAGCTCGTTCGTTTTGAATCGTTTTAATGCGGGCGATCAGGCGGCGGCGACGACGGAGCTCGGTCGGAGCGTCCAGGCGTTCGGTCTGAGCCTGCATCTTCAAGCGGAAGATCGACTCGGCCGCGTCCTTCAAGGTCGCAACCAGTTGGTCATCGCTCATTTCCCGCAGTTCGTTCGCGTTCATCGTTCAATCTCTGACGTTAGCTAGAGCCTAATTCCGCCTTCGCGGCGTTTACTATTTCGACTCAGCAGTGGTTACCAGGTCAGGACGCTTCCGCACAAAGCGGCAACGGACCGGCATCTTGTGAGCCACACGAGCCAGGCAAATACGAGCCTGCTCTTCAGTCACGCCCGACAGTTCGTAAAGAACCGTGCCAGGCTTCACGACAGCCGCCCAGTAATCAACTTCGCCCTTACCTTTACCCATCCGGGTTTCGAGGGGACGAGAGGTTACCGACTTCTGCGGGAACATACGAATAAACAGGCGACCGATACCGCGGACATATTGCTGGGCGGCGATACGACCGGCTTCGATCGTCGCGGCTTTGATATAACCCGCTTGCGTCGATTGAAGACCGAATTCGCCGAGCACCACCTTGTTACCGCGGGTGGCGTTACCTCTTATACGTCTTCTTTGACTTTTTCGGTACTTGACCCTCCGCGGCATTCGCGACATCGGAATCATCCCCTTCGTAAAAACCGTTGTTTATCCAAACCTGGACCCCAATGTGGCCCTGCGCCGTTTTCGCTTCGGTGAAGCCGTAATCGATCTTCGCACGGAGCGTCGACAACGGAATCGAGCCTTCGATCGCCTTCTCGCGACGCGCCATTTCGGCGCCGCCCAAGCGACCCGCCAGTTGGACCTTGATGCCCCTGGCGCCGGCTTCCATCGTCGATTCCAACGCACGTTTCATCGTGCGGCGGAAGCTCGAACGCTTCGCCAACTGATCTGCGATATCTTCCGCAACCAGTTGAGCACGCAGCTCGGGGCGGCCGATCTCTTCGATCTTCATGTTGATCCGGCGGCCGACGAGGTTTTGCAGCTCTTCCTGCAGCTTCTCGACTTCCTGACCCTTCTGACCGATGATCAGACCAGGTCGAGCCACGAACAACGTAACTTTGACTTCATCGCGGGTGCGGTCGATCTCGATGCGATCGATACCGGCGTTGCGATACTTCTGACGAATTTTTTCATCCGGGTGCCCGCCGATGAACTTGCGGATCTTCTGATCTTCGAGCAGAAGGTCCGAATAGTCCTTTTTGGACGCGAACCAGCGGCTTTTCCAGCCCTGCATCACGCCAGTACGGTAAGCGATCGGATTAACTTTTTGACCCATGCGTCAATATCCTGGCCGAACGACCAAGCGGCGAAACCGCTTAGACTTCGATCTCCTCCAAGGTGACGTGAATATGACAGGTACGCTTCAAAATCGGGTAAGCGGTTCCGCGAGCCCGGGGGCGGAAGCGTTTGATGATCGGTCCGCCGTCGACGCGGGTTTCCGCGACAATCAAGTTGTCTTGCTTCAGCGACTGCCCGCGATTCTGGCTGACGTCCTGAGCGTTACCCAGGGCGCTTTGAATCACCTTCTCCAGCATTCGGGCGCCGCGATGCGGCTGGTAACGCAGGATGTCGAGCGCCTCATCGGCAAACTTGCCCCGCACCAAGTCCGCCAACGGACGCACCTTGCGGGCGCTGATGCGAGCCAGCCGGTGGGATGCTTTAAATGCCATGACGATTCTCCGATAAAACTTCGCCTGATGCGAAGCTTGCACAGGGCTACTGTTACTTCTTCTTCTTGTCGGCGCCGTGACCGCGGAAAGTACGAGTCGGGCTGAACTCGCCCAACTTGTGACCAACCATATCTTCGCTCACATACACCTTTAGGTGCGCTTTGCCGTTATGGACCATGAACGTGTGCCCAATGAACTCCGGCACGATGGTGCAGGCGCGGGCCCAGGTCTTGATCGGGTCTTTGCGGCCAGTCTCTTCCATCTTCTGCACTTTGTAGTACAGCTTCGGTTCGACGTACGGGCCTTTTTTCTGGGATCGACTCATTTGTAGGTCTCGCTAGGCGATATCTGCTTTCGCAATCTGCACGACGGCTTGCTTACTTGATCAGTTTCAAGACGCCATACCGACGGGAACGACGGCGACGAATAATCGCCTTATTCGAAGCCTTCTTCTTGTGACGCGTATGGCCGCCCTTGGTCGGCTTACCTTGCGGCGTAACCGGATGGCGACCGCCCTTGGTTCGACCTTCACCACCACCGTGCGGGTGATCAACCGGGTTCATGGCGGTACCACGAACGTGCGGACGACGACCAAGCCAACGCTTACGACCCGCTTTTCCGAGAACGACCTTTTCGTGCTCGGGATTGCTGGTCTTGCCAATGGTGGCGCGGCAAGTAGAAGCGACGCGACGAATTTCGCCGCTGGGCAAAGCGAGCTGAGCCCAATCCGCTTCGTACGCCATCAAGGTGGCGCTGGAACCGGCGCTTCGGCAGAACGTGCCGCCGCTACCCGGAGCCAGTTCAATATTGTGAACGGCTGTGCCAGCCGGAATTTTGTTCAGCGGTAGGCAGTTGCCGACCGTCGGCGGAGCGTCAGGGCCGCTCATGACCGTTTGGCCCGCTTTCAGGCCATCGGGAGCGATGATGTAACGCTTTTCGCCATCGGCGTAGTGCAACAAGGCGATCCGGGCCGAACGATTCGGATCGTATTGGATCGAATCGACCTTGGCCGCTACTCCGTCCTTGGACCGACGGAAGTCGATCACGCGATAGCGACGCTTGTGGCCGCCGCCGCGGTGACGGGCGGTGATCTTACCTTGGTTATTGCGACCGCCGGTCTTCGTGATCCTACGAAGCAGGCTCTTTTCCGGCTGAGCGCCCTTCGTCAGTTCGGCGAAGTCGCTGACCGTGGCGTTACGGCGCCCAGCGGAGGTCGGCTTGTATTTGCGAATTCCCATTGTCTTTTATCTCTCAGGCTGATCAGGCGCTGCCGCGCCATGTCGCTCGTGATTGATCCGGTTTAGAAGAAGTCGATGCGGTGTTCCGAGTCCAACGTCACCAAAGCCTTCTTCCAGGCCTTCGTCATGCCGGTACGAAAACGGTACCGGCGAGTTTTTCCCTTACGCGTTTGCGTGTTGACCTTAGCGACCTTCACTTCAAACAAGGTTTCAACCGCTTGCTTGATGTCTTCTTTGGTCGCCTGCGGGCTAACTTCAAAGGCGTACTGATTATTTTCGCTCGAGCGCTGCACACCCTTTTCGGTGACGAGCGGACGAACGAGGACCTGATGCGGGTCCAGCGTCAGTTTCGAGTTGTTCGTGGTCGTAGCCATTGCGGCCTCTACGTGATAACGAAGCTAATTCGTTGCGTGTGACTAAAGTTACGCCTTCGCGGCTTTCGCCTGGGCGGCCTTTTCCTTGATCGCATCCAACGCGGACTTGGTGATGACCAAGCGCTTCGGCGTCAAGATCTTCAGGGCGTTCAACTCCGAAACCGGGCTGACCGTCACCTTTTCGATGTTGCGGGCGCTCTTGTAGACCTTTTCGTCCAAAGCGGGGATCGTGATCAGGGTCGATCCGCCGTAGACCTTCAAGGCCTTCAGCGTGTCGGCAACCTGCTTCGTCTTCACTTCGGACAGGGCAAATTCGTTCAGAACGACGACGCTGCCGCTTTGGATCTTCGAGGCGAAAGCCATGCGGGTCGCCAACTGCAACGCCTTACGATTCAAACGATACGAGTAATCGCGAGGACGCTTGGCGTGGATGTGACCACCGCCACGACGGACGCCGCTACGCTTGTGACCAGCACGAGCGTTACCGGTACCCTTCTGTCGATACATCTTCTTCGTCGAACCGGCGACTTCGCCGCGGGTCTTCGAGCGGTGCGTACCTTGACGCAGGTTCGCCTGGTACATGACGACCGCGTCGTGCAGCAACTGCTTGCTGATGCGCGGGGCGATGTCCGTCGACTCGATGTCGTACTTACCGACTTCTTTGCCAGCGGTATCAAAAATTGGCAAACTTGGCATGACTCGTGACTCTTTCGGGTTTCGCTCAATCGCGGCGGCCAACTAACCTAGCTGCCGGACCGGAAACTTAAACCATGTTCGTTGCTTTGACGACGACATAACCGCCGTTCGGACCAGGAGCAGCGCCGTAGACGAGAATCAGGTTGTTTTCTTCGTCCACTTTCACAACCTTGACGTTCCGCTGCGTGACCTTGGCGGCGCCATACTGACCCGACATCCGCAAACCTTTGAACGTCCGACTCGGGTAGGCGGAGCAACCGGTACCGCCGGTATGACGGTGAACCTTCTTCACGCCGTGGGTAGCACGCTGACCGGCGAAGTTGTGACGTTTCATCACGCCCGCATAACCGCGACCCTTGCTAGTGCCGACGATATCAACCGCCTTCACATCGGCCAGAACGCCGACCTTGACTTCTTGGCCCAGCTCAAAGCCTTCGACCGAACCACGAAGCTCACGGACAAACTTCTTCGGTTCGCAATCGGGCTTGGCCGCAGCTTCGACGCCGGCGGCGGCGAGCTTCTTGGCGCGCTTGCTGGAAAGAGGAGCGACTTGACCACGTTCGCTACGACTGGCCAGGCGGCGGGGCTTATCACCAAAACCCAACTGCACTGCTTCGTAGCCATCGCGCTCCTGCGTTTTCAGCTGGAGCACGTGACACGGACCTGCTTCGATGACCGTAACCGGGACGACGTTGCCAGATTCGTCAAAAACCTGGGTCATCCCGACCTTGCGGCCGAGTATGCCTTTTGTCATTTCTCGTATCTCTGTGTGGTCTGTCGCTTTGCCTACCAGGATCGACCGGACGGCCGATTACCCGAGAGGCTTCCAGCCATGCAGATACATCCGGGTAAAACTAGGAATGGGAACCGCCGCGACTATCGCGAGGTCGCCTTGATCTTAATATCAACGCCCGCCGGCAGATTCAGCTTATTCAAAGCTTCAATCGTCTTGGCGGTCGCCTGCACAATGTCGATCAGACGCTTGTGCGTGCGAATCTCAAACTGCTGACGAGCCTTCTTGTCAACGTGCGGGCCCGAGAGCACGGTGTAGCGCTCAATACGGGTCGGCAACGGAATCGGGCCGTGAACCTCCGAATGCGTTCGCTTGGCGGTATCTACGATTTCCAGAGCACTCTGATCGAGGATCGAGTGGTCGTAGGCTTCCATCCGAATGCGAATAACTTCTTGGGGCACGGAACCGTTTCCTTCGCTGCAAAAAGCTCGGCCAGATTTGGCGTCTCAGCCGAGTGAATCTCTCTTTGTGGACCCCAGCAAGTAACTGGGAAACCGCCAATCTTAGAAATTGCAAAGCCAGTCGTCAATGGGCCGCGCGAAAATTGGGGTTGAATTTCGTTCGAATTCCGAAATACCGCATCGCCAGTGGGGAAATCTCGTCGCTAGCGACCGCCATAGCCCACTCAAAACCGGTCGAAGCCGCCTAAAATCACATCAAAAACGTATTCGCCACTTCCTGCGGAGCCGCCGCGTATTTCAGCGGCTCCATCGAAGAACTGGCTCGCCCCTGGCTCAAACTACGCATCGCGCTCGAATATCCGAACAATTCGGCCAGCGGAGCGTGGGCGTCGATCAGGGCTTCGCCGTTGCGGGTTTCCGTTTTCGCGATTTCCCCTCGGCGTTTCATGATATCCCCGACGAAATCGCCGAGATGATCCTCCGGCGTGACGATTTGCAGCTTCATAATCGGCTCAAGCAGCACCGGCTTGGCCGCTCGCATCGCCTTTTCAAAGGCGTCTCCCGCCGCAATCGCAAATGCGGTGTCGTTGGAGCCGACTTCGGCGATTTCCGCGTCCAGAATCGTGATTTTGATGTCCCCCAGCGGAAATCCGCCGATCACGCCGCCGCCAGCGCCCCGCTGTTGCAGCTCTTCCATCGCCGCTTCGATCAGCGAGAAAGGAACCTTATCGGGGGGGCATTTCGTCATCACGACAACCGGTTGCGCCGGATTATCGACATGTTCCAGCTGAATCGTCAGCTTCGCGAACAGCTGCTGGCCGCCGACCACCCGGTGACATTCGCCGGTGACTTTCGCCGAGCCGCCGACCGTTTCGCGATAACTGACCCGCGGTTTGTGGACCTTCACGTCGAGCTTGAAATCTCGCAGCAGCTTGTGGCGAATCACCTCGAGGTGCAATTCCCCCATTCCGCTGATCACGGTCTGCCCGGTGTCCTTGCTTTCGGTCGCCCGGAACGTCGGGTCCTGGCGCTTCATCATCTCCAGCGTATCGGCCAGCTTGTCCTTTTCGGCCGACGATTCCGGCTCGATCGCCATCGAGATGACCGTTTCCGGAAACTCGATTGACTCGAGCAAAATCGGGGCTTTCGTATCGCAGAGCGTGTCGCCGGTGACCGAATGACGCAGGCCAATCACGCCGACAATGTCCCCTGCGCCGACTGATTCGACCTGGTCTTTGCGAGACGCCTGGATGTGCCACAGCTGGGCGCAGTTCTCTTTGATCTCTTGACCCGGATTCAGCAGACGCGAGTTCTGCTTGAGCATGCCCGAGTAAACCCGCACCCATGTCATGTCGCCATGCTTGGCAGGCAAGATCTTAAACACGAGTCCGCAGAACGGCTCGTCCGGATCAGGCGAACGCGTTTCTTTCGCGTCTTTCTTGGTGGGATTGGTTCCTTCGACCGGCGGCACGTCTTGCGGGCTCGGCAGGTAGTAGGTCACGCCGTCGAGCACCGGCTGCACCCCGATTCCATCGAGGGCCGAACCGCACAACACCGGCTGAATTTGGTGCGAGAGGGTCGCCTGACGCAATACGCTGCGAATCAGATCGGCCGGAATCGGCTCTTCGGCCAGGCTCAGCTCCATCAACTCTTCGCTGAGATCATAAAGCGGCTCGAGCATCTTTTCTCGCCACTCCTGGGCCCGCTGGAGCTGGTCTTCCGCAATGTCGGACAGCTTTATCGCCGGAGGCGAGACTTCGTTGTCGAAGGTGAGCTGCTTCATCTCGACCAGATCGATGATGCCGCGGAACGCTTCGGCCAGGTGGGGCGGACCAGCGCCGATCGGGATCTGGATCGCAACCGGGTTCGCTTTCAGACGATTGCGAATTTCGTCGAGCGTCCCTTCGAAGTTGGCGCCTTCACGGTCCATCTTGTTGATGAACGCGATTCGCGGAACCTTGTAGCGATTCGCCTGTCGCCAAACGGTTTCACTTTGCGCCTCAACCCCTTCGCGAGCGCTGAAGACGACGACGCCGCCGTCGAGCACCCGCAGGCAACGCTCAACCTCGGCCGTAAAGTCGACGTGGCCAGGCGTATCGATCAGGTTGACGACGTGATTGCGCCAGTGGAACGTCACGCACGCCGAATAGATCGTGATGCCGCGTTCGCGCTCTTCTTCGTCAAAGTCGGTCTCAGTCGTTCCCTTATCGACCGCGCCGACGCGATGCGACGTGCCGGAGTAATAGAGCATCCGCTCGGTCACCGTCGTCTTGCCGGCGTCGATGTGGGCGATCACCCCGATGTTTCGAATTGTCTCTAGCTTGCGGTTCATGTCTCGAAATCTCTGACCAACCCGGATCTTAGGTAATCGGTTATTCTCAACTTCGTCGCCGTCAGCGGCTACCCCACTGCGCGACCAAATGCCGCAAGGAGAATAGAGCACGCGTGACCGGGCGGATTGCTCCAAACAGCATCATCCGCGTCGCAGCAACGCTGAACTTGCGGACGCATTGTTGGGTTTCGCTGCGCTGCCACCAACCTACCAATGAAGCTGGACACGCGGAGACAGTGGAGAGCGCATAAAAAAACCGCACCGACATAGATCGGTGCGGTTTTCTTTGTTTTGGTCGCGACTACCAGGCAAAGTGAGCGAACGCCTTGTTCGCGTCGGCCATGCGGTGGACGTTTTCGCGGCGAGTGACCGCGGCGCCTTCGCGATTGTAGGCGGCGTACAGCTCGTCGGCCAACTTCAGGTGCGTCGGACGCCCCTTCTTGTCGCGGACGGCAAACAGCAACCAGCGAATGGCCAGCGATTGCTGACGGGTGCGGTTGACCTGCATCGGCACCTGATAAGCGGCGCCACCGACGCGCTTCGAGCGGACTTCGATATGCGGCTTGACGTTTTCGATCGCCTGGGTGAAGGCGTCCAACGGCTCGACTTCCGGCAACTTCTTTTTCAGTTCGTCAAGGGCGTCATAGAAGACGTTCTGCGCGACGGTCTTCTTGCCGTCGTACATCAGGCAGTTGATGAATTTGCTAACCAGCAGCGATCCGTATCGCGGATCGGGCTTCAAGGTATCGCGGCTGGCGGTAATCCGGGCCATGTTTCTTTCCTAAGCGTTTGTTCGAGTATGCGGAGCGTTAGCTCTTCTTAGCGCCGTAACGGCTGCGAGACTGCTTACGGCCGTTCACGCCCAGGGCGTCGAGCGAACCGCGGACGACTTGATAGCGAACGCCCGGCAAGTCGCGAACACGACCGCCGCGAACCAGCACGATCGAGTGTTCCTGCAGGCTATGGCCTTCGCCCGGAATGTACACGGTGACTTCTTTGCCGTTCGACAGACGAACGCGGCAAATCTTACGAAGAGCCGAGTTCGGCTTCTTCGGCGTCATGGTACGAACCTGGAGGCAAACGCCGCGCTTCTGCGGGCACTTTTCAAGGACCGGCGACTTCGAGAACTTGCGCTTCTTCTTACGCGGTCGCCGAATCAACTGGTTAATCGTAGGCATCGAAAGTCCGTATGGCTGCTGCTACTATTGGAGCAATTGAGTGCAGTGGAAACCAATCAAAATACCGGATCGAGAGCGACTGTCAAGCGGTAATCGCTTCGGCGAACCGGTCAAATAGAGAAACGCGGCGGTAATGGCGGTCGGTTCGGAAGAGAATTCCGGCAACACCGCCGTCGCTGCAAATCTTTACTGATTGGCAAATTGGGTAAACGCGACGTGCGGTCACCCCTGCTTGCTTGTCTTCATCTGGCGAATCGCCATTTCGCGGCGATTCGCACTTATTTTCTTGTGGCGAACTGAAAGCGGCCGGTCAGCCGTCCAGGTCTTCTTCACCACCACTGCCGCCACCCATCTCCGGCGACGGATCAAAGATCGTCGGCTCGGGCGAGGTCGGTCCCGGCTGTGGCGAGGGGGACGGCATTTCGGGGCCGCCGCCCAGCAGATTTTCGAGGGCCGACGGAGCGGCGCCGCCGCTGTTGCCTTCGTCCATCAGCAGCGGGAAGCTTTCTTCGCGGGTCTGTTCGCGACGGAAGTTCTGAGCCATTTCGGCCAACGCTTCCGGGTTGATGCGAACTTCGGCGTCCTGGAAGCTGCGGAAACCGGTACCAGCCGGGATCAAGTGACCCAGGATGACGTTTTCCTTCAGACCGACCAAGTGGTCGACCTTGCCCGCCAGAGCGGCTTCGGTCAGCACCTTCGTCGTTTCCTGGAAGCTCGCCGCCGAGATAAAGCTGGAGCTTTGAACGGCCGCCTTCGTGATCCCGAGCAACTGCGTCGACGCGGTCGCCGGTTTCGGCTTCGATCCCTTAGCAGGCTTGCCGCCAAGAGCTTCGATCTGGGCGTTCTCTTGCTCCAACGCGTCCTTCGGCACGATCATGCCTTCGCTGAACTGCTGGCTGTCGCCCGGGTCGCTCACCTTCAGGCACTTCGACAGATGATCGTTCGCCAGGCGGAACTCGATCTTGTCCATCACCAGCCCCGGCAGCAACGTGGTATCGCCCGGCTTATCGACCATCACCTTACGCAGCATGCGAGCGACGATGATTTCAATATGCTTGTCGTTGATTTCCACGCGCTGACTGCGGTACACGCCTTGGATCTCGTGAAGCAGGTACTGCTGCACCGCTTCTTCGCCCGAGATCCGCAGGATGTCGTGCGGAACCAGCGGCCCATCGATCAACGACTGACCGGCCCGGACGATGTCGCCCGAGTGAACCAGGAAGCGTTTACCGTGCGGAACCAAGTGCTCGCGTTCGACGCCAGCTTCGTTGCGGACGATGATCGTACGCTTGCCGCGTTTCTTTTCGCTGAGCAGTTCGACGGTACCGTCGATTTCGGCCATGACGGCCGGATCTTTCGGCTTGCGAGCCTCGAAAATTTCGGTGACTCGCGGCAGACCGCCGGTGATGTCCTTAATACCGCCCGATTCGCGGGGCGTATTGGCGATCACCGTACCGGCTTTGATCACGCGGCCTTCTTCAACTTCGATGTTCGCCTTTTCCGGCATGTAGTAAACGTCGAGCGGCTTGCCGTCTTCGTCTTCCACCACCAGTTGCGGATGGAGATCACCCTTGTGTTCGGTGATCGTGCGACGCGTCGTACCGCTGGTATCGCGTTCCAGACGCATCGTTTCGCCTTCGACGATGTCCTCGTACCGGACCTTGCCGCTCACTTCCGACAGAATCGGAATCGCATGCGGGTTCCAGGTGCAAAGGACGACGCCGGTGGCGACTTCCTGATCTTCTTCGACATCGAGGATGGCGCCGGTCGGAACCGGGTAGTTCTCGATCTCGCGCCCCTTGGCGTCAACGATCGCGATTTCGCCGTTGCGGGTCAGCACGACGTTCTTGCCTTCGTCGTTCTTCGCCAAACGCAAGCGGGTGAACCGGACGAAACCGCCGCGGTTGGTTCGCTTTTCGTGCTCTTCAGTGTCGGTAACAGCCACACCGCCGATGTGGAACGTACGCATCGTCAGCTGCGTACCCGGTTCACCAATCGACTGAGCGGCGATAATGCCGACCGCCATCCCTTCTTCGACCATCGAGCCCGACGACATGTCCATGCCGTAACAAGCTTTACAGGTACCGAGGAAGGCGTCGCAGGTCATCGGGCTGCGGACCTGAATTTTTTCGAGGCCGAGCTTTTCGATCCGGCGAGCGGTGTCGAGCGTGATCATTTCGTTTTCGCGAACGATCACTTCGTCGGTAATCGGATTGACGATGCTTTGGCGGCTGACGCGACCCTTGATCGCATCGGCCAAAGCGACTTCCACCTTTTCGCCGCGGTAGATGACCCCCTTGGTGATGCCTTGAGTCGTACCGCAGTCGTCCATCGTGATGACGACGTTCTGAGCGACGTCGGCCAACTTACGCGTCAGGTAACCGGAGTCGGCCGTCTTCAACGCCGTATCGGCCAGACCCTTACGGGCGCCGTGCGTCGAAGAGAAGTACTCGAGCACCGTCAAGCCTTCGCGGAAGTTCGACTTAATCGGGGTTTCGATGATTTCGCCGGACGGCTTGGCCATCAAACCACGCATACCGGAAAGCTGACGAATCTGTTCGGTACCACCACGAGCGCCGGAGTCGGCCATCAGGTACACCGGGTTGATGTAGCCATGACCGCCGCGGTCGTCATTCTTCATCACTTCCATCATCTCGGCGGTAATCTGTTCCCGAGCGTGAGTCCACGCGTCGAGCACCTGATTCTTCCGCTCTTTGTCGGTGATGATGCCGCGATCGTATTGCTTCTTAAACTTCAGCGCCTTCTTTTCGGCTTCGCCGATAATTTTCGGCTTCGTGTCCGGCGTCACCAGGTCGTCGGTGGCGAACGACAGACCGCTGCGGGTCGATTCGCGGAAACCGAGCTGGTTCATATCGTCGAGCAGTTCGATCGTCGCACGACGGCCCAGACGCTGGTAGCAGTCCGAAATGACCTTCGACAGTTCGCTCGATCCGAGCGAGTGGTTGTAGAAGTCCATGCCGTTGGGAAGCATCGAGTTGAACAGGATGCGGCCGAAGGTCGTTTCGACCAGGCTCCCCTGCTTCACGTCTTCCTCTTCCGACTTCAGCTTCTGACCTTCCGGCAGACGCACCTTGATCTTGGCGTGCAGATCGATGACGCCTTGACTGAAGGCGTAGTCGGCTTCGTCGGTCGACGTAAACGACATCCCTTCGCCCGGACGATTGGGGAGCGAAATCGTGATGAAGTTGCAACCCATAACCACGTCTTGCGACGGGCTCATGATCGGCTTGCCGTTGGATGGCGCGAAAATGTTGTTGGTCGACAACATCAGCGTGTGCGCTTCAACCTGAGCTTCGATCGACAGCGGCAAGTGCACCGCCATCTGGTCGCCGTCGAAGTCGGCGTTGAAGCCTTTGCAGACCAGCGGATGGAGGTGAATCGCGTTACCTTCGACCAGGGTCGGCTCGAACGCCTGGATACCCATGCGGTGGAGCGTCGGAGCGCGGTTGAGCATCACCGGGTGATTCTGGATCACCGATTCCAAGATGTCCCAGACTTCTTCGTCCTTCCGCTCGAGCATCTTCTTGGCGCTCTTGATCGTGTCGGCGTGACCGAGCACTTTCAGCTTGCGGATAATGAACGGTTGGTACAGCTCCAGGGCGATCTTCTTCGGCAGGCCGCATTGATGCAACTTCATCCGCGGACCAACCACGATCACACTACGAGCCGAGTAGTCGACGCGTTTGCCAAGCAGGTTTTCGCGGAAACGCCCCTGCTTACCCTTGATCATGTCGGTCAGCGACTTCAGCGGGCGATTGCTGCTGCCCAGCACCGGACGCTTACAACGGTTGTTGTCGAACAACGCGTCGACCGATTGCTGCAACATCCGCTTTTCGTTGCGAATGATGACTTCCGGCGCGTTCAGATCGACCAGCTTCCGCAGACGGTTGTTGCGGTTGATGATGCGGCGATAGAGGTCGTTCAAGTCGCTCGTGGCGAAGTTGCCCGAGTCGAGCAGAACGAGCGGACGCAGGTCGGGCGGAATGACCGGAATCACGTCCAGCACCATCCACTCCGGCTTGTTGTCGCTGTCGCGGATCGATTCGACGATCTTCAGGCGGTTGGTCAGGTCCTTCTTCTTTTGCTTCGACCCGGTCTCCTGCATCTCCTTGCGAAGATCGATCGACAGCTGAACCAGGTCGAGCGAACCCAGCAGCTTACGGACCGCCTCGGCGCCCATGTCCGCGTCGAACGAACCTTCGCCGTACTGCTCGCGAGCCTGACGGTATTCTTCTTCAGTCAGCGTCTGGAACTTGGCCAGCTCGGTCGTGCCCGGATCGATGACGACGTAGTCCTGGAAGTAGATCACCTTTTCCAGGCTCGAGGTCTTCATCGCCAACAGGTTACCCAGTCGGCTCGGCATCGCCTTGAAGAACCAGATATGGACGATCGGGGCGGCCAGTTCGATATGGCCCATCCGCTTGCGACGCACGCGACTGTGCGTGATTTTCACGCCGCAGCGATCGCAGATCATCCCTTTGTATTTCATACCGCGGTACTTGCCGCAAGAGCATTCCCAGTCCTTTTCCGGACCAAAGATGCGCTCGCAGAACAGGCCGTCCTTTTCGGGACGGTAGGTGCGGTAGTTGATCGTTTCCGGCTTCTTTACTTCGCCGAAAGACCAGCTGCGGATGTCGTGCGGCCGCGCCAGGCTGATCTTTACCGCGGTGTAGTCGTTAATCCGGTCATACGAGCCTTCGAGAATGCTCATGTGCCTGTGCTCCTTCATGTGATCGCCGCAAGCGGCGCTGAATAATTCAGGGGGGAGGCCGCTGCGGCATTTTGCAGCGGCCTACGACCGGACGTCATTACATGCGACGCTTTTCAAGCTGCATGTTCAAACCGAGACCACGAATTTCGTTGGTCAACACGTCGAAGCTGGCGGGCGTGCCGGCTTCCAGCGTGTTTTCTCCCTTGACCATCGCTTCGTAAATCTTCGTTCGCCCTTCGACGTCGTCGCTCTTGACGGTGAGCAGTTCCTGGAGGATGTACGCGGCGCCGTACGCTTCGAGCGCCCACACTTCCATTTCCCCGAAACGCTGACCGCCGAAGCGAGCCTTGCCGCCCAGCGGCTGCTGGGTAATGAGCGAGTAAGGACCCGTGCTGCGGGCATGCACCTTGTCGTCGACCAAGTGGTGCAGCTTCAACATGTAGATGTAGCCGACCGTGGTCTCTTGGTGCATCAGTTCCCCGGTGCGGCCGTCCTTCAGACGAATCTTGCCGTGCCGCGGAAGCCCCGCTTCTTCCAAACAGTTGTTGATGTCCTCTTCCGAGGCGCCGTCGAACACCGGCGTGATCGACTGGAAGCCGAGCTTGGCGCCCGCCCAACCCAAGTGCGTCTCGAGAATCTGACCGACGTTCATACGGCTAGGCACGCCCAGCGGATTGAGCATGATCTGGATCGGCGTACCATCGGGCAAAAACGGCATGTCTT
Organism: Blastopirellula retiformator; assembly: GCF_007859755.1. NCBI lineage: Bacteria > Pseudomonadati > Planctomycetota > Planctomycetia > Pirellulales > Pirellulaceae > Blastopirellula > Blastopirellula retiformator. Next base: position 683,341 of record NZ_SJPF01000003.1, on the reverse strand, counting down.
CGACCGGCAGGATCTTCGCGATCACACCCTTGTTACCGTGGCGACCGGCCATTTTGTCGCCGACCGAAATGCAACGCTTGGTCGCGATGTAAACCTTGACCATCTGCAACACGCCGCTGCGAAGTTCGTCACCCCGCTTCATGCTGTTGAGCTGGCGATCGCGAACGTCCAGAGCCGCTTCGACCATCGGCCAGTTGGTGGCGTAGACTTCGCGAATCTGTTGGATCCGCTCATCGCTGCGCAGATGCTCGGTGATCTTCTTCAGGCGGAACTGCTGCGCTTGCTCGGCGACGAACTTCGGATCTTGATCCTGGGTCAGCGGCGTACCGTCGTCGTCCGTCAGGGTCTTGCCGAGGATCTTCTCGAACTCGGCGACCATGTCCGCGAACGCGGCCGAGATCTTCTCGTTCCCTTCGGTTTCGACATCCTTCAGACGCTTCTCGAAGGCCTTGCGTTCGTCGTCCGACAGGCTCATCCGGCGAGCGAACTTCTCGGTGTGGATCACGATCCCTTCGATACCCGAGGGAACTTCCAGCGAGTCGTTCTTGACGTCTTCACCAGCGCGACCGAAGATCGCGTGCAGCAGCTTTTCTTCCGGCGTAAGTTCGGTCTTCGACTTCGGCGAGACCTTACCAACCAGGATATCGCCCGGTTTGACGTACGTGCCGACCTGAACCACGCCCCCTTCGTCCAAGTTGCGAAGCATCTTTTCGCTGACGTTGGGAATATCGCGAGTGAAGTCTTCGCGGCCAAGTTTGGTTTCGCGAATCTCGACGTCGAACTCTTCGATGTGCAGCGACGTATAAACGTCCTGCTTCACCAGTTCTTCGCTGAGGATGATCGCGTCTTCGTAGTTGTAACCGTCGAACGACATGAAGCCGACCAGCACGTTACGACCCAAAGCCAACTGGCCGTTGTGGGTCGCGGCGCCGTCCGCAAGCACGGTACCAACCTCAACCTCTTGACCCATCTTGATGATCGGCGTCTGGTTCAAGCAGGTCCGTTCGTTGAGACCGACGAACTTACGCAACGTGTACTTGTCAGTCCGGCCCTCGGTCGTCTTGACGATGATCTGTTCGGCGTCGACGTACTCGATGACGCCAGCCCGCTTGGCCCGGATCATCATGCTCGAGTTGCGAGCGACTTCCGTTTCCAAACCGGTACCGACGATCGGCGGTTCGGCGATCAACAGCGGCACGGCTTGCCGCTGCATGTTGGAGCCCATGAGTGCGCGGTTCGCGTCGTCGTGTTCCAGGAACGGAATCAAGCTGGCCGAGACGCCGACCATCTGGCACGGCGCCACGTCGATGTACTGAACGGTCTTCGGATCGACCATTTCAAAGTCAGAGCGATAACGAGCGATGATCAAGTCGCCCAGCAGCGTTCCGGCGGCGTCAGTCGGCGTATCGGCCGGCGCAACGAAGGCGTCCGATTCCTCGTCGGCACGCAGCCAGACGATTTCCGATCCAATCTTGCCGTTCTCGATCTTGCGGTAGGGCGTAATCAGGAAGCCGTATTCGTCGACCGCCGAGTAAATCGCCAAGCTCGAGATCAGACCGATGTTCGTACCTTCCGGCGTTTCAATCGGGCAGATGCGGCCGTAGTGCGAGATGTGAACGTCGCGAACCTCGAAGCCGGCACGCTTACGATTCAAACCGCCCGGGCCGAGAGCCGACAGACGACGTTCGTGCGTCAGCATCGACAGCGGGTTGGTCTGGTCGACGACCTGCGACAGTTCGCCGCGGCCGAAGAAGTATTCGATCGCCGCCGAAATCGACTTCGGGTTGATCAGGTTGCGAGGCGTCATGTCCTCGGCGTCCTTCAGGCTCATCCGTTCCTGGACGGTACGGCGAAGCTTCAGGAAACCCTTGCGGAGTTCGTCGCACGCCAGCTCATCGATGGTCCGCAGACGGCGGTTACCGAGGTGGTCGATGTCGTCTTTGCGAGCCGTGCCGTCTCCTTCGAGAATCGACATCACGTACTTGATCGAGTTGATCAAGTCGCTCGGACGCAGGGTTTGCTCCCCTTCATTGACTTCGATCCCGAGCTTGCGGTTCATCCGGAAACGACCAACGCGGCCCAGACGGTACCGGTTGTCGTCGTAAAACTTTTCGTCGAACAGCGTTTTCGCCTTTTCCAGCTGCGGCGGGTTGCCCGGACGCAGACGTTGGTAGATGCGAAGCAACGCTTCTTCATGGCTCGAGGTGTTGTCTTCGGTCAGCGTGTTGAAGATGATCGGCGTCTTTGGAGCGTCCATCACTTCGATCGGGTCGGACAAGCCGACCGAGCAGATCAGCTCCGCGTTGTTGCGGCTGATCTTCTGGCCCGCTTCGACGATGATTTCGCCGCCGCGATCGCTGTCGATCGGGTAGACGATATCGTCGACGGCGATTTTGCCTTCGATCTTGGTGATGCTGCGACCATCCTTAACCTGCACGGTGGTCGTTTCATAAAAGGCGCGAATCAGCGAGGCGTCATCGCTTAGCGTCGGATCCATCGCTCGCAACAAGGTCGTCGCGGCGAACTTGCCGCTCTGGTCGATGCGGACCGTGAACGAATCCTTCTTGGTGATGTTGATCTCGATCCAGCTGCCCCGCTCCGGAATGATGCGGCAGCTCGGCAGGCGACGATCGGAAGTCGCCTCCGCTTCTTCGACGAAGTCGACGCCCGGGCTACGGTGCAACTGGCTCACCACGACGCGTTCGGCGCCGTTAATGATGAACTCGCCGCCACCCAACATGACCGGCATGTCGCCCAGATAGACTTCTTCTTCGATCGGCTCTTCCTTGTTCAGGCGAAGCCAGATGCGGAAGGGAAGACCATACGTCAAGCGAAGCTGCTTGCACTCTTGCGGCGTATAGCGCGGTTTTCCCAGCTCGTAACGAACGTAATCCAACTGGACCGTGCCGTCATAGCTTTGGATCGGGAAGATTTCGCGCAGCACGCTTTCGATGCCAATATCAGGATCTCTCGAATCGGAATCGGCTTCCTCTTGGAGAAATTTGATATAGCTGTGCGTTTGAATCGTCGTGAGATCGGGGGGCGACATATAAATCGACCCGCTACCAAAACGACGAACTTCCTTGGTTTCTAGACGTCGCTTGTACGATGTAGCCATAGGACGCTGCTACTCCTGGGCAAGTTCGGAGATCGAACGACTGCGCTGCTAGCACTGCGAGGCGCGAGAAAGAATTCTCGGCGCCAGACGTGCGAGCGAGCAAAGGGGGAGTGAAAGACGCACGCGTGGGCAAGAACTAGCCGATGGGCGGCAAAATACCCACACTGGGTAAGCCGCCCACGCGAGAACCGCTATTCCAATCCTGGAAGCGATCCCCTCCCTGCCATTCACTGCGCGCACCGCTCCCTGGGAACCGTCCATGCGCAGGAGAAAAGTAGAGAAACCGGTTAAATTCAAGACCACACCTCGCGACGTCGCCTCCTAGTATACGGTAGGCGACGTCGAAGTGAATACAGGGATTCCGTCAAATCAAAATCAGTGGTCGAAAAATCGACTACTTGATTTCGACTTCGGCGCCCGCATCGGTCAGCTCGGTCTTGACCTTTTCGGCATCTTCCTTCGAGACGCCTTCCTTGACCTTGCTCGGAACGCCTTCGGTCATTTCCTTGGCTTCCTTCAGGCCCAAGCCGGTGATGGCACGGATGGCCTTGATCACCGCAATCTTGTTGCCGCCGAAGCTGGTCATGATGACGTCGAACTCGGTCTGTACTTCGGCAGCTTCATCAGCCGGACCGGCCGGACCAGCCATGACAACGCCGCCGCCAGCGGCAGCTTCAATGCCGTGAGCGTCTTTCAGGTAGTTGCCCAGTTCGACCGCTTGCTTCAGGGTCAACGTGGCGATCTGATCGCCCAGGGACTTCAATTCTTCCGAGATTTCGATCGTGGCGGTTTCTTCGGACATCTTCGTGTCGATCCTTTCTCAACATGGGCCCAACCGGCGGTTGGGCGAAAAATCTATATTGTTTATTTCGTAACGGGTTTGGCGTAACAGCCGTGTGCGGACAGTTGGTCGACTCAGACGAGTTACTCGTCCCCTTCGCCCAGCTTTTTGACTTGACTGGCGAGCTTGGCGCCCGGGCCTTTGATCTGAGCGGCCAGGGTGCGTCCCGGACCCAGAATCTGACCCACCAGCAGGCTCAGCTGCTCGGCGCGGTTCGGCCACTTACTGACTTCGACCACCTTGTCGGCCGTCAAAGCCTCGCCGTCCATCACGCCACCCTTGGCCGTGAATTTCGGCATCTTCTTGTCTTCGTGCAGCTTGACGATCTCTTTCGCCAGGTCGACGATGTCTTCGCCGCCCCACACGACCGCCGCACTGCCTTCAATGTCGGTGAAGGCCGGACCGAGCGACGTGCCTTCGCAAGCACGACGGGCCAGGGTCTTCTTCACGACCAGCATGTTGATGTTTCGATCGCGAAAGGTGCGACGAACTTCGACGGTCTTGTTGGCGTCAAGCCCGGCGACGTCGACCACCAAGAGATCCGACACGCCGTCAAGACGATTGGAAATCTCTTTCGTCAACAACTCTTTTACGAATTTGCTCATGACTGTTCTGCTTTAAGTGAGGTCCACCACCCGGCGGACGACGGGAATGAACGGCTTACAGCGCGACGCGGACGCCAGGACTCATCGTCGCGGCAATCGCTACGCTCTTCACGTAAATGCCCTTCGCGGCGGCGGGCTTCATGCTAAGGATTTGATCCATGAACGCGCGGATGTTGTCGACCAGCTTCGCTTCGTCGAAGCTCATCTTGCCGACCACCGCGTGCACGATGCCGGTGGCGTCGTTGCGGAACTCGACTTTACCCGCCTTGTATTCTTTGACGACGCGAGCGACGTCCGGCGTGACCGTGCCGGCGCGCGGCGACGGCATCAAACCACGCGGACCAAGCACGCGACCAAGCGGACCGACCAGACCCATCATGTCCGGCGTCGCGATGCAGGCGTCGAAATCGAGCCAGCCATCTTTGATCTTCTTGGCCAGGTCTTCGGCGCCCACGGCGTCGGCGCCCGACTCTTCGGCCAGGCGAACATTGTCGCCCTTGGCGAAGACGACCACTCGCAGCTCTTTACCGATGCCGTGCGGCAACACAATGGCGCCGCGAACCAGCTGATCGGCTTGCTTGGGGTCGATGCCCAGACGCATGGCGCAGTCGACGGTTTGGTCGAACTTGGTGGTATTGAAGGTCTTCAACAGCTCAACCGCCTTGTCGAGCGGCATAACCTCTTCCGAGGTCTTTTCGGCAAGGGCGCGATAACGCTTCGAATGCTGTACCATCGTCGGACTCTTTGAATATCAGTACGGTGTGCTTGTGTATTGCCAATTGGGCGGGGGCGTTCTCGCCGCCGTCGCCGCTTATTCGGTGATTTCGATGCCCATGCTGCGAGCGGTACCGGCAATCATGCGGCGAGCATGTTCCAGGTCGCTGGCGTTCAGGTCATTCATCTTCTGCTTGCAGATCTCATTGACCTGGTCCATCGACACCTTGCCGACCTTGTCGACGTGGGGACGACCGGCGCCGCTGGCGATACCGGCAGCTTGCTTCAGCAACGCGGCGGCCGGCGGGCTCTTGCAAACGAACTCGAACGAGCGATCGTTGTAAACGCTGACGACGACCGGGATCGGCATCCCGTTGAATTCTTTGGTCTTGTCGTTGAACTGCGTCACGAATTGACCGAGGTTGACGCCGAACTTACCGAGCGACGTACCTACCGGAGGCGCCGGGGTGGCCTTGCCGCCGGGCACTTGAAATTTCGCTTGTCCAACCAGTTCCTTCGCCATGTCTCTTTTCCTCGGCGGCGAACGCAAGGCTCGCCGTGGATTACTGAATTACTTGGGTGTTCGGTGGGTCGAAAACGACAGTCCGACTGGGTCGCCAAGGGAGCGACGCGAGAGGCTGTAGGAATCGACAGGCCGACGACTCTCGATGGCTTACACCGGCTCCATTTGCCAGTGCTCCATCTCAACCGGAGTCGTCCGACCGAAGATGTTGATCATGACCGTCACACGGCCGTTCGTCTCGTCGATTCCTTCGACATCTCCTTCGAAGTTCTCGAAGGTTCCTTCAGTGATGCGAATATGATCGCCAAGCTTGAAGCGAATGTTGGTCTTGACCGGCTCTTCGCCTGCGTCTTCGCTTTCCGCCTTCTTCGTGATTCGCTCCACTTCATGCGCCAGCATGGGAGTCGGGCGGCCTGCGGCACCCGTAAAGTCGCCGATTCCGCCGGTCTCACGCACCAGGAACCAGGTGTCATCGTTGATCGCCATGTGGACGACGATGTAGCCTGGGTACAGCTTGCGCTTCGTGATTTTCTTTTTGCCGTTTTTGAATTCGACGATGTCCTCGGTGGGGACCATGACCTGATCAAAATACGGCTCGAGGCCCGCCATCTTCACGCGTCGCCAAAGGTTCGCACAGATCGACTTTTCGCGATTGCTCTGCACCTTCAGGATGTACCAGTCCATCTCACCGACTTCGGCAGAGTCTTCTTCCTCTTCCTCAATCAGTTCAAGCGGACCGCGATTGCGCTCTTTCTTTTTCCGAGCCGGCTTCGCCTCTTCGGCGACCGATTCTTCCGCGGCTTCTTCGCTCACCGCTTCTTCGGCGGCAGCAACTTCGTCCGCAGACGCCTCTTCCGAAGCGGTTTCTTCCGAAACAGCTTCTTCCGAAACCTCAGACTGCGATTCTTCCGGCTGCGGCGCGTCGGACGACTCAGCCGCTTCCGGCGCAGCGCCTTCGGCGGTTACGTCCTCAGCGGGCAGTTCGTTTTCGTTTTTCGACTCGTTTTCCACAGCTCGATCCCTTGGCCGGACGCCTTACTAGCTAAACGCGTAACGCAAAAACGCGATCCAGTGCTTCAGCACGTACTGCCAAAACACGTCGTACGCAAACAGTACGGCCGCCAGGGCGAACACAAACAGGATCACCACGGCGCTGGCCCGAATTAACTCAGCCCGCGTAGGCCAAGTCACTTTGTTCATTTCCGCTTCCACAGCAATCAAAAAGTCGGCGAAAACCGGCCAGTTGATCACTCGGTAAGCGATCCAAAACCCTGCGATCACCACCAAGGCAGGCAGGCCGACTTGCAGCCAACGCTCTTGCCCCTGGTTCCGCAACACGTCGAATAGTTGCCACCCCGCTACACCGACCAACGCCCAAATGGCGAGCATCGTCGCCTGACGAGCGGTCCGACCTTGCGAACGCTTGTAGCGTCCGGTCTGAGCCAACTCCTGGACGAAGTTTCCGGCGGAAGCGGCGGCCTTATCTTTTGCCATCGCTGCGTGACTCTCTTCCTAAAACGTCGCTGGCGGCGCCAAAGACGATGACTTGGTATTGACGGAACGTCGAATCGATCCGAGCCGAAACGACTGAAGATCAACCGACGAAGCAGGGGCGGAGGGAATCGAACTCTCAACCTCTGGTTTTGGAGACCAGCGCTCTGCCAATTGAGCTACGCCCCTAAAACTGCGGACGCCCGACCCATGTTTTCGGGCCGGGCGCCGCAAAATTTACTCTGTCTCGCTTAGGCGAGAATCTTCGTAACGACGCCCGAACCAACGGTGCGGCCGCCTTCGCGAATCGCGAAGCGAACGCCGTCGTCCATCGCGATCGGCTTGTGCAGCTCGACCTCAATGCGAACGTTGTCGCCCGGCATGCACATTTCGGCGCCGATCAGGTTGGCGGTACCAGTCACGTCGGTCGTACGGAAGTAGAACTGCGGGCGATAACCAGAGAAGAACGGGGTGTGACGACCGCCTTCTTCCTTCGACAAGCAGTAGATTTCCGCTTCAAACTTGGTGTGCGGGGTAATCGAACCCGGCTTGGCGAGCACCTGGCCGCGCGAAATGTCTTCACGCTTGACGCCGCGGAGCAAGCAGCCGACGTTGTCGCCCGCATAACCCTCTTGCAGGATCTTGTTGAACATTTCGATACCGGTGACCGTGGTCTTGGTCGGGGTATCGTTCAGGCCGATGATCGAAACTTCTTCACCAACCTTGACGACGCCGCGTTCGATACGACCGGTGGCGACGGTACCGCGACCTTCGATCGAGAAGACGTCTTCGATCGCCATCAGGAACGGCTTGTCAGCTTCGCGAGCCGGTTCCGGAATGTACGAGTCCAGGGCGTCCATCAGTTCCGAGATGCACTTGCTGGCATCCGGATCGGCCGGGCTGTTGTAAGCCGGCAGCGAAGCGCCGCGAATCACCGGACAATCGTCGCCGGGGAATTCGTACTTACTGAGCAGTTCGCGAACTTCCAGCTCGACGAGATCCAGCAGCTCTTCGTCGTCGACCAGGTCGCACTTGTTCAGGAAGACCACGATGTACGGCACGCCAACCTGACGAGCCAGCAGAACGTGCTCCTTCGTCTGCGGCATCGGACCGTCAGCAGCCGACACGACCAGAATCGCACCGTCCATCTGGGCGGCGCCGGTGATCATGTTCTTCACAAAGTCAGCGTGGCCCGGGCAGTCGATGTGAGCGTAGTGACGAGTGTCGGTTTCGTACTCGACGTGGGCGACCGCAATGGTCACGGTCTTCGTCGCGTCACGAACGGTACCGCCCTTGGCGATATCGGAGTACGCCTTGTTCTTCGCCAAACCCTTGGCCGCCTGGACGGCGAGGATGGCGCCGGTCGTGGTCGTTTTGCCATGGTCAATGTGGCCGATAGTGCCGACGTTGACGTGCGGCTTAGTTCTTTCAAATACGTCCTTGGCCATGTTCTTAGTCTTTCGTAATCCCCACTGAATCAGTGCAAACTTGGAGCAAGCGGAAATAAACAACTAGCGAAGAGCTGCTGATGGGACTTGAACCCATGACCTCTTCCTTACCAAGGAAGTGCTCTACCACTGAGCTACAGCAGCGACATACGCGGTGTGCGCATGTCCGCCACAGATATTCCGAACCGGACGACGGGTCCAATTCAGACTGCGGCTTGGCGCCGCCCAAGCGGGTGAAGGGAATCGAACCCTCGTCTTCAGCTTGGAAGGCTGTTGCTCTACCATTGAGCTACACCCGCGAATCGTCTCTTGCGACTATCGCCGCCGCAGTACGGCGCCGATCTTCGCCATTCTCACCTTTTTTGGTGTGGTTCCGCCAGCGGGCATAAGCCCCTTGGCGTCATTTTTTTACAAGTGGGGGGTACAGGATTCGAACCTGTGAAGGCATAGCCAACAGATTTACAGTCTGTCCCCTTTGACCGCTCGGGAAACCCCCCGCACTTATTCACTGCACCCCGCGTCCTTTTCGCCGCAAGTCTCACCTTACTGCGATCGCCCGCCCGAAGGCTGGCGCGGGTTCGCATGAGCACGAAAAGCCGCTTCGCGGAAGCTAGCGGTGGGAGTCGAACCCACAACCTGCTGATTACAAATCAGCTGCTCTGCCAATTGAGCTACGCCAGCCCGTTAGTCGGGCTATAATCGAAAACAGACTAATATAGCGAGTTGACCTGCCCCCGCAAGTCGCCTTCAGCCACTGGCCAGCAAAAAAACGAGAGGAAGTTTTCAACGACCCCAGAAAGCTTCCCTGACTTGCCAATAACAGGGGCTTTTCGCCCGTTTTAGCCCCACTTTCTACCAGACGAAATCTCGCCGTTAGAGGTTCATCCCCTCGCCCCGATTCGCAAATTTGGGTCAACGTTTGGCGCCAGCATGCCTGGTTCTTCGTTCAAGGGGCACTTGGCCGCGGGGGCCGCTTCGACTTTCCGCCAATCATGGCCGCCTACAACATTGGCAGCCGTGACGAAAGTCCATGAATATCTCGCGACATCACCGAAAAACACAGGCCACGACAGCGATAGATCTTATAAAAAACCAGGAAACGACGCTGCAAACAACTGGTTGCGGCGACTAGCAGTCCGTTGATTTTCTCGGCAGACTGCGTGATCGCACGGATGCGCTCGCAAAATAACGACTTACGTCGTTATTTTGCGAGCCGCGAAGAGCTATGCTCTGAGCCTGGCGACGTTGCCATCACCGCCTCCAAGGGCGAAATGCCGCTGGAAGCCGCCATGATTGATCTATCGTGCCGAGAAAACGGCGAGTCGTATTGCGGCAAGCTCGACGCCAGCGGCACAGTTCACCTTAGCGACGTGGCGACTGGCCAATACGCGGTGACCTTGCTACCGCCGGAAGGACCTCCGCCGCTGCCTGGCGTTCCGCTGGAAAAGCAGGAGCAACTTCCCTGGAAATTGCCGCGTAAAGTCCGTCGTCCAGAGACGACGCCGCTAACCGCGGAAGTCACCGAAGGGAGCAACGAGTTCACCTTTGACGTCAGTCAGGAGGACGTTGCGAGCCAGAAAAAATAGGCGTTTCCGCGATCGCAGGCGCAAAAAAAGAGCCCGAGACGATTATCTCGGGCTCTTTCAATTTTTTCACTTCGCCAACAGCGCGCCAGCGTTAGTTCACTTCCGGCAAATCGAGCTTCGCCTCTTGCGCGGCGACGCGCAACTTGTTGAGCGCTCGGGCTTCGATCTGGCGAATCCGCTCTTTGGTGACGCCCAGTTCGGCGCCCACTTCTTTGAGCGTTTGCGGCTCGTGATCGTGGTCCAGACCGTAGCGGCGGATGATGATTTTCTGCTCGCGTTCATCGAGCCGATTCAAGATCCCCTGGATCTGAACTTCACGTTGCTGCTGCAACGATTCTTGCTCGTACTGGTCGCTGCGATTATCGACCCGACCTTGGAACAGTTCGTCCAAACTGGTGCGAAATCGATCGCGATGTTTGAACTCGACCGGAATCGTACGAGCGAAGTTCTTCATGATCGCCCAGCTGCAGTACGTGCTGAACTTGTTACCGCGCGAATAGTCGAACTTTTCGACCGCTCGAATGAGCGACATGTTGCCGTCACTGACCAGTTCAAAAAACTCTTCGGCGGCGCCGAGGTGACGCTTGGCGATCGACACGACCAGACGCAGGTTCGACTGCACGATCTGGTTCTTCACTTCGACCGCGGCGTCGTACAGGCGTTCAATCTCGTCCATGACGCTCGCCTTAGCCTTGCTGGCTTCGACTTCGTCACGCAACTTGGCCGCTTTGAACTTCAGATAGTTAAACTTACGGAACAGGTGATATTCCTGCTCACGCGTCAACAGCGGAGCTTCGTACAGCGACGCTAGGTACGACGGCAAACCAGACGGCGGACGGGTCCGGCGAGTCGCCGTTTCCGCCACCGGCAGCGGGCCCAAGATCTCTTCTTCCATGCTCGCATCTTCAAACACTTCGTTGTAGATGCAGTCGAGCGGAAGCTCTTCGATGTGGGTCGCGCGAACTTCGTTCACCACGCGGTAAACGCTGTTCTTGGTTCGGTGATACCGCTCGGCCAAACGATCAACCGACGTGCCGTCGCGATAGGCCTGGAAGATTCCTTCCTTGGCGTCGTCGCTCAGCGGACCGGTCGAACGCGGGAAGACCGCGGTCTCCGAGTTCTTCTCGTCGTAGTTTTTCAGCGTGTAACGAATCGTCTCGACGCTGCGGCCCATGCGGGTCGCAATTCGCCGGGCAACTTCCGAAGGACCGCCGCCGGCGCGAGCCAGACGTCGGGCACGTTCGATGATTTCGTCCTTCTCCTCCTCCGTCAGCTGACTGAACTGACGGCCCCGTTCGATTCGGTCGGAGTTATTCCGCACAAACCGTTCGACGCTGCTTTTCAGAAAACCGACCCGCTTGCGTCCTTCAAACAGGAAGCGACGACTGACCAGCCCTTGAGCCCGCCAACGAGAAATCGTCTTGGTCGAAACGTTGAACTTGTGGCTCAATTCTTCGACGGTCAAGACCTCTTCGCCGGCCAGTTCCACCGGAATGTCGGCCGAATCGGACAGGTCTTCGACGAACAGCCGCAGGTCATGCTGCGTTTCGGCGCCTTCGACCGTTCCTTGCGGATTGTCATCCGGACGGAAGTCGGTAATGCGGAAAAAGAGATATTCGTACGGATAGGTCTTCTTCGGGTCGATTTCGCCCAGCAGGCGTTCGGCCCGATTGGCCTGATCCACTTTTTTATCGCGCGGCGCGAATCGGACCTGTTGGTCGCGAAAACGTCGCAAGCTTTCAGATTTGTAGTTCGTATTCACGTTGTCCCTCACTAGGTGAGCTGCCAACAGCGACAATCCCTGCGAATTACTCGCACGCGTTGGACTTTGGGGTGCAGCGTCCTTCCAGGACGCACGTCACTCAAGCACTGGGACTGAAAACCTGCGAAGCAGGGGCCTCTTTTCTGTCAAAATGCTCGTCGCCGCTAAAAAGACCAGGAATTCACGTCGTTTTTATTTGTGAACCCTGAGACTATTTACCAGCAAATTGTTCATTGGTTTATACGCAATCAAGTGGGAAAAGGTTGCGAAAATGTTCGCGTTTTTTTTCAAGTTCGCGGTTGGGATATGAGAATCCCCGGAAAAGCGGCGAGGAGATAGGAACCGTTAAACGATCGCCTGAATTAACTTTACGTCAAAAATCGGCTTCAGGATCGTGCGGTATATCACAGGCCGGTTTTCGTCAACTATTGGAGCAACCCCAACATCCGATCCAATCTGCTGGACTTGGGGGCCCGATTTTGACGATCCTACGGAAGAATCACTACTTTCTCTTAGCGCGTTCCCTGGGATTTCGTTACATGAACTTCGATGCACGAGCCGCACTATTCGTTTCGCTTTCCTTTTTCGCGCCGGGAATTTCCGTAGCGGCGGAGCAAAGCGTCGAATTGAAGGTCGGTCCTGCCGCCCAAAACCGTGTGTGCAAAGTGGTTATGGAGGTTGAGGGGACCGTTCGCGTAAATCCCGACGGAACCAAACTTCGCGAATTTCCGATGGCGCTGACCGGCACTCTTCAATATGACGAGCGTCTCTTGGGTTCGGATTCGCCGCTTGCGGCTGTCCGCAAGTACGACGAAGCCTGGGCGGACATGAAGCTCAACGGCCAGGATGAGCGGACGACGCTCCCTGCTTCCAAGACGCTGGTCGCCGCCGAGCTCGAAGGGGGCCGCCAAGAGTTGTACCTACCCGAGGGGCACTTCACCCGCGGCGAACTCGACCTGATCAACGTTCAGTGCAGCAGCTTGCTGACCGGGATCTTCCTGCCGAAAGGCAAAGTGAAGGTGGGGGAAAGCTGGACGTTTGAAAACGACCGCCTGGCCGAGCTCTTCCTGCTCGACGCCGTGTCGCAGAACGACATGAAGGCGAAATTGGTCCAGATTACCGAGACCCAGGCCAAGATGGAGCTAACCGGCACGATCGCCGGCGCCATTGGCGGGGTCGCCACCGACCTGTCAGTCAAAGCCAAGATCAACTTCAACCTGCAGTCGCAGACGATCGAGTGGGTCGCCGCCGCGATCGACGAAAACCGCGCCATCGCGCACAACGCTCCCGGCTTCAAAGTCAAAGCGGTCATTCGCATGCTATCGCAGCCGGTCGAAACGCCGGTTAGCGCTCTCTCGGACGCTCAATTGGCCAAGGTCGATCTAACCCCGAACGAAGGGAAGCTGCTGCTCGACTACGAGTCGAAAGAGGCTGGATTCGGACTGCTGCTCGAGCGCGACTGGACCATGATGAGCGAAACCGCCAAGCAGTCGGTTTTCCGTCTGGTGAAGCAGGGAGATCTGATCGCCCAGTGCAACGTCACCCGCATCAGCAACTTGAAGCCGGGCGAACAGATGACGCTGGAAGCGTTCCAGCAAGAAGTGCAGAAGTCGCTGGGTAAGAACTTCGGCGAGTTCGCCGACGCCTCGGAGAAGGTGACTTCGCACGGGCTGCGTCAGCTGCGCGTCACTGCTAACGGCGTCGCCGAAGGGATGCCGATCGAGTGGATCTACTACCTGTTCTCCGACGACTCGGGACGCCGTTATTCGATCGTCTTTACGCTCGAAACGAAACTGGCCGAGAAGTTCGCCGAAGGCGACCGCAACTTCGCCGCCGGCTTTGACATGTTGGCGCTGCCGGAACCGAAAACGACCGCCGCGTCGGAGGATTCCCAGGACGCAGCGACGGTCCGTTCGGCCAAGTCGCCCGAAACGAGCGTGCTGAAGAAGTAACGCCGCTAGGCGGAACTCTTCGGCAACTTCCGAGGAAACGGCGAAGGTTGGAGTGGCGGGAGAGGCTGCCCCGTCTCCTCTTCCCAACCATTCCGTTCTTCCTCGCTCGCATAGTAGCGAAGCCAAACATCCGGATCATCGTCCGGGGGTGCGCAATTGAACGACAGCGAGTGGGACGGCAAGTCGACCATCTTTTCGTACGACGTCAAAATGTCGCGTTTGACGATGCAGTACAACTGCCGATCGCTCAGGTGATCGGTGAAATCGAGATAGATGCCCTTCGACGCTAGCATCTGAATCGCGTCCCACAGCCGAGTATGAATCTCTTCGTCGGACAGCGACTCTGGATTGGGAAGCTCAATGGGCGGGGAAAACCACTCGCCCAGCGGCAAAATCGGAGCACGTTCCCAGGCCAGGATCGCGGTCAGAAATTCGTTCTCTATTTTTAACGGAACGCGTCCGTTATCCAGGCACGCGATTGACTCGTCGAAGTACGGCTCCAACTCGTCGCGCAGTTGCGCGTTGAGTAAGAGTTGATCAACTTCGTCAGGATGCGGGCGGCGAATTCTCACGTTGGAAAGGCCTTCTACAAATAGCCAGGCAAACTTCACTAAATGCGCTTCGTGTTGCACGTTCTCCATGACTTTAACAACAACGAATTTCGCTTCAAGATTTCGTGGCGGGTTGTCGGGGCAGATTTCGGGCAGTTCTGAAAACCAATCACGCGCGATCGGTATAATCCCGATAGCTTTCCCGTTACAACCGTTTTAACCCGGCGAGATTTGGCGTTTGATCAAAAGATTTCTGCGAGAATAACTGGACTTGCCGGAGCTAGCGGTCGAGGCCGACCCGATACGCATGGCGGCGTTCCGATTGGACGAAAATTCTTTCCCCCCCGTCCTTTGACTGCGGACCGTCATCACGCGGCCCGGCTCGCCCCCCCGCTATCGCAACATAGGGGGCTCGCGGCCGGGCTCGGATTGCGTAGCCCCGGCAAACCGCAGATCCTGGGTTGGCGATTGCTAGCCTCACGTCATACGATAGATAAGAGAGAGTTCACTGATCTCGCTCCCCAGGCAACCAGCGTTGTGCCCTACGTTCAGCCCACTCAACTAATCCGGCAGTTGCATCTCGCCCCGAATCAACTGGTGATGGCGGTCACCGGCGGCGGTAGCGAGGCGATCAGCAGTTTGCTGCAAGTGCCGGGCGCGTCGCAAACCTTGCTCGAGGCGATCGTCCCCTACTCCGGCGTCGCCCTGGCCGATTTGCTGAAGCGTCCGCCGGAACAATACTGCAGCGAAGCGACCGCCCGCGCGATGGCGGTCAGCGCGTTCTTGCGCGCTCGCAAGCTGTGGCACAAATCGGTCGCCGCCGGCGACGCCAGTGGCGAGCAACCCCCTTTGATGGGCATCGGCTGTACGGCGAGCATGAAGTCGCACCTGGCGAAAAAGGGGCCACATCGCGTCCATCTCGCAATTCAAACGCCCGAAGCGACCACGGTCGCCAACCTGGTGCTGACCAAGGAAGCCCGTACGCGAGACGAAGAAGAGAAGCTGACGGCCGAGTTGATCTTGGATCGGGTCGCCACCGCAGCCGGTTTGACCGAGACGATCCGCATCGGCCTGATGCCGGGCGAACAAGTCGACGAGACGGTCTATCGTGCCCAGCCAAGCTGGCGCGAGTTGCTGCAGGGCGACATTCGCGCCTGCATCGGTTCGGGCGAACCGGCGTCGCCGGCCGATCACTCGGGCGCCATCATGTCTGGGGCCTTTAATCCGCTGCATGAAGGGCACCTGGAAATGGCGGCCGTCGGCGAGCAGATCTTGGGACGTCGGGTCGACTATGAGATCTCGATCGAGAACGTCGAAAAGGCGCCGCTCGACTTCGGCGAGATGGCCGAACGCGTTGAACAGTATGAGCCGCCGCAGCGCTGTTGGTTGACGCGGGCTCCGACCTTTGTGGAAAAGGCGCGGATCTTTCCGGAAGCGACGTTTGTGGTGGGGGCCGACACGATCGTACGGATCGCGGACACCCGGTACTATCACGATTCCGAGAAAAAACGGGACGCCGCGATCCGAGAATTTAGCGAACAAAACTGTCGATTCCTGGTTTTTCCCCGGCAGGTGAAGGGGGAGTTTTTGACGCTGGATGAGATCGAACTTCCCACTCCTTTGCGCAGACTTTGCGATGGTGTCAGTCCCGATCTCTTCCGTGCCGATATTTCGTCCACCGAGATTCGTCGCCGGCTCAGCGAGTTCGGTTAATCCCAGTTCCGCCCTGAATTTTGACGATTGTGACACGGCGGGCGCTTGCCTATAGTAACTTTGTCCTTCTGGTTCCCTGGGCCGGTTGCGGACGACCGTATTGCAATCGCTTTTCTGGACGATCCCCCCCCGTGACGACTCCTCCCTTCTTCTTTGGCGTTGATGTTGGCGGCACCAACATCAAGCTCGGCCTGGTTGATGACGAAGGCCGCACGCTGGCCTACAAGAAGATCCCGACCGACGAACAACATGGTCCCGCCAATGCAATGCAACGGGTTGGGATCGAGTTGCATTCGATGCTCGCGGACGTCGGGCTGACGATGGGGGAAGTCGCTTCGATTGGGCTAGCGACGCCGGGCACGCTTGACTCGGCCAATGGCATTTTGCTCGCGGCGCACAATCTGCCGCACTGGTACAAGTTTCCGATCCGCCAGGCCCTGGAAGAAGAAACCGGTACGACCGTCGTCTTGGCCAATGACGCCAACGCCGCCGCGTTTGGCGAATACTGGCTCGGATCGGCCCGCGAGTTCAACACGATGGTCTTGTTGACGCTCGGCACCGGCGTTGGCGGCGGCATCATCGTCGACGGCACGCTGATCGAAGGGGACCATGGCTTCGGTTCCGAATGCGGCCATATCATCATCGACTACGACGAAGACGCTCGCGCAATTCCGACCGGTCAACGTGGTCACCTCGAAGCGTACGCCAGCGGCACGGCGATCGTTCAGCGGACGAAAGAAGCGATCGACGCCGGCGAGAAAAGCTCGATCACCGCGCGGCTGAACAATGGCGAAAAGCTGACGCCGCTGCTGGTCGCCGAAGAAGCGGAACGGGGGGACGAACTGTCGCTGTTCATCGTGATGGAAACGGCCCGCTATCTTGGCATCGGCGTCGTTTCGCTGATGCACACGATTGATCCTGGCGCCGTGGTGCTGGGCGGCGCGGTCAACTTCGGCGGCGTCGACTCGCCGCTAGGAACGATGTTTATCGAGCGCGTTCGCGAAGAAGTGAAGCGCCGCGCATTTCCGGTCCCCGCCAAGAAGACCGCGATTCGCTTCACCTCGCTCGGCGCTGACGCCGGCTATTTGGGCGCTGGCGGACTGGCGCGACAAGCTTATCTTCGCGACCATCAAACGCCGGTTACTTCTTAGCGGGCGCGACGCCTACTCTTCTAAGAAACGGAAGTGATAGAAACCGACCGCGTTGGTCTTCGGTTCCGGGATCGCTTCGCTGACGCCTTGGGCGATCGCGTTGCGCACCGACTCTAGTTCCGGTTCGTTCAGTTGGCTGCGGGTGAATTCCCGAATCCGCAAGATGATGCCGTTACGCAGGCGATGTTGTTTGTCGGCGAACTCCGCCTCGAACGCTTCGAGTTCATACTTCGGCATGATCACGTAGGCGTGAAAATCCAGCATGATCGTGCTGTTGGTTTTGTCCTGCGGAATCGTAATGTCGAACGAACCGAGATCAAACTCGGCCGGGTCGGTCGGCTTCGGCAGGTTTTCGACATCGCGGAACTGGATCGGCACCTCGCCGCAGCCAGTTGCTGCGAGAAGCCAACAGATCGTCGCGATCAAGATTGCGTGTCGAGTCATCGCTTTGCCCATTCCACCGTAAAACGCGCGGTACGTTACTAATGTAGGACGTCATTTGCGCGAGGCTTGGAAGATGAAACCGGCAAAATCGTTACAACCTGTCGTTTGCGGCAAATACAATTTCCCATCGCTCAATTGCGATCCATATTTCCAAGTCGACCTGCGCGACGTCTCTTCTCTCTTCTCTTATTTGCAAGACATCATGCTTGGCTTTTCCTTGCACAAACTGTTGTGGCTGATCGGCTGCTTGGCGGCCTTGGCTTCCGCCTTCGGCTGCGACTCGGATAGTTCCGGCGACGCCACCTTCGAACCCTGGATCGAAGAGAAGGTGAGCTGGGTAGAAATTGAGTTAGGCGATTTTTCGATCACCGTTCTGGCGGCCGATGATCCGACGCGGATGCCCGACCTGGACGAATACCAAGACAGCGTGGCGATTCACTTCAACCTGCACTGTCTGGTCGAACCGGACGACGAAGAAAAAGTGACGGAGTCACTGGAGACCAAGAAGGGGCGGCTATCGGACGAAGTGATCCGAACTTGCCGCAACGCTAACTTGATTGACCTGGCCGATCCCGAACTGCGACTGGTTCGCGCTCAACTGCGCGACTTTTCCGACGAATTGATTGGGCCTAGCCTGATTAAGAGGTTCGTATTTACCAATGTTGCGCTCGAACGTTATTAATCGCTTGCTGCTCGCCGCCTGCCTGATGACGGCGCTGGCGTCGGGGTGCGCCTCGGAAGAGCCGCTTGAGGTGGCGGAAGCGGAACAAGAGGAACTGCCGCCGATTGAAATGGAAATCGGCGACTTCCGCTTTCGCATGTCCGATCCTACCGCCGGTACGACCACCAAGTTCAACTTCACGCTGTATGGTCTGGTCGCGGCCGATCAGGCGGAGGACGCCAAACAGGCCCTCGCCAGTCGCGAGCAACGCCTCCGCGATCGCGTCTTGCGAACCGCCCGCGAAACGAGCGCCGTCGAGTTGGAAGACCCCGATCTCGACATGTTTCGCAAACGGATGTTGCTGGATGTGAATCGCGAGCTGGGCGAAAAGTACTTCCAAGAGCTCTATCTCGACCGCTATTGGGTCAAAACGCGGTAGTCAAGCCGCAGTCGGCGTCCGATTCGTGACGCCCATCACTCGCCGCGCGGCGCGAGTTTGCTAAGATGACAGGGATGACCGACCGCTCCCCCCCTGAACAGAACCCGTTTGAAACGACCGATTCGTACGAGTCGGCTACCGCTGCTGCGCCGGTTGTAACCGCATCGCCGTCGCCCACCAGTACGCCATCGCGGCCCGTCCGTCCGCGGCGCGTCGTCCTGCCGATCCTGCTGTTCGTCGCAACCTGCCTATCGACGTTCTTCGTCGGTTGGACGCGCTGGCAGCCGACGATGTTGCTGGGGGGAATGGTCGACGCCGATTTCGATCCGCTTTTGTCCGATCCGCTGGTCGAAGGGATTCGCATGGTGCTGCGAAGCGTCAGCGTCAGCGACGGATTGATCTATATGGCCTGCCTGCTGGCGATCTTGTTCGCCCACGAGATGGGTCACTTTCTAATGACGGTTCGCTACCGGATTCACGCCAGCTATCCCTACTTCATCCCGATTCCGATTTCTCCCATCGGCACGATGGGGGCGGTGATCGGCATGGATGGCCTGAAAGCGAATCGCAAGCAGCTGTTCGACATTGGCCTGGCTGGCCCTTTGGCCGGCTTGTTGGTCGCCATGCCGGTGCTGTACGTCGGCATCCACCAACTTGACCTGACCAAGACGGCGCCGTCGCCTTACTCGCTCGACATTCCGCTTGGACTGGCTTGGGCGATGGCTTGGTTCCAGGTGCCTGGCTATTCGTTGGGAGATCCGGTCGCCCAAGCGCAACTCAATCCCTACTTCATGGCAGGTTGGGTCGGATTGCTGGTTACCGGCTTGAACATGCTACCGATCAGTCAGCTCGACGGCGGTCATGTCTCTTATACGCTATTTGGCAAATGGTCGACTTACCTGGCGTGGGGCGTGATCATTGCGGCGGTGACCGCGATGGCGTTGGGCGCCGGTTGGACCTGGATATTGATGTTGATCCTGGTCCTGTTGATCGGCCCAGCGCATCCGCCGACCGCCGATGATACGGTCGCGATCGGTCCGCTTCGCTGGACGATGGGCTTTCTGTCGCTGTCGATTCCGATCCTCTGTTTCCCGCCGCAGGCGATCATCACGTAACGCCCCGTTTTCCTCCGGCCAGTAGTTACGCATGAATTACTTTGCCCACGGCCGACTCTTTCTTGATCGTCCCTACTTTCTGGCCGGCACCGCCGTGCCGGATTGGTTGAACGTCGTCGATCGCAAAATGCGGGCTCGCTCGAAGGGAGCATTGCCGCTGTGCGAAGCGGAGCCCCCCGAAACGGCCGAAGTGGCCCGCGGCATCGTTCAGCACCACAAGGACGACGACTGGTTCCATCGAACCAAGGCGTTTGGCGAATTATCTTGGCGGTTTACCGTCTGGATCCGGGATCAAGTTGGCGCCGATGACGGGCTTCGTCCCAGCTTTTTGGGGCACATCCTGGTCGAGCTGCTCTTGGACGCCGAGCTGACTCAGCGCAACCCCGTCCTCCTTTCCGCCTACTACGACGCCCTGGCGAAAGTCGAGCCGACGAAGGTTGAAACGGCCGTTAATGCGATCGCCACCCGGACCAGCGACCGGCTGGCCTGGTTCATTGAGCGGTTTCTGGAAGTCCGGTTCCTGGAAGACTATGCGGACGATGAAAAGCTGACTCTCCGCTTGAATCAGGTCCTCCAGCGCGTCAAACTACCGGCACTGCCTGGCAGCTTCGCTCCGCTGATTCCCACGATGCGAGCCGAGGTGGCGCAGCGCTATGACGACCTGCTTTCCCCCGAAGCTGACGCTTCGTAATCGATATGCCCCGTTGACTAGCCAAAGACTTGGAGATACCCCATGAAGTTCGGCATGAACCTGCTGTTGTGGTCCGGCGATCCCGATGAGAACCTGTTGCCGGTGATCGAAAGCCTGAAGGAAATGGGCTTTGACGGCGTTGAAATTCCACTCTTCAATCTCGATGTCGACAAGTGGGCCAAGTATGGCGAGAAGCTGAAGGCGATGGATCTCCGCTGCACCGCGGTGACGGTTCGCAACGAAGGGGACAACCCGATCAGCCCCGACGCCAAGGTGCGTGCGGAAGGGGTTCGCCTGAACAAGCAAACGCTCGATTGCTGCCAGGCGCTGGGCGCCGAGACGTTGGTTGGCCCGTATCACTCGGCGATTGGCCTATTCAGCGGCAACGGCCCGACCGAAGACGAATGGAAATGGGGCGTCGATTCGATAAGCCAGACCGCCGAGTACGCCGGCGAGGTCAACGTCATGCTGGGCGTCGAAGCGCTCAATCGGTTTGAAACCTACTTGCTGAACACGCATGCCGACTCGGCCCGCTTTGCACGTGAAGTGAATCACCCCAACTGCAAAGTGATGTACGACACGTTCCACTCCAACATCGAAGAAAAAGATATCGCCCAGGCGATCCGCGATTGCTCCGACGTGCTGCACCACGTCCATGTCTCGGAGAACGATCGCAGCACTCCCGGCCAAGGTCACATCGACTTCGCCACCAACTTCGACGCCCTGAAAGAAGTCGGCTACGACGGCTGGCTGGTGATTGAAGCGTTTGGTCTCGCCTTGCCTGAAATCGCTGCCGCGACGAAGATCTGGCGCAAGATGTTCTCGACCGAACTCGACCTGGCCCGCGAAGGCCTCGCCTTTATGAAGGGCGAAGTCGCCAAACGCTGGGGCTAACTCGCCAATGAGCAGCAGCGAACTTCCCCCTGACGATGACGACGACTTTGACGACGACCTGGACGAAGGGTTGTCGCTGGAGAAGCTGAGCGCCGCGTTCGCTGCTGCGATGGGGGGGGACGAACCGTACGAGGTTAGCGAAGAGGAAGCCCCTGCTGAGCCGACCGCCGAAGAAGAAGAGTCGTCCGAAGAAGCGGTCGCCCGGGTGCTGGCGACCGAAGAAGAGCCGGACGATTGCGAGCTATCGCCGCGCACCATTCTCGAGGCGATGCTGTTTGTCGGCAGTCCCGACAATTCTCCCTTGTCGGCCGAAAAAGGCGCTGCCCGGATGCGCGGCGTCGGCGTTGACGAAATCGCCGACATCGTCGAAGAGCTGAACCAGGCCTATCTCGAAGAAGGCTGCCCCTACGAGATCGTCTCGTCCGGCGGCGGTTTCCGAATGTCGCTGCGCGACGAGTTTGGCCGCCTGCGAGAAAAGTTCTATGGCAAAGTCCGCGAGGCGAAACTGTCGCAACCAGCAGTCGATGTGCTAGCCCTGGTCGCCTACAACCAAAACGTCACCCGCGAAGAAGTCGACCAACTACGCGGCAAACCGAGCGGCCCGCTACTGAATCAACTGGTTCGCCGCGAACTGCTGCAACTCGAGCGAAGCGGCAAAGGGAAAGAGAAGAAAAAAACGTACTCAACGACCGACCGCTTTCTGGAGATGTTCCGGCTCTCGTCGCTGGAAGACCTGCCGCAACCGTTGGGGTTGGATCTGGAGGACTAGCTGCCTGTTGAAAAATGCCATCGTGGCATTTTCCAACCTCGCCAGGCTCAGAGCATAGCTCTTCGCGGCTCGCATCCCTGCGATCCAGCAGCCCGTTCAGAAAATCAACGGACTGCTAGTCGTCGATGATCAAAGTCGCCTCTTGGTCTCGGGCGCCATGGAGGACGCGAAGGACAATCAACCCGTCATCTGTTGCTTGATCATAGATGGCGTATTGCTGGAAAGAAAACCAGCGGCTTTCGAGCCCATTTACAGTTTTACGGATCTCTCCGAGTTCTGGGTTTCTCGCTAGCAATTCAAATCGCCGTCCCGCCCCTTCGAGTAGCCGCTCTGCGGCAGAGACGCTCTTATCTGCGACGTAGGACCAGATCGTCCCCAAATCGTGACGCGCTGCAGAAGTGAGACGAACTTCTAACATTCGCTTGAATTACGTCTCGCGTTTTGAAGCTCTCTCCCTAGCTGGTCTGATCTCGT
The DNA here is from genome assembly GCF_007859755.1 of Blastopirellula retiformator. NCBI lineage: Bacteria > Pseudomonadati > Planctomycetota > Planctomycetia > Pirellulales > Pirellulaceae > Blastopirellula > Blastopirellula retiformator. The sequence goes on along the minus strand of NZ_SJPF01000003.1, from coordinate 660,399 downwards.
CCATATCGAATGGATGATGATCTCCGTTTTCAAGTTGCTTAATAGCAACTGCCAAGCGTTCTTACTCAAGTTCACGTTCGCTTAGCAACTGAAGTGCGGCATCGACGACTTTATCGGTCGACGCGAAAGCTCCCTTGGCGACTTGGCTTTCGACAAATTTCTGCTGTACCGGCGACAATTCGTCCGACACGGAATGCTCCCATCAAGGCTTTCACTCAGCTAATCCTATTCTAGCTTCCGTGAGACGGGCGGCCAAGTTTCCGCCACACGTGCTAGCACGCCCAGGAATTGATCTTGGCCGCCGCTGGGGAGTCGGTATACTCCGCCGCGCCTTATTTTCTCGCCCTGCGGCCGCGTGTGCGCCAGCAGTCGCGGGCGAACTGACCAAGTTGCAATTGAGGACAGCTGCAATGTCCACGGCGAAAACCAGATTTGTCGGCCTCGTTAGTTTCGCGATCGCCTCGACGTTTTGCTCTTATTCCCTGCGGGGTGAAGAGACGGCGTCCGATGCTGCGCCGACTCCGGTTCCCAGTACGTTTAACTCGCCAAGTCGCTTGCCTTCCCCGCCGGTCAGCGGCGAATCGGTCCTCCGTATCAAAACGCCGCTCAACAAATATCCCGATACGCGCAAGAAGTCGTCCTCAAGCGACGGACCACTGAAAATCTCTCGCGTAATCGATGGCGACGCTCCCAAACCCAAACCGACCCCGGTCGAAACGCCCCCGTCGGCCGCGCCGCAACCGGCTACTCCGGTGAAGCCGGCGCCACCCATCAAACCAGCGCCAACCTTGCCGCAGCCAAAGCCGGAACCGATCAAGCCGATGCCGGTCGTCCGTCAGCAGGAAGACCTGTCGAAGCTAACCGCCGGCCAATCCAAGCTGGCCGAGGTGATCCAATTATGGGGAGAGCCCCAAAGCCAGTCGATTGTCGACGGCCGCAAGCTGATGGTGTTCAACACGCGCGGCTTCGAGCGAGCCGAAGCGACCTTTCAAGACGACACGCTGGTGACCCTCTTCCTGGTGTTGAAGAAGCCGGCCCCCGCCCATCAAGTTCGTCAGCAATTGAAAATCATTGAAAGCGAAGAAGCGAAAGTTCACGACGAGTTTGGCGTGTTGCTCGGTTTGGTCTATCCCGAACGAGGCGCCTTGTTCAGCTATGCTCCGCAGGAACGTCAGTTCCTGGTCGAGAGCGTCGTGCTGCAGCGTCCCACAGCCGAGGCTTACCTGATTCGGGCTAAAGGCTATTCGCCGGATCGGATCGAAGCGAAGCTCGCCGACCTCGACGCCGCCGTGAAGCTGGAATCGTTCAATGCGTCGGCTTGGCACGAGATCGCCCTGCTGAAGCATCGTTTGGGGCAAATGCCTGCCGCCCTGTCGGCCGCACAAACCGCCGCTTCCGGCGCCGGCGCCAAGCCGGAGTACCGCCTGACGCGGGCCTTGATCCAAGCCGAGCTGGGCCAATACGACGACGCGCTGAGCGTCAGCAAGTCGATCGCCGAAAACGTCTCGCTGCCGAAGGAAGTTCGCGCTCGGGCCTATTGCCAATGGGGCGATCTGGTCGCTCGCGGACCGAGCCAAGACGTTCGCACCGCGCTAGCCCATCACCAAACCGCGATCAAATTGGCCGCCGAGGAAATCCGCAATCCGCTCGACGAAATTCGTCGCGCCGCAAAGCTGGTCTTGGTCGACGCTCACCTGGCGGTCGCCTCCGATTTGGCCGCCGGTCAGTGGCAGAACCGTGAAATGACGGTCCCCAAGTGGGTCGACAGCACCGACGCCTTTGTCGCCAACCTGGTCGAGAAAGAAGGATTCTCTCGCGAGCTGGAACTGAAGCGACTGCAAAAAGCGATCGCCGCCTACAACTACTTTGAATCGACCTACGACACCACCGAGTCGGTCGATGCAATCCTGAGCATCGGTCGCGAGTTATTGTCGCAAACCAAAGATCCTTCGTACCACGTTGTGGTCGAATGGGAAATGAGCCAGGCGTTGATGCAAGCCGCCACGATCGAACAAAACCGGGGCGAATTCGACGACGCGATGCGAATCGCCCGCGAGACCGCGGCGCTGTTGGATCATGCCACGCAGACGCGGCAGCTTTCGATCAGCGACCGGATGATGCTGGGCAACTTCTACTTTCGGGTCGGCGCGGCGCAGGTCGTCAGCCAAGGGGACCATGCGCAAGCCCTCGAGTGGTACGCCAACGCCGAAAAGCATTACACCCACCCCGACCTGGCCAACGTCGCGCCCGGTCAACGTGGCGAAGCGCTCGCCAGCATGGCGGTTTCGTACTGGGAATCAGGTCGCCTACCGCAGGGCCTGGCGTTGACCGAAAAAGGCGCCAGCCTCTTGCAGCAAGGGGTCGATGCCGGTGAGAACCAGTTGGAATCGCTGGTCGCTCCCTACGCCAATCTCGTGACGATGTACGAGAGCCAAGGGAACGCCGCCAAGCAAGCCGAATACGCCGGCAAGCTGGCCAAGTTACCCAAACCAGCGGGCGAAGAGACGCCGAAGCGCTAGGCGTCGTGCGGTCTGGCGGGGGGGGAATCTACTTTCGACCGCCCAAGCGATCCTTTATCATGAATCGGTCACTTCTTGGTCCGTCACCGTCGTTCCGCACCTCCATGGAATGAAGGCCCAGCTTCCGCCATGGTTTTTGAACACATCGAAAAGCTCAAACGGGAATACACCGACAAGTATGTCGTGGTGGACCACGATCGCCCCGAGCTAAAACGATTCGCCGCCATGACCGGCATCGTGCGTACGATCAATATGAGCGGCCGAGCCCTGGTCGAATTTGACGGGCTCAACAACACCGGCTGGTACGACATCAACGTCGACTTTCTGAAAGTGGTCAACCCGCCGAAGCCGAAACCAGTCGCCGAAAAGAAACCGGCCGCCAAGAAGCCAGCCCCTCCCAAGTCAGGCGCCAGCGCCGCCGATATCCTGGCCGCCGCGCGAGGTCAAAAAGGGGACGCGCCCGCCAAGCCAGCCCCCAAGAAGACAGCCGCTAGTACGAGCACGGCCGATATTCTGGCGGCCGCTCGCGCGAAGAAGGGGGAAAGCCCCGCTGCCAAAGGGGACGAACCAGCCGCCAAGCCGACTAGCACCGCCGACATCTTGGCCGCCGCCCGGGCCAAAAAGTCGACAGACCCACCGGCCAACAAGATGGGTGCATCCGACAAACCGGCCGCCGGCCCGATGAGTACCGCCGATATCCTGGCAGCGGCTCGGGCCAAGAAGTCGGACGCCGCGCCGGCCGAAAAGCCTGCCAGTGACGCGATGAGCACGGCAGACATCTTGGCGGCAGCCCGCGCGAAAAAGGGCGAATCCGGCGAAGCCCCGAAAGCCCCGCCTGCCGAGAAACCTGCCGCCGGTCCGATGAGCACCGCCGATATTCTGGCCGCTGCCCGCGGAAAAAAAACGGCGGAGAGCGAACCTGCAGCCAAGCCGTCGGCTCCTGCTGCGATGAGTACCGCCGACATTTTGGCGGCAGCCCGGGCCAAGAAGTCGGAACCGGAAACGCCTCCGCCCGCGGCAGAACCGCCGCCGGCCAAGAGCGAGCAGCCAGGCCAAGGCTCATTGCCGACAACAACGGACGAGATCCTCGCCTGGTGTCGCCAGCATGACGCGTCATAGGCGGTTTCAGCCGCTTGACGTAAAATGACAGTGGCTTTGTGCCGCAATCTTCCTTTTTGCTAGACCGATGCGCCCATGATCCTGTTGATCGACAACTACGATTCGTTCACCTACAACCTGGTCCAGCGGTTGGGTGAAATCGACCCCGAACTCGATCTCCGCGTCGTCCGCAACGACAAGATCACCGTCGAACAAATCGAAGAGTTCGGCCCGAGCCATCTGATCGTCTCTCCTGGACCTTGTACGCCGACTGAAGCCGGCATCTCGGTCGAGTCAATCCAGCGGCTGGCCGGCAAGTTGCCGATCTTGGGAGTCTGTCTGGGGCATCAATCGATGGGCCAGGCCTTTGGCGGCGTAATCGTGCGGGCCGAGCGGCTGATGCACGGCAAGACCGACGAAATTCATCACGACGACCGCGGGCTGTTCGCCGGCATGCCCAACCCGTTCATCGCGACTCGGTATCACAGCCTGGTGATTCGCCCGGACACGCTGCCGGAAGGCTTCGAGGTCACGGCCTGGAGCTTTCTCCCCAATGGCGAAAAAGAGATCATGGGAATCCGTCACCGCGAGTGGCCGATGGAAGGGCTACAGTTTCATCCCGAAAGCTTCCTCAGCCAGACCGGTACGCAGATGCTCGAGCGTTTTCTGAAAATGACCTCTCCGCAAACGGCCTAGAGTTGCGATGATCTCCATCACCGAAGCGCTGCAGCTGATCGATCAACACGCTGCGCAGCTACCGCCGCAGCAAGTGGCGGCGCTCACAGCGATTGGTTGTCTGCTGGCGGAAGAAGTTGCCAGCGACGTCGACTCGCCCCCGCACGACAAAGCGATGATGGACGGTTACGCCGTCGTCGCCGCCGACCTGGCCAGCGGCGTCGCCGAGTTGGAGGTAATCGAAGAAATCACCGCCGGCAACATGCCAACCAAAGCAGTCGCGCGATCGCAGGCAGCCCGAATCATGACCGGCGCCCCGATCCCCAGCGGCGCCGACGCCGTCGTGATGATCGAACAGACGCAGCCTCTAGAGAACAACCGCGTCCGGATCGAAGCGACCGGGATCGCCACCGGCAAAAACATCATGCCGAAAGCGAGTTCCCTGGCTTGCGGCGTCACCGTCTTGCCGAGCGGCAAGCGCCTGCGAGCGCTGGAAGTCGGCGTCTTGGCCGAGGTCGGACGAAGCGAAGTCTCCGTCGTTCCCCGACCCCGCGTCGCGGTATTGTCGACCGGCGACGAATTGGTCGACGTGACCGAGAAGCCGGGCCCGGGGCGCATTCGCAACAGCAATGGGCCGATGCTGTTGGCGCAGATCGCCGCAGCCGGCGGAGTTGCTGAAAACCTGGGGATTGCCCGCGACGTCCGCGAAGAGCTGACCGAGAAGATCGCCTGCGGACTAGAGGCCGATATCCTGGTTCTTTCCGGCGGGGTCTCGGCCGGCGTGCTCGACCTGGTTCCTTCAGTGCTGGCCCAGCAGCAGGTTACGCAGGTCTTCCATAAAGTCCACCTGAAACCTGGAAAACCAATCTGGTTCGGCAAGCGCGACGTCGACGGTAAGACAACGCTCGTCTTTGGTTTGCCGGGCAATCCGGTCGGCAGCTTGGTCTGCTTTGAACTGTTCGTGCGACGGGCGATCGGAATACTGGCCGGACTAACTTCCAACGAATTGCAATCGGCCGAGGTCACGCTGGCCGAGACGTTCACCCATCGCGGCGACCGTCCCACCATGTTTCCCGCACGTTGGGCGGACGCCACACAACAGACGGCGCTGCCGCTTGCCTGGAAGGGTTCGGCCGATTTGGCCGCCATGGCGTCGGCCGATCTTCTGCTCCAATTTCGGGCGGGGGACGCCGAATACCGGGCGGGGGATCGTCTGGCAGGTCTGATCCTGTAGTTCCCTCTACCTGAGGCTGGTGACGACCATCGCCATCAGTGGTAGAATGGGCGATCCTCAAGAAAATTGGCCACTTTGGGTCAACAGGCGAGGAAACTGAGGCTTCAGCAGGGCACATACACATGGATCAGATCAAGGCGCTCGCACGTCGGTGGTTTGAAGAAGTTTGGAACGATCGCCGCGACAAAGCGATTCAGGAGTTGGCCGCCGAAGATGCGGTGGCCCATCTGGAATCGGGCGTCTTGGTCAACGGCGCCGACATCTTCAAAGCGTTTCGTGACAATCTTGTAGCGGCCTTGCCCGACCTGCGAATCTGCGTCGAAGACGTCATGGCCGAAGGAAACGAGGCGGTCGTGCGGTGGACGTTCATCGGCAACCATCGTGGTGATGGTTTCGGCTTCAAGCCGACGGGGCGCGAGATTCATGCCCGTGGGCTGACTTGGTTTCGCTTTGAGAACGGCAAAATCGTCGAAGGCTGGGATAGCTGGAATCAGAGCGCGATGTTTCAGCGGATGATCGGCGATGACCCGGCGGCGGAAGTGGCGTTTCGCAAGCTCTAAGAAAGTCGAGCGGTCAACTCCGCGAAATCCGACATGGCCAGGCAGCGGCGAAGCGCCTATCTTATCTCTCTTTAGCCGCTTGCTTCTATTCGATGATGGCCGTCCCGTGAACGATCCAGACCCTACCTGCGCTCCCAACTCTGCATCACCGATGTCGCTGCGGTGCGTCGCCGGCTGGAGTCTGTTCAGTGCGATCGCACTCTACCTAGCGTTTCCGCCGGTCGGCTGGTGGCCGCTGGCCTGGATTGCTCCGGTTGGTTGGTTAACGCTCGTGCGGGTCGAACGCTTGCCCCGTCGCGCCGGCTTAACGATTTACGCGTCGGGCGCCATTTTTTGGCTGGCGTTGTTGTATGGCGTGGGCAACTCACACTGGGCGACGCGGGTCGGCGGCTGGCCGGTTCTCTGCGGCTATCTAGCGGTCTACACGCCGCTGTTCGTTTTCACTTGCCGCACCGCCGTCCATCGCTTTCGGATCCCGCTGACGTTGGCCGCCCCCATTTGCTGGGTTGGCTGGGAGTTTGTTCGCGCCCACTTTGCGACTGGGTTCGCTGTTGGTTTGCTCGGCCATTCCCAGGCAGGGCAGTTGCCGCTGATTCAGATCTCCAATCTAGTTGGGGCCTATGGCGTCAGCCTGGTCGTCATCGCGATCAGCGCTTCGCTGGTCGATGCTGGCGCGCTCGATCGCTGGATCCGGCCACAACCAACTTCGCCGGCGATCGGTTACCGCTTGGCGATGCTGATCGCGACGGCGCTGCTGGTGCTGCTCTCGCTGGAATATGGTCGTCGCCAACTTGCCCAAGTCGAGCCAGCGGCGGAAGAGTCGCTGCGGGCGGCGCTGATCCAGGGTTCGATCGACACTTCGTTTGACGATCCAACGCAGCCAGAGCGAACCTTCGAGCAATACGTCAAACTGACCGATCAGGCCACCCGCGACCAGGACGATCTCGACATCATCCTCTGGCCCGAAACGACCATGGGTAATCACCCGCTGATCGAAGTCGGTGACGTCGTCCCAGTTCCGCCAGACGCGCCAATCACGGCCGAGCAATATCGGGAACGGCTGCTGCTGTATCGCGAGGAATTCCAGTTGATGGTCGATGAGTTGGCCAATCGCCGCTGGCAGACGCCGCTGCTGCTGGGAACGTCCACTTTGCGGTACGGAGAGCAGGGAATGCAGGTCTTCAACTCCGGACTCTATGTGCCGCTCGACCAGGCGCAGCAAGTGCGCTACGACAAGACGCATCCGGTAATGTTTGGCGAGTACGTGCCGCTGGGGGACATCTTCCCCTGGATCTACCAACTGATGCCGATGGGCGGGGGCCTCACCCCAGGCGCCGGACCGGTGGCGATCGACGTGGGAGACAAGGTACGGCTGATTCCCTGCATCTGTTTTGAAAACACCGTGCCGCATCTGGTTCGTCGGCACGTGGTCGTGACGGCTGATCCGACCAAGACCGAGATTCTGGTCACGCTGACCAATGACGGCTGGTTTTGGGGATCGAGCGTGCTGGATCTCCATCTGATCTGCGGGCAGTTCCGCTCGGCCGAACTTCGCAAACCGATGCTGATCGCGGCGAATACCGGATTTTCGGCTTCTATCGATCGTAACGGTCGTCTGCTGGAGGTTGGACCGCGGCAGCAGACCAAGGTGATGGTCGTCGACGTTCCCCTTTCCACCGCCCCTCCCACCTTTTATCAACAATGGGGAGATCTGTTGGCAGGCGCCTGCGGTAGCCTGACGCTCCTTCTGATGGGGGTTGGCCTGGTTCTGGCCTGGCGAAACCGAAGCGCGACCAGTCCTTCTGGCGGGTCCGATCCGCAATAATGGGCTGTTTCCACTTTGCAGATCCGGCATTATCGAGCGGTCTGCCGTGATTGGGGGCAAGAAGCTTGAATATCGCCGACCGCAAGACTAGTTGTAATCTATAGTTATCACGAAATCGGACCCACTTTTTCGCGCCAGCGACGGGAAAATGGGGTTTCGGTGAAGTTGACGCGAAACTTCACCAGCGATTTTGTTGACACTCAAGAATGGCCACAATTATACTGGGCTTGCAACTTGCGTAATCTCCCCAACTTCCGCAGTGGTTATCCTCGTTTGGCATATGCTCTTGCGGCGGCTGTTGAACCTCGCAGGACAAGCTCTTCGGTCGTTGTTCCCTTCCACTTTTCGTAGCGCCTGCGGCGCGTCCCGAGGCTTTGCAGCTTTGGGTTTGGCGTGAGCCACAAAGGAGTCGAATTCGATGAACCTCATCGGCAAGATCTTCACGGTACTCATTTTCGTGATGAGCTTTGTGTTCATGGCGTTCTCGGTCGCGGTGTACGCCACGCACAAAAACTGGAAGGAACAGGCCCAGACGCTGACCACCACCAACCAGACGCTGACGGCCCGTCGGACCGAACTGGAAACGAAGCTGGCCGAAACGACCCAGATGCTGGAACAAGAACGGGCCGCCCGTCGCTATGCGTTGTCGGCCGTTCAGGTCCGCGCTTCGCAACTAGAACGTCAGCTCTCCACCTTGCAGGCCTCGCTGGATCAAAAGGTGAAGGAACTGGATCAGAAGGGCGCCGCGCTCGACCAAGCCAGCAAAGTCGCCGTTTCGGCCGAACAACGAAACACCGAGCTGGAAAACAAGCTGCAAACCGCCCAGCAAAATCGTGACGCAATGTTCGCCAACGTCGTCTCCACCAGCGATCGCGTCCAACAACTGCAAACCAACGAAGAACGCTTGAAAGAGCGTGAACAACAGTTGGCCGTTCAGGTTGGGAACATGAACCGCGTTCTGAACGCCAACGGCCTGACCGAATTCACCAACGTCGACGGCATTCCGCCGAAGTTGGATGGTCGCATCACCGCCGTCGGCGCCAACAACTTCGTCGAAGTTTCGCTCGGCAAGGATGACGGCATCAGCGTCGGCAACACCCTCGACATCTTCCGTGGCGACCAATATCTCGGACGCGTTATCATCAAGAAAGTGAGCCCGGATCGCTCGGTGGGAGAAATCCAACGCGAGTATCGTAAGGGCGAAGTTAAGAAGGGCGATTATGTCTCCACAAAGCTCGGGTAATCCCCCCAAACAAAAGGTCAACATCTACTCGATGATGCTGATCTTGTCGTTCATCGCCCTGCTGATCGGCGCGGTCCTGATGTACATGGAGCTGAGCCGCTTCGGTTCGTTCCCGCAGTGGAAGGTCTCGCAAGCCGCCCCGGCGATTTCGGTCTCTCTGCCGGCTGCCGGCCCCTCGGCGCTCGGCTAGATCGGCGCTGGCGCTGGCCGCCAAATTTCGTAAGCTATCGCGGCTGACCCAAATCGGGTCAGCCGCTTTTTTATTGCGCTGAAAGGATTCTCCGCATGATTCGGCTCTCGCGAGAAAACCTGGCGATCGACCTGGGCCCGGCCAATACGATCATCTGCCGCGGTGACGAAGGGGTCGTGCTCGACCAACCGACCGCCGCCGCCGTCCAAACCGCCACCGGCCGAATCTTGCACAACGGAGTCGCCGTCGGGCGACTCGCTCAAGCGCTGCGCGATCGGACGCCGAGCGAAGTCTCGATCGCCTATCCGCTAGCACATGGCAAAGTGGCCGATCCGGCTCTCTGCCAGGCGATGATGCGCCAGTTTTTGGCCAAGAGCCAGGCGCGGCGTTCGTTTCTCGGCCCCAGAGTCGTCTGCACCGTTCCCAGCGGCGCGACGATGGTCGAACGGGCAGCCTTGGTCGCCGCGATCCGTGGGGCCGGCGCGGCTTCGGTTGGCTTGATCTTGCGCAGCGTGGCGGCGGCGATTGGCGGCGGTTCGCCGGTGCTGGAAGCGACGGCCGCTTGCGTCTGCGAGATCGGCTCGACGCAAACCGACATCGCGGCCACCTGCTTGGGCGAAGTGTTGGCCGAACGCCGTCTGCCAATCGGCGGCGTCACGCTCGACCAGGCGATCGTCGATACGATTCGGGCCGATTTCAATCTGCGGATCGGTCGCAGCCAGGCCGAGACGATTCGCCTAGAGTATGGCGCCGCGTTTCCGCGCGACGAAGAGTTGGCGATCGAAATCCATGGCAGCGACGGCATCACCGGCGCTCCACGCACCGCCCAAATCACAACGCAACAACTGCGCGAAGCGATTCAGAAACCATTGGCGGAAATCGCATCGGGTATCCGCGAATTAATGCAGCCGCTAGCAGCGGAACTCGCCGGCGATCTGGCGCAACAAGGCGTGTTGCTCTGCGGAGGCATTTCCTTGACGCCGGGGATCGCTTCCTACTTCTCGCAAACGACGGGAGTTCCGTGCCGCGTCGCCAGCATGCCGCGCGAAGCGGCGGCGTTAGGCGCTGCGATCGTCGCCGGCGATTCGGATCGGTGGCGCGGAATTTTGCTTTAGAATCGTCCACGCTTCCTTTACCATTCTTGATGATGGCGAACGTTTCTGGAAGTGCGTCATTTTGACGCAGCGAATTCATCAATTCTCATGCTCCAACAGACGTACATTAATAGTAGAGAGACAAGGAGACGCAGCCATGAAAATGAACAAGATTCTCTTTCCGACCGACTTTTCCCATTGCGGCGACGCTGCAATGCGATTGGCCACCTCGATCGCCAAGGACTTTGGCGCAACGATCATCATCATCCACGTTGAAGAGCCCCCAACGTCATATGGCGGCGGCGAAATGTATTACGGAATGCTGGAGCCGTCGTTAGACGAAGTGAAGAAGATGCTGCACGAAGTTCGGCCGACCGACGCCGCAGTTCCCTGCGTGCATCGCTTGGTCGCCGGCGATCCGCCGCACGCGATCTTGAAGATGGCGGAAGAGGAGCAAGTCGATTTGATCGTCATGGGAACGCACGGACGGACAGGACTATTGCACTTACTAATGGGCAGTAACGCCGAAACGATCGTACGCAAGGCGAAATGCCCGGTGTTAACTTTCCGCCAACCTGACCAGGTTGCGGAATAGAAGTCGCTCGCCGCCGCCCCATCATGCGACGAGCAACAGGGAGGCGTAAGATGAACGGTAACTCCTACCTCAACTGTAGTGACGAAGGATTCCGTCACCACCTTCGTGAAGAGCATCGACAGCTTAACGAAGAACTCGACCAACTCAACGCTTGTTGCCTTGGTCAGCAAGAATGCGACGTGCAAACCGACTGGAACACGTTGCGTGATCGCGTCCATCGCCTGCGGGACAACATCGTCCATCACTTCCGCGAAGAGGAAGAAGGCTCGTGCCTGGACGAAGCGGTCGCCCGCAGACCGACCTTGGCGCCGGAAGCCCGCGAGATCGAGCGAGAGCACCCCGAACTGCTCACCGAGTTGGACGGGCTGATCAGTTGGCTCGATGACGAGCCGGTGGCCGAAGCGAGCTTACAGAGCGCCAAGCGGCGGCTGAACGTGTTCGCCGAGAACCTGCGACGTCATGAACTGCGCGAGGATGCGCTAATCCGCCGCGGCGTCGGCGCGTTCGGAGTGGATGACTAGCAAGAGCGACAGATTCGCCTTTGCTCCCTGAGCCGATCGTGACGGCCCTAGCATTTGGGCAGGTCTACAAACTTTTGTCGACCTGCTAGCACCGGAGCGTCGATGAGTGACGAAGGACACTTTACCCTTCGTCCTCTCGACCGACGGTATGCCGATGGCCAACATAAGTAACGTTCTGCTGCAACAAGAAATTCTGCTGGAAAGCGGAACCAACGAACTTGAAGTCCTCGTATTTCAAGTCGGCCGGTTCACTTTTGGGATCAACGTCGCCAAAGTGCGCGAAGTCTTGCCGCGTCCCGAAATGACCGCCCTGCCGCAGGCCCATCCTTCGGTTCTGGGCGTCTTCCAGTTGCGCAACAAGGTCGTACCCTGCGTTTCGCTTCGCGAGCACCTGCAGATCCAAGGAGACGCCGGCGAAGATCAGCAGGTCATCCTGACCGACTTCAACCAAATGCAGACGGCGTTCACCGTCGACGCGGTTGCCCGCATCCATCGGGTCAGCTGGGAAAAAATCATGGCCGTTCCGGCCGTGATGGCGACTGGCCGCATGCCGATCACCGCGGTTGGGCAAGTCGATGGCCAACTCGTCTCGATGCTCGACTTCGAGATGATCGCCGATCAGATCACCGAAAAAACCTTGCGGGAAGACGCCGTCGACAACCCGCACGAGTTGCCGCGCGAGCGACTGCGAATTGTCGTCGCCGACGACTCGGTCACCGTGCGTCAGGCGATGACGGCCATGCTGTCCGCCAGCGGCTACACGCAAATCCAGGCATTCGAGAATGGCAAGCTTTGTTGGGATTGGCTCGAATCCCAATGGCAGGCGAAACAAAAGCTGTCGCTGATCGCCGACCTGCTGATCAGCGATGTCGAGATGCCGCAGATCGACGGGTTCCACCTGACCAAACGAGTCAAAGATCATCCTGGTCTTTGCAAGTTGCCGGTACTCCTTTATTCGTCGATCGTCACGCCTGACAACGCCAAGAAAGGGGAAGCGGTCGGCGCCGACGCTCAGATTTCCAAACCGGAACTCCACCGCGTCGTCGCCATCGCCGACGAACTGATCCTTGGCCGCCCGGTGACTCCGGCGACCGGCAACCCTGTGCCACGCCCCGCTGCTCCTGCTCCCGCGCCTCAGCCGCCCAAACCGGCCGCCGCAGCGCCAGCTGCACGGCCAGCGCCTCCTCCAGCGCCAGCGGCGCCCCCGGCTCCGTCCCCAGTCGCACCGGCAGACCAGGAGGATTCCGCTTTCAACTCAAACCTTTTGAATACGTTTCGGATGGAGTTGAAAGAAAGAACCGAGGAACTCGGCGAATGGATCGTCGCCGAAACGCATGATCGGCGAGCGCTGCTGCGAACGCTTCACAGCGTCAAATCGGCCTCACAGGTCGTGCCGCTGCACGAAGTGAGCCAAGCCGTTCACCAGATGGAAGAAATCGCGCAGAATCAACAGCTCGAAGTGCCCGAGATCATCGGCTACCTCGCTCGACTAACTGACTGGCTGATCCTCCTGTCAATGAACCGCCAGCCGCTCGATGAGCTGTTGAAGCGCTGCCCCGATCTGGCGGCTTCGGCCGCTAACTAAACAAAAGGCGGGGCGACAAAATTTGTCGCCCCGCCTTTTTTTGATTCTTGATTTCGCGGACGTCGCTTAGGTCGCCGCCGCCCGCTTGCCGCGCAGGGCCGTTTGCCAACGGACGAAACGTTCCAGCTCTTGGTTGATCAGCTTGATCAGCTCCGATTTGTCGAGCGGTTTGAGCAGGAAGTCGGAGGCGCCGTTCTCGATCGCTTCGGTGACCCGGTCCCACGACGAATGACCGGTCAAAAAGATCACCTGCGTCCAGGCGTTACGACGCTTGGCGAAGATCAGCATCCCCATGCCATCGATTTCAGGCATTTCGATATCGCTGATCAACAGATCGCAGCAAATCTGATCCATCCACTGCTGCGCTTCGTGCGGATCGGTGAAGGCCCATAGATTTAAGCTGTCGCCAAAATTGGTCAACAACATCTGCTCCAGAAGACGCTTCATGGCAGGGTCGTCATCGACGACCACAACGTTAATTTTACGAACGGCAGGCGTGTTCATTACGGGTTACTCACCAAGTTGACAGAGTTATCAATAGTCAAGTGTAGGCCACAGTCAAACGCACAAACCTCGTTTCTTGCCGTAGTATTGTCCGCGAATCGTCACTGCAGCAACCGCTACAGTCAGTATGGCCCCGATTTCCGGCATCCTCTAAACTGGCGACGTTTTCTCTCATTCACCTGCTAGCACCTGAGAGTCCAAGGATGGGCATTTGCTACCGCCGAGCGCCAGGATTGTTCGCATCGATCGTCGCGATTTTTACCGCTGCGCCGCTTCTAGCGGCCGCCAACTATGCGGGCGACGCCACGCTGCATGACGTCCATTTCCAAACCCCCCACGTGGGGATGGCGGTTGGCGACCATGGCGTGATCTGGAGCACCCGCGACGCCGGGGCCAATTGGGCTCAGATCCCCTCTGGCGTTAGCGTCGAACTCCGCGCGATCACCTTTGCCGATGAAGATCGCGGCTGGATCGTCGGCGGACAAATCTCTCCCTACAGTCGCATTTCGCGCGGCGTGGTTTTGCGAACCATCGATGGCGGCCGCAACTGGCGCGAGATTCCCAATCTGGGAGTTCCCCGCTTACATGACATCGCCTTTGTCGACGCCAACCATGGCTATGCGATCGCCGATCCATCGCCGACCTATCCGACCGGCCTGTTTGAAACCCGCGATGGCGGCCGCAGTTGGCGTTCGAAGTTGGTCGAGAAGCCCCATCCCTGGCGCTCGCTGGCCTTGCTGCCCAGCGGCGGCGTGTTGCTGACGGCCGCCGATGGCGCGACCGCCTGGTTTGACGAAGGGGTTTATCGCGAATCGATTCCGGCCGACTCCAATCGCCGCACCTACCAGGTTGCGCTCGATCCGCTTGGCGCCACCGCGCTGGTTGGAGACGCCGGGCTGGTGATGTCCAGTAGCGACCGCGGCATCTCGTGGAACTTGCGCACCAGCCAACTGCCGGGCGCGATGGGACGTCAGTTTGACGCCCGCGGAGTTACGGTTCGCGGTCAGCACATCACCGTTGTCGGCTCGCCCGGTTCGGTCGTGCTGTCGTCACGTGACGGCGGCGAACATTGGGAAACGGCCGCTACCGGCTTTCGTCCCACGCTTACCGCGGTGACGTTCGCCGATGATCGACACGGTTGGGCGGTTGGATCGTTCGGCACGATCCTGGCGACCAACGACGGCGGCGCCAGTTGGTATGCGCAGCGTCGTGGCGGCGAACAGGCGGCTCTTTTCGCGGCCTACCGCAGCGGCCAGAAACTTCCTTGTGAAGCGTTCAGTCAACTCTCCGCCGCCGGCGGCTATCTGACGGCGGTCGAGATCATCGGCCGGCCCGAACAGAACTCTCCGCTTGAGCTGCAGTACGCCGATTGCGTCCGGGCGGCTTGCTTACAGCTTGGCATCTGCGACATCGACCAGGCCAGCAGCTTCCCGCTCCCCAGCGACAAGCTGGGCCTCGATGGCCGCGAAATTGTCAAGCGTTGGAATCAAGCGAACGACGGCGAGGCGCTGAAGCGAGCCGAGGAACGCTTGGTCCGCAAGCTGCGAACCTGGCGTCCACAGGTGGTGCTGACCGAGTACGCCGATCCCCGCGGTCTGGATGCGACCGGCTACCTGATCAATCAGATTGTGTTGTCGGCGGTCGAAAAAGCGGCCGACTCCAACGCCTATCCCGAACATCTTGAGTCGCTCCGTCTGGCGCCATGGCAAACCAAAAAGGTCTTCGCCTCGCTGCCGAAGGGAGTCGATGGCGCGATCACCATCACCACCTCGCAGATCGCGCCGCAACTAGCGATGTCGTTCAACGAACATGCCGCCGCCGCTCGCAGCTTGCTGGAAGAGGAAGCAACCCCGCCGCCGGCCTCGATTTCATTCGAGCTCAATCGGAACGCGTTGCCGAACGAATTTGGCGATCGCGATTTCTTCTCCGGCATTCCGCTCGACTCGGGCGGAGTCTCGCGGCGGGCCGAACGTCCGCTGGCGTCCAGCAATCTCGACGAACTTCGTCGCTTGGCGCAGCGTCGGCACAATGTACAGCGCATCGTTTCGACCGCTCGCTTGCGTCCCAATGGAGGCGCCGCGTGGCTGGCGCAGTTGGGCGACCTGACGAGCGACTTGCCTGGCGATACCGGCCCGCAAACGCTCTATCAACTGGCGATGCATCAGCATGAGTCTGGACATGGTCCGTTGGCCGCCGAGGTCCTGACGACCTTGATTGATCGCTTCCCCGAACATCCTCTGGCCGAGAAGGGAGTCGCCTGGCTGTTGACCTTCTACGGCAGTCGCGAAGTGGCCGACCGCTTCTCGGGCGAAGAGACGGCGCCCGACGCGGCGCCCTTGGCCGCCGAGTTTCGTCCGACCGCCGTAACCCCGGCCGCCGCCTTTTTGCCGACCGAAACGACGTCACGCCCTGGACTCCCTGCGGCTGGCCAGGCGGTCTCGATCGAACGCAACTTCTCTCGAACCGCCGCCAAGCTGGCCCAAGAGTACAACGTCAAGTTTCCGTATGTGATTGCCCAACCGGAAGTCGCGTTCACCGTCTCCCGGGCACTCAGCCAGGAAGGGACGGGCCGAACCTCTGAGAACTTACTGCATCGCCTGGTGGGCCGGGGAGAGAACGATCCGTGGTCGGCCTGCGCTCAGTCGGAATTCGTGCTGGGACGTAACGCCGGCATTCCGCCCAAGACGATCGCGATGTGCCTGCGGGTCATTTCGCCGCCGCAGTTGGATGGCCGGCTGGATGACGAAACGTGGCGTCACTGCAAACCGTTCGAGCTAGTCAGCCCCAACCGAGGCGATGGCCAATGGCCTGCGGCCGCCTTCTTTGCATACGACCAGGAGTATCTCTACTTCGCGATTCGCGCCAAGCATGCCCCAGGCTCCAACTACACCAACAAGCCAAGCGGTCCGCGCGAGCGCGACGCCGATCTCTCGAAGCGGGATCATGTCGAGATCTACTTCGACATCGATCGCGACTATGCGTCGTTCCACAAAATGTCGGTCGACTGGTGCGGCTGGACTCACGAGTCGAGCTTTGGCGATCCAACCTGGAATCCCAAGTGGTACGTCCAAGCGGACGACGCCGCCGGCGTTTGGACGGTGGAAGGCGCTATCCTGCTGACCGACTTGGCGAAGACGCCGCCTACCTCCGGCGATACCTGGGCATTGGGTCTACAGCGGATCGCCACCGGCAGCGGTTTTCAGTCGTGGACGATTCCGGCTCAGGCGGAAGTGCTGCCGGCCGGGTTCGGACTCCTCCGGTTTCAGTAGTCGGCGAGTGCAGACGCATGGCATGGTTAATCGGCGTTGATGAAGCGGGATACGGGCCCAATCTCGGCCCGCTGGTGATCGCCGCCACCGTCTGGCAAACGCCTGATTCAATCTCGGGCGAAGACCTGTATGAAGTGCTGTCCGAGGTGATCGCCGTCGCCAGAAAATCGTCCCGCGACCAGCGGCTGCTCGTCGCCGACTCGAAGAAGCTATTCACCGCCCAAAAGTCGCTTGCTCCGCTGGAGCGCGGCGTGCATTCCGCGGCAAGATTGCTGAAGCGCGACGCAAGCTCCTGGAGTTCGCTGCTCGCCAACATCGGTCAGGCCCCGCCCAAACGTCTCGCGTCGATACCGTGGTTCGCCGACTTTGACCGACCGCTGCCAGCCGCCGTTACTGCCGAGCAAGTCGACGACACCGCCGAGAAGCTGGACGACGCGCTGGCCAAGGCCGAGATTCGCCTTGTCGACGTTCGGGCAGCATTGCTGTTCGCCGGCGAATTCAACCAGCGACTAGCAACCGGCAACAAGAGCCGCGTTCTGTCGGAAACGACGCTTGGCCTGGTCAAAGACCTGTTGCCGAGCGAAGCCGGCGACGTGACGATCGTCTGCGACAAGCATGGCGGCCGCGATCGCTACGCGGGGCTACTGCAGGAAACGTGGGGCGATTTGCTGTTTGCGGTGCGCGAAGAGTCACGCAAGCGGAGCAGCTATGAGTGGCCAAGAGAGCAGGGGAGGGGAGTGATCGAGTTTCGCCAAGGAGGCGAATCGTTCCTGCCGGCGGCGCTCGCCTCGATGACCGCCAAGTACCTGCGTGAGCTGACCATGGAAGCGTTCAACGCCTTCTGGCGCGGTCATGATCCGCAGCTACGCCCCACGGCCGGTTATCCGGTCGACGCCAAATGCTTTCTGCAAGAGACGACGAAGCTGCGAAACCAGCTGCAGATCGACGACGACTTGCTCTGGCGACAGAAATAGCCGCGCGTCAGTCGCTGCGCATCCGCCGCCACAACCAGCGGACTTCGCCAATCGCGAGCGTGCAATAGGCCGCGACGCCAAACAGGATGGTAACCACCAGCGTTACGATCGGCGGCAGGCCGGCATATCGCGACAGCGCCAGTTGTATCCCAAACGTTAGGAGTCCCATTCCAATCGCCGCCAGGATCGACGGCGCAAGCGTTCGCGCCATTCGCCCGCTGTCGGCATTGCTGATCTTAAAGCAATACGCTAGGTAGATCGGCGCCACCAGCAACGTTCCCGCCGCGTAGGCGTTCGCCAGGCCAAACGTTACGGCCAGTTCCTCGTCCCACTGCCTGGCTACGGCGACAGCAATCGCATAACCGATCGAAAGCGTCACGCTGATCACCGCGGCGCCCAGCGCCAATCGCTTCGCTTGCCCAACGGCCGCTAGTAAGCTGCCGCAGATGTTGATCATACCTTGGGCCAGTGCGGCGAGCGCCATGATCGCCAGAATCAGCCCCGCCGTTTCCCACTCAGGCCCACCCAACACAACCATCGCCGTCGGTCCAACCACCGCCAAGCCGGCAGAGCAGGGCGCCAGGACAATCGCCGCGAAGCGGTAGAACTCGGCCGCCGTGTCGCGAAAGTGGTTCGTGTCGTCGCGGGTTGCGGCGAGCGCCGGCAACATCGCCGAGGCCAACGGTACGGTCGTCAGATAGACCGGCTTCATCATCTGGTTGTAGGCCTGGCTGTAAAAACCAAGCAATCGCTGGCCTGTTTCCGAATGCCCGACCAACAGCGCGAGCAATACCTTGTCCAGGTTTTGGGCTGCGGCGAACAGCAAGCCGCTTAACGTGTAATAGCCGCCAAAGTGAAGCAGTGGCCCGAGCGACGGATCACGCCGCGGCGCGTCAGGCCGCCAAGGCTCAATCCACCAGACGCCAGCGGTCAGTAGTAGCAGTTCGACATATTGCTGAGCGACCAGCGCCCAGATGCCGCCGTTAGCAAACGCGATCGCAATCGCGACGACGCCGGCGATCAGCTGCGCCGCAAACCGTGCGATCGCCAGTTCGCCCAGTCGCAGTCGCTTTTCGGCCATCGCTTGATGTTGGGTGTACATATTTGCGGCAAGTGCCGTCCCGGCCATCACCAGCGCCGGCCCAAGCACATCGGGCGCCGCGTAAAAGTAAGCGAGCGCCGGCGCGATGCCGGCCGCGACCAGCGTCAGTACGACGCCCGCCAAGATCTGCAGCCAAAACAGCGACGACGCTTGCGACTGCGACAGGTCGCGCTGCTGGACGGCGGCGACATTAAGGCCGAGCGGTCCGACGCTGCGCAACAACAACGTCACCGGCAAGATCATGCCGAGCAAACCAAACTGGCTGGGATCGACCAAGCGATAGAGGGCGGCCAGGACGAGGATCGATACGATCTGGCCCGCCAACTGCAGGCCGATGACCGCGCGGGCGCCGCGACGGACTTGTTGCGAAAGTTCGTCGGGCTGGTTCATTAGTATCGGATCACGCACCACAACGCGCGGAAGCCGTCGCGCCAACCAATCTTCTTCCCTTCGGCATAGGTGCGGGGGAAGTAGCGAATCGGCACCTCACGCAACTTTAGCCCTTTGATCCGCGACAACTTGGCGGTCAGCTCCGGCTCGATGCCGAAACGACGTTCCTTCAAGGTCGGACCGATCTCTTGAATAATCTCGCGACGGAAGACCTTGTAGCAGGTTTCCATGTCGGTCAGCAGAAAGTTGGTAAACAGGTTCGACCACCAGGTCAGTACCTTGTTCGGAAAGTAATGCCGCAGTCGCGGGACGTTGCGTGAGCCGGGAATGAAGCGACTGCCATAGACGACGTCAGCCCCTTCGGTGACGATCGGCTGCAGCAAGGCGCGGTAGTCGTCCGGCGAGTATTCGAGGTCGGCGTCTTGAATGATTACCGCATCGCCGGTCGCCTGGCAAAAGCCGGTTCGCAGCGCTGCGCCCTTTCCTTGATTCTGCTCGTGGAACAGGATCTTCAAGTCGGTCTGGTCACGCCAACTGTCGAGCAAATCGCGAGTGCCGTCGGTACTGCCGTCGTCGACCAGGATGATCTCGCAGCGAACGCCGCTGGCGCGTATCGCGGCGATCAACTTGGGCAACGTCTCAACTTCGTTATAGACCGGGACCACGACCGACAAGATAAAGTCGTCGGGCAAACGATAGATCGCCAACTGGCGACAGGCGGCGCGGCCGATCAATTGCGTCAGAAACTCAACCCGAACGTCTTCATTTTCGCAGATCGATTCGAGCAATTCGCGCACTTGGCCATTTTCGACCGGTGTCGAATCAGCCGCGGTAGGCGACTGGGGAGAGGTGCTCATGCGGCGCAGGCTTTCCTTCAGCGGTGTTCGGGGTTAACTGTAGTATAACATGCGATCGGGGTCTGGCACGTGCAGGAAACCGAGCCTCCCCCCTGATCCGCCCCCTTTTTTGAAGGAATCTGGCCATGTCTGATCCCTGGATCGCCGCCGCCGTGCAGATGAACGCCGGAGAGGACAAAGAGCGCAATCTGCAAACGGCCGAGCGGCTGATCGCCGAGGCCGCCCAGCAAGGGGCGAAGTTGATTGTGCTGCCAGAGCTGTTCAACTTTTTGGGGCGGCTAGAGGAGTTGGCGTCCCAGGCCGAGTCGCTCGACGGAGTCACCGCCACCCGCATGCGCGATGCCGCCCGCAAGCATGATATCTTCCTGGTGGCCGGCAGCTTCGCCGAGCGACGAGAAGCGGACGAGCGGGTCTACAACACGAGCCTCGTTTTTGACCCCCAGGGCGCCAGAATTGGCCTCTACCGCAAGATGCACCTGTTTGACGTCGACCTGCCGGATGTCCGCGTCCAGGAATCGAAGTACGTCGCCTCAGGCGAACTGCCGGTCGCCATCCGAACGCCGCTTGGCGGACTGGCGCAGGCGATTTGCTATGACTTACGGTTTCCCGAATTGCCCCGGAGCCTGGACCTGCAGGAGGTCGCTTGTCTGGCGCTGCCGGCGGCGTTTACGTCGAAGACCGGCGAGGCCCACTGGCAAGTCTTGCTTCGCGCCCGAGCGATTGAAAACCAAGTCTTTGTGATCGCCGCCAATCAACATGGCCAATACGTCAGCGGCATTCAATGCTACGGCCACTCGTTGATTGTCGATCCCTGGGGAACGGTATTAGCCGAAGCCGGCGGCGACGAAGAAACGGTCATCACCGCCGAGATCTCGCTCGAGAAGCTTCGCGAAGTTCGTCAGCACATGCCGACGTTTCAGCATCGACGCCTTCAACAATAGCGTCGGCAAAGGGGCGCAACTCAACATGATTTTGTGACAAGTTGAGTGCGCGTTTCTGATCCGCGATGCAAGTGGAGAGCACTTTTTTAAAGTCCTTCTCAGCGGCTTTCCTCGCTGTTCTTCGAGCGAACTGAATGCGAGAAAAAAAACATTCTCTTGGTTGCTTGACAATTCGTCCCGCCTCCAGAAAATAGTGCCTTGTGATGACTGAAACCCTTAGCGGATGTTGCTCGTTTTTCCTTTCGACTTGCTGCTTACCGACTCACTGGATCTCCTCAAAGTCGCTCTGACGCACCTGTCATCGCAGCTAAAAACACGACCTTCATTTTGGCGAAGCTGCGCGCTGACACAGGACGAAAGAAGAGAAAACTTCGCATCCAATTATTTGATGCTTACTTCAATTTTGCATTGCCCCGGCCGCGTCTGGCGAATGGATTCTCCGCTATAGGACGCAGTACTGCTGGTTGCAATATAGGGCGTGAAGGGCGACGACTGACGGGATCGACAGTCGACCTTTGTGTGGAACGGATGCCCCCTTTATGCTTTTTCTTTTGGCGGCGGCGATGCGCGAGCGCCGCATCGCGTTAGAATGGGAGTTTCCTCTTCTGACTTGGTCCGGAACAGCGGCGGATGCCAGACTCTTTGATTGCGTTGGGCGCCAACCTTGGCGATCGTCGACAGACGCTCGATAGCGCGATCGACATGCTGCGCAGCATCGACGGCGTCTCCGATCTCGTGGTCAGTCGCTACCATGGCACAGCGCCGATCGGCGGCCCGGATGGTCAGCCCGAGTTTCTCAACGCCGCCGCCCGCTTCAGCACGACGCTATCGGCCGAGCAAGTTCATGCCCGGCTGATCGCCATCGAAGAGGAACATGGTCGCGTGCGGGTCGAGCGGTGGGGCGCACGTCGGCTCGATCTCGACTTGCTGCTGTTCGATCAGCGCCAGATCATGACCGAAACGCTGGAAGCCCCTCACCCGCGGATGACCTTTCGCCGTTTTGTCTTGGAGCCCGCTGTCGAAGTCGCGGCCGACATGACGCATCCCATCTGCCAGCGCACGCTGGGCGAGTTGCTTACCCAGCTCGACGAAGGCGAACCAGTCGTGCGGATCGTCGCGCCGGAAGATGCCGACGTCGATCAGCTGATCGCTAGCGTGCGCCAAACGAGCGACTTTCCGCTAGAGTGCGCCAAAAACCAGGCGGCGATCGCCGCCGCGCAGTTGATCGTCTTCTGGCGGAGTTCGCCACTACAGATTCCGCACGGCCCTTACCTGCCGATTCCTACCGCCGACGCCAGCGCCGCGGCGACTGAAATTAGCGCGGCCATCGCCGCGATGTCGCCCACCTAAGTGAAGAGCCTGATGAGCAGT
The DNA here is from genome assembly GCF_007859755.1 of Blastopirellula retiformator. Classification (NCBI taxonomy): domain Bacteria; kingdom Pseudomonadati; phylum Planctomycetota; class Planctomycetia; order Pirellulales; family Pirellulaceae; genus Blastopirellula; species Blastopirellula retiformator. The sequence continues at coordinate 637,852 of NZ_SJPF01000003.1, read as the reverse complement.
TCCGCTGACATGACCCCCGAGCTGATTCACTCGGTCAAAGAAATTCGAGCCAAGGTGCGTGCAGCGCAAAAGAGCGGCCTGACCGTCGGTTTTGTGCCGACCATGGGAGCTTTGCACGAAGGACACCTCAGCCTGGTTGGCCGGGCGGCAGCTGAATGCGACATCGCGGTCGTCAGCATCTTTGTCAACCCGACGCAGTTTGGTCCACAAGAAGACTTCGCCAAGTATCCACGGACGCTCGACGCCGACATGGAACTCTTGTCGCACTATCATCCCGTCTGGGTCTTCTGTCCTGAGGTTGACGAGATCTACCCGCCCGGCAGTTCAACCGTCGTGACGCCGCCGAACATCGCGCTGCCGCTGGAAGGGGAACATCGCCCGGGGCACTTCGCCGGCGTGACGACGATCGTGCTGAAGCTTTTGAACATTGTGCCGGCCGACATCGCCTACTTTGGCCAGAAAGATTACCAGCAAGCGGCGGTGATCCGGCAGATGGTGATCGACCTGGATGTGGCGACGCGGATCATCGTCTGTCCGATCGTGCGTGAAGAAGATGGCCTGGCGATGAGCAGCCGCAATCGATACCTCTCGCCGGAAGAGCGCACCGCCGCCCTTGCGATCTCGCGAGCATTAAGAATTGCGACCGAACGCCTGGAAGCGGGCGATCGCGACGCAACTTCGATCGCCGCCGGAATGCGGGCCGAGATGCAAGCGGCCGGGATTCGTGAGATTGATTACGCGGTTGTGGCAAACCCGCAGACGTTGGAAACGCTACAGACAGCGACCGATACAGTCGTTATCTTGATTGCTGCCCGCGTCGGCCAGACCCGCCTGATCGACAACTGCGTCGTGAGTCTCACGCCGACTCCCTAGCCTTTCCCTCCGCCGTCAGAACAGAGAGCCGGGCCCGTGCGTCAAACGCTGTTTCTCATTCCCCAAGAATTCTTCGGACTGCCGCTGGCCGGATTTGGCTGGCTGCTGATCGCCTGGACGATCGTCTCGATCATCCTGCTAGCAGCCTTGATTCGCCGCCAAGGGTGGAACAAGGAGACCTCCAGCTACCTGCCGATGATCATCATCGTGGCGGTTGTGATTGCGTTCGGTCTGCCGATGTTCGTTGCGCAGCATGGCGGGATACCGATTCGCGGCTATGGCGTGATGCTGCTAGCGGCGGTCGTGGCCGGGGTCAGCTTCGCTTCGCATCGCGCGCAGAAGATGGGTCTGAGTTCGGACGCGATCTACTCGCTGGCGTTCTGGATGTTCATCCCGGGCATTCTTGGCGCCCGCATCTTCTTTGTCGCCGAATACTGGGACGAGTTTTTCTATGTCGAGGGGAATCTGAAAGCGACCTTCTTCAACGCAATTAACTTCACCGAAGGGGGCCTGGTCGTTTATGGCTCGCTGATCGGCGGCGCGGTTGGGTTCGCCGCGTTCTGCTATCGCTACAAATTGCCCCCGCTGGCGCTGGCCGACTTGATTGCCCCCAGCTTGTTTCTGGGGCTTTGCCTGGGCCGAATCGGTTGCTTACTAAATGGCTGTTGCTATGGCGGCGTATGCGATCTTCCTTGGGCGATTCCGTTTCCCGAAGGCAGCCCTCCCTATCAGCGACAGCTTGAAAACGGCGAGTTTTTCGGCGTGCGGCTGACGCAAAACAATCGGGGCGACATCGCCGTCGGCAAGATCCGCAAAGACTCCCCCGCCCAAAGCGGCTTGCTGAACGTCGGCGACGTCATCGTGAAGATCAATGACGCCGAACCGGAAGCCGGCAAAGACAAACGCGGCGAACCGTACACGGCGATGATGGCGGCCAATCGCTTGATGCTTGACGCGTCGCGCAGCGGCGTCTTGCGACTCCAAAAATCAGACGGCACGATCGTCCGCATCTTGTTGCCCAAGTCGGCGACCTGGAGCGTTCCGGTTCATCCGACGCAGATCTACGCCAGCCTGAACGCCCTGATCCTGTTCTTCTTCGCCGCATACTACTATCCAACGCGCAAACATGACGGCGAGGTGATCGCCATTTCGCTTGGCATCTATGCGATCACGCGGTACCTGCTAGAGCTGATCCGAACGGACGAACTGTCGTTTGCCGGGACGGGTTTGACGATCTCGCAAAACGTCAGCATTGCGATCTTCACCCTCGCGTTGGTGACGCTGCTTTACCTGCGCCGTAGACCGCCGCATACGATTTGGCCGCTACCCAGCAGCAAACCGGTCGGCAACCAACCGGCCGGCGAGAGCGTCCCTTCCGCCAACTAACTTCACGCTGCCTTTTCCGTTTGGGAGATCTTGCCATGCCCCGTTTGATCGAGTCCCCCAGCGTGATCGCCGCCGCTGGCAACAAACCGAAAAAAATCGAAGAATTCATCGGCCGAGTTAATTCAGAAACCGCCGAGGTTAGCATTGCGCGGATGACCAGCCCCGGCGGCTGGGTCGAGCCAGGACAGACGCCCGAATTTGACGAGTATACCTTTGTTCTGGCGGGCGAATTACAAGTTGAGACGAAAGAGGGCGTCATAACCGTTCGATCCGGACAGGCCGTCATCGTCTCGGCGGGAGAGTGGGTTCGCTATAGCACCCCGTCGCCCGAAGGCGCCCAATACGTCGCGGTCTGTTTGCCGGCGTTTTCTCCTGACAACGTCCACCGCGACGGCGTCTGATCGCTGGCCGCGGCGGTCATCTCCTCGTAATGGCGACTGGTTTGGAATACGATGATCATTACGCGTATCGCCGCGTCATCAGGGCCTTAATGGGGCTTTTCGGAATACTCATTGGAGCGACGTACCCCGCTTCGCCATCCGCAAGCCTTCTCTCTTTCGACTCACTACCTGCGCACCGCTAGTGGACGATAGCCAGCTTATCGAGCAAATTCTCTCCGGCGACACGGCGTCGTACGCGCTGCTGGTGCGCAAATACCAAGACCGTCTCTTCCATACCCTGATCCACTACCTCGGCTCGCGCGAAGATGCCGAGGACGTAGTGCAAGAGTCGCTCGTTCAGGCTTACCTGAAGCTGGCGACCTTCCAGGGAAACAGCATGTTCTATACCTGGCTCTATCGGATCGCGTTTAACGTCGCCGTCAGCCATCGCCGCCGCCGTAAGCCGGTCTACTCGGTCGACCTGGGACGCGAACTGGCGGGCTGCGAACCGGTCGACGACGACGCCAGCCCCGAACAGCGCTTGCATCAAGATGAGAACGTCGCCCAGGTCCGCGCGGCGCTCGAAACGCTGAGCGAAGAACATCGCTCGGTGCTGGTCCTCCGCGAACTGGAGGGACTCGACTACGACCAGATTTCTGAGGTGCTCAATACCCCCATCGGCACCGTCCGTAGTCGATTGCATCGGGCTCGCGCCCAACTGCGTGACCATCTTCACTCTCTGATCCCAGAAGACCAACGCGAAATGTTGCCCTAACCGGCAGCCGCGTAATAATGGGTCGTCCCGCAGACAGTTCGTACCGTCTGCGGTAGAATTCAAGCGCATCAGGTCTGCTAGGAATAGACCTCCTCTAGCGAGAGTAGGGAACATGTCGGAAGCCAAGATTCGCATTCGTGATAACGGGCCGTTTCTCGTCGAAGGTCCAGTAACCCTGGAAGACGCCGAGGGCAACACCTACACCATCGACAAACCGGCGATCGCCCTGTGCCGCTGCGGCCAGTCGGCCAACCGTCCGTTTTGCGACGGCGCGCACAAGGGTTGCGGCTTCGAATCGAACGAACGGGCCTAGCAGTCCGTTGATTTTCTCGACGGACTGCGTGATCGCACGGATGCGATCCCAAAATAGCGACGCAAGTCGTTATTTTGCGAGCCGCGAAGAGCTACGCTCTGAGCTTGGCGAGGTTGAAAAATGCCACGAGGGCATTTTTCAACAGGCAGCTAGGTCGCGCCCAAAAGTCGACGATCGGTCGACAACTTATCCCCAACCTCAGCGACAACTTCACGCCGATTTCGCTTTCTCGAAATCGGTTCGTCTCAACAGTTTGCCGCCGCGTGCGCGATTTCTGGCGAACAATCTCGCCGCGCACCCCGTTTTCTAGCTAGCGGCAGGGTCCTAGAATCCATCCCGCTCGTTTGATGAACCGCCTTTCACGGCGGCGCTTGCAGTCTTTTAACCGAGGAATCTCAGGGCATGGAAGAACAATCGCCCGAATCCACCAAGCTGGATTCGATCGAAGCTTCGGCAGCGGACCTTAACGATCAGGAAATCTCGTCGGAGGAAATCGCCCGACTCAATACGGCTTCGCAGCCCTATGTCGGTCGCTGGAACTCGTTGGTTTCGACCACCAACTGGGAAAAGGGCCGGATTATCGCTCAGTGGCGGCAGTCGCTGACCGAACAACAAGCCCCAGCCACCGAATACTCGGACGAAGCCTGGGCGAGCCGCGTCGGCTCGGTGACCGGACAGCATGTCGGCCGCCTGCGCCGCGTCTACGATCGTTTCGGCGACGTCTACGAGAAGTTCGACAAGCTGTTCTGGAGCCACTTCCAGGCGGCGATCGACTGGGAAGACGCCGAAATGTGGCTGGAAGGCGCCGTCCAAAATAGCTGGTCGGTGGCGACGATGCGGGGCCAACGTTGGGAAACGATGGGAAGCCTCGAAAATGACCGCCCGCGCGACGAAGACGTCGTCGTGACCGAGTTGGACGAAGACTTTGAGCCGCATGCCGAAGGGGGCGACTCGGAACTAAAGGGAAGCGTCGGCGAGATCGAACCGCACGATGGCATGCCGGTTCCGGAAGGTCCTGACTTTGGCGATGAAGACGCCCCTGGCGCCTTGCCGCGCGAAGTCTCGCAGTCCGGCGAAGAATCGGAAGCCGCTCCAGAAGAACAACCGACGCTGGTCAAGCCGTTCTCCGAGATCGGCAAGCTGCCGGAAGACGTGCTCGAAGCGTTCGACGCCATGAAGTTGGCGATCATTCGTCACAAGGCGATGGGCTGGACCGAGATCAAGCTGGAAGAAATGATCAGCTGCATCGAGTCGCTCAAAGTTCTGGCCAACGCCCCCAGCGGCGATCCGGTGACTAAGCCGCGCGGCGAAGAAAAAGCGGAAGCGGCCCCCGAGGCGGAAGCGGAAGGAGAATAGTCCTACGCAGCGACTATGCTCCAAGAAACGCGAAGAGGCGATTCCTTCACGGAATCGCCTCTTCTGTTGCGCTGACGTACGCGCAGCACGTGTCGCTTACTCCGCCGCGGCGGAGGCCTTCGTTTCGATGCGGCCAAACAGGTGTCCGCTCACTTCGCCATGAGTCCAGGTTCCGGCATACTTGTCGCCGTCGATCACCACGTGCGAACTGAAGGTCCCCAGCCCCGGAATCGCCACATTGTCGAGCGTGATGACTGGCGTCTTCCCGGCCCACTTCACTTCCAGCGGCATCGGAATCACCGCGTCTTTGTCGCCGTACTTCACCCGGGCGTTAAACAACCAGAGATCTCCCTGGTCCAACTTGTGCACGCTCTTGATCTCGTAGCGTTCTTCCTTCGGCGGCATGTCGCGACCAACGATGGTGAACTTGCCGACCAAGACCGAACCAGTCAACGTCTTGCTGAACTTTTCGAACAACGCTTTCTGTTCGGCGGTCGGTTTCGCTTCTTCGGCGAGCGAGAGACTCGGCGCGATGGCCATCAGCGCCAACGCACAAACGGAAGGGAGCGATGTGGTGCGAGTCATGAAACGTTTCTCTTAAGTGATGGGGGTTAGGTTGGGTGCAACGAAGCGCTGGCCCAACAATGCGTTTGCCAGCGAAAGGTGGGTTGCGCGAGCGACTGAACGTTTCGAGCCAAACAACAACCTTGGGCTCGCTTCACCCACCCGACAGATGCTTTCGACAGCTTGCTATTATTTTTGCGGTTTCTGATGGCGGAGGCAACGCGCAAAAAAAGAGACCGCCCAGGGAAAGGCGGTCTCGATCGGATTCGCGTTTGTCGTAAGGCTTAGCAGTCCGTTGATTTTCTCAACAGGCTGCTGGATCGCAGGGATGCGCTCCCAAAATAGCGACCGTAAGTCGTTATTTTGGGAGCCGCGAAGAGCTATGCTCTGAGCCTGGCGAGGTTGGAAAATGCCACGAGGCCATTTTTCAACAGGCAGTTAGACCAAGCCGCGGCGAACGGCCCAGACCGCCGCTTGCGTACGATCGGTCACGTCGATCTTGCGCAAAATGTTTTGCACGTGTTCTTTGACCGTCTCGATGCTGATGTTCAGCGAACGACCGATCTCGCGGTTGCTCAGCCCCAGCGCCAAGTGACGCAGGACCTGCATTTCGCGATTGGTAAGCGGAATGTCGCTGTGCTTGGCTTCCTGACGTTTGGCCATCGCGCCGCGGACGCGATTCATCAGGCTGTCTTCGGCGATCGGCTGATCGGCGGCGGCGTTCTCGATCGCGGTGACGATCGTTTCGCGCGACGACCCCTTCAACACGTAATCATAAGCCCCCAAAGCGACGCCCCGCGCGACGTAGGTCGGGTTGTCGTAAGTCGACAACATGATGACCCGCGTGTTAGGGGATTCTTTCTTAATCTTTTCGAGGGCGCCCAGACCATCGGTGTTAGGCATCCGGATGTCCATCAAAACCACATCGGGGTGGTGGGCGATCGCTTTTTCGACCGCTTCTTCTCCATTGGACGCTTCGTCAACAATGCTGATAGCTGTCCCTTTGAGCAAACTTGCCAAGCCGCTACGAACCACTTCATGGTCGTCTGCAACAACGATGCTGATACTCATTAAATCACTTCTCCACAACATTTTCGTGCAATGCCACCTACCGCGTGCTGCCCGCGACCAGCAGGTAGTCTGCAAGATTGGGCGACGAATCCGCGAATGCCCAGTCAAACATTAGTTGGCGAACTTCAGGCTATCTTACCGCCCACAGCCCAAATAGCTAGTGCTTCTGGTGGGTCCAACTTCCGATTGCGGTGTTCCACCCCGTAACAAAGACGTAAATAGCCAAATTGCGTCCTTTTTTACGTCTAACCCGCAAGATGGGGATTCCCGCAGCGTTGCGTTTCCGCATCAGCGCGTTGACTTCTGGAAAGGCGTAACCTAGATAACCTTGTCGGCGCCATTTTTCGATTCGCCTGTGTTACGACAACTCCCCTGGTCGCCACTTCCCGCTAATAACCAAGTGTGAAAAGCATGAGTCAGCCCCATATCCTGCTGGTCGACGACGATCGCCATTTGCTCGAATCGATGGGCATGTGGCTTCGCGAAATTGGCTATGCAGTCACGACATCGCCTGGATACAACGATGCGATCGCCCAGTTGGCCGAACCGAAATTCGACCTGGTCCTGGCCGACGTTCGTTTGCAGGATGGGGACGGCTTCGATATTTTGCGACACGTCCAAAAAACCCAGCCGGAATTAACGGTTATTCTGATTACCGGATATGGCACGGCCGACGACGCCGTCGAAGCGATGCGTCTGGGCGCCTTCGACATGCTGACCAAGCCGCTGATCGATCGCGAATTGGAAATGGCGATCAACCGCGCCTTGTCGCAACGTCAGGTGCTGGCCGAAAACGAAAAGCTGAAAGAGCAGCTCGATCTGCGGTACGGCCTCGAGAACATCATTGGCCACGACCATCGCATGTTGAAGATCTTCGACATGGTCGAAAGCGTCGCCGATACTCGCGCCACGATCTTGATCACCGGCGAAAGCGGTACCGGTAAGTCGCTCTTGGCTCGCGCGATCCATCGCCGCAGCAACCGGCGCGAACGTCCGTTTGTCGAAGTTGCCTGCGGCGCGTTGCCCGAGACGTTGCTCGAAAGCGAACTGTTCGGCCATGTCGCCGGCTCGTTCACCGGAGCGACCTCCGACAAGATCGGTAAATTCAAGCAGGCCGACACCGGCTCGATTTTCCTCGACGAAATCGGCACCGCCCCGCAAAGCATGCAGGTCAAACTGCTTCGCGTTTTGCAAGAGTTGGAATTCGAACCAGTCGGCGGCACCAAGACGATCTCGGTCGATACCCGCGTCATCCTGGCGACCAACGAAAACCTGTCTAGCCTGGTCGAGCGGGGCGAATTCCGCCAAGACCTGTTCTACCGCGTGAACGTCATCAACCTGGAACTGCCGCCGCTGCGTCAACGCATCAGCGACATTCCCCGCCTGGCCGCCCACTTCCTGGAAGAAGTTCGCCAAGACACCGGCCGTCAGATCCGCGGCTTCACCGAAGAAGCGCTCTCGGCGTTGCAGCGATATCAATGGCCGGGCAACGTCCGCGAATTGCAAAACGTCATCGAACGTTCGGTGCTGTTGTCCAAGAGCGAAATGATCGGCCCCGGCGAACTGCCGGCCGCGATCGCCTCCGGCGCCCCGGTCTCGGTCCAGCGGACCAACGGCCGCACGCTGAAAGAAGCGCTCGAAGCCCCGGAACGTCAAATCATTCTCGAAACCCTCGAATCGAACGGCTGGAACCGGAACCTGACCGCCGACGAACTGGGCATCAACCGCACGACGCTGTACAAGAAGATGAAGCGTCTCGGGCTGGAAGACATGGCCGGCGCCCGCTAGTCGCGAAAGCCGCCGCTGATCCGTAAGGCCGCACTTGTTGCGGCCTTGCCTGTTTCTTGACGCCGATCAGGCGATATTGCGCGCGATTGGGCCTGCCCCGATTTTTTGCTGCGCAGCAAATGATATCCCGTAATATCATGCAGATCTGAGCGAATCACGCCTCTTCCCCCCATCGCCACTATGACGAAGTATTGCCTGCTTGCCGTTTTCGGATCGTTTGCGCTGGCCACCATCGCCCTTGCGGACGAACAAGCAACGCGTCCGTCCAACGTCGTCCTAATCGTCTCCGACGACCAGGGCTTCGCCGATCTCAGTTGCAACGGCGTCCGGACGCCGCACTTGGATGCCCTGGCCGCGGCCGGAACTCGGTTGACCAGCTTCTATGTCTCTTGGCCCGCCTGTACGCCGTCGCGGGGCTCGCTGATGACCGGGCGATATCCGCAGCGAAACGGCGCCTACGACATGACCCGCAACGAGGCGCCTGACTACGACCACCTTTACGATCCCGCAGCGCGTTGAGAATTTGATTCCCGCCTGAAAGAACATCGGCACGACCCATCTGACCAACGGTTGCTATCGATTGCATCCGGTCGAATGGGGCATCGGCGAAGCGGCTGGTTGCCTGGCCAGCTTTGCGCTGGATAGCAAACTCTCGCCTCGCGGAATTCGCGGTTCGGCCGATAAACTGGCCGACTTCCAGCGCAGCCTGGTCGCCGATGGCGTCGAGCCCTCTTGGGACAAGGCTTAAATCGCAGCGACCACTTCGCGCAGCGCTTGAAATCCGTAAACGGCGCAGGTCATCAGTGCGCCGATGACGAGGATCATCCCACAGCCAAGCGTGGCGATCGTCCGTGCCCAGCGATTATCAGCAGTTACGTCGCGGCTCATCGTCGTTTTCCCGTGCGTGTTGAGCGTTTTTCTGATCGCAGTAGCGTTTCTGGCGTTAGTGAGGCAAGCTGGTCAAGGCGACCGAAGCAGGCGAATCCTCAAGATTCGTCGATGCAGGTCAACGCCGACCAGCGCGGCCGCAACCAGCCACAACGATACAGATGGAGGAAAACCGCTCTAGTAAGAGATTGAGTGGAGGAACAGCAGCGTCCACATCAATACCCAGAGGAGCAAATTGACCGCCGCCAGACCGCTGGTCGCCATCACGCCCCACAGCAAGACGTTGTTCAGCGTGATATCCGCTTCCCAAGTGGTCTTCATGACATTTCCCCAATTCCCAGTAAGAACTAATTTCGCCTGCACCTACCTAGGCGAAATTGGGAGCGGGATCGGGTAAGAAAATTTTATGGGGCGAAAGAAATCGGCGTTAGAGCGACGTCGGATCGTCCGCCGGGGGCGTTTCTGGCTCGTCCGGTGTGCCGACATGAATGACGTCGGCCGTCGTTAGAACCCGTTCTTCTTTCTTGACTTCCGCCGCCGGGACGAACTCGACCAGCGTCTGGGAATGGGCGTCGCGATACTCCATTTCCCACTTCTCCGGCAGTCCCTCGATATGGGCCTCATGCGGCAGCGTCATATCCAATAGCAGCAGCCGCGAGCGGCGGGTCATCGCATGCCGAAAGATCTCCAATCGCTCGATCGGGATCTTGGCGTCGGTCGCCATCGCCAGGTAGGCGCACAGCTTGGGCAGGTCTTGGTCGCTGAAATCGGGGTTATCGATCGTGATGCAGAGGCCATTCTCGGCGTACCTATACGATCCCCCCAGCAGCTCAATATTACCGAGAATGCCGGCCCGATAGTTGGCGATCTGCAGCCGCCGGTCGTAGCTGGCCCCGGCAAAGAAGAGGGCGATGCAGGTCGAGAGAGTCACGATCTCTAGCATAGTGACGTGGAACCGCGATTCTTCTCGCCACCGAACGCGAACCTGGTGCGTAATGTCGATAATTCCCCCCAGCAGAATCGACATGCTCAGGGGGAATCGCCAATAGATATGCCCGGTCGCCAGCCACAAAATGGCCATGGCGATCACGAAGTTCATCAGCGCCGCCCCGCCGGGAAGACGCTTGGAATATAGGAAGTTGGCAAATCGCATTGGTTTTTGGGCCCAACGAAGGCAGGTGGCGCCAAGAGCCTAAAATGTGCAATCACCGAACCCCTCTACAGGAAGGCGGCCTCTAGCTCCTTTAGCACCTTATCTTCTTTATCGGAAATCCGGTCGCCAAAACGTCCCAAGATTCCGCCAGTTGCGTCGGCAACTTTGCGAGCGCGGCCGATTGTTTCGTCACGAAACGCTTTATCCTGCTCAGGCGACAGGCTATCGCGGATCGCGCGGACGTACGCTTGCCAAACCTTCATGCTTTGTTCTTGCGGCGGGTGGTCGAGCCAGTTCTCCAGCACGTCGTAACTGGCGTGCCCTTTTTCGACATGCAGGTCGAGCGCGGCCTGCAAAATCGCCGCTTTTTCTTCGACCTGTATAAACCCGTCGGCCCACGCAACCGCCATCAGCGGAAACAACGCCATCGCCGTCAGGTTCTCGGCCGTGACGCCGATGTCGACAAAGTGCTTCAGCAGCGCTTCATCGCGGATGCCGGTCGCCTTCTGCAGCTCAGCGATTTGTTCTTCCTCTTGGACCTGTTCCCAGAGTTTGGCCCAGAGCTCTTGGTTTTTGGGGACGAACATCGCATCCAACAAGAGACGGAAATCAGGCGTTTCATTGTGGTGCAGATGATTGGGTGCGTTTCGATCAGTCACGGTGCGCCCTCGCAGCTTTCTGGCAGGGAGAGGAGAGTTTCCTAGTACTACCCACATTTTATCCCTATTGCCTCGCGGGAACCACTACAAGGTTTTCGCCGCATGCAACAAATCGCGGGCTAGAACCGAGACTCGTTTCGTGGGATATTGGCGGCCCGCTCAATTCAGAGCGAGACGCGATCGCCGAAACTCTCTAAGAGCCGATGATGAAAAGACTTGCAGTCGTACTTGCCGCCGGCAAGGGAACCCGCATGAAGTCAGAGCTCCCCAAGGTGCTGGTCCCCGCCCTGGGACGCCCGATGATCGAGTACGTCCTGGACGCGCTCTCCGCCGTCGGCGTCGATCGGGTGCTGGTCGTCGTCGGCCATCAGGCCGACCTTGTTCGCGAAACGCTGTCGAATCGCGTAAACGTCCAATTTGTCGATCAGACCGAACAGCTTGGCACCGGACACGCGGTCATGGTTTGTCGCGAACAATTGGCCGATTTTGAGGGTTCGGTCGTCGTGCTGACCGGCGATTCGCCGCTGGTCCAGACCGCTTCGCTCGAAAAACTGCTGACCCGTTTCGAGCAAGAAGAAATGGCCTGCCTGCTGGGAACCTTGGAAAAAGAAAACCCGACCGGTTTGGGACGGATCGTCCGTGACGCCGAGGGGCGATTTACCGGCATTGTCGAAGAGAAGGATGCGAATGATCAGCAGCGGCAAATCCGCGAGGTGAACATGAGCACCTATGTCTTCGATTGTCAAAAAATGCTGCAGTCATTGGACGAATTGACCAACGAAAACCGCCAACGTGAGTACTACCTGACCGATTGCCCCGCCATTTTGCGGCAGATGGGGGAGCTGGTGGACGCTTCGCCGGTCTTGGCCGAATGTGAAGCGTTAAGCGTGAATTCGATGGAGGATTTGCGTTTGGTGGAAGAAGAGATGACCCGTCTCGGTTACACTAAGTAATTCGCCCTGGCCATTGTGTCGCTCGTACTGAACGCCCCTCCGGATTGGATCGTGCATTCCGCTTCGAAAATGAGAGAGATCAAAATCTTTAGCGGTCGCGCCAATCCGCGTCTGGCCGGCGATATCTGCAAGTTCCTGAACATCCCGCTGGGCCGCATCACGCTAGGGGAATTCCCCGATGGTGAGAACGCCTGCAAGATCGAAGAAGATGTTCGCGGCCGCGACGTCTTCCTGGTCCAACCGACCTGTCCTCCGGTCAACAACAACATCATGGAGTTGTTGATCATGATCGACAGTTGTCGCCGGGCCAGCGCCGAGCGGATCACCGCGGTGATCCCCTATTTCGGCTATGCCCGTCAGGACCGCAAAGACGAAGGTCGCGTGCCGATCACCGCCAAGCTGGTTTCGGACGTCATCACCGCCGCCGGCGCCGATCGCGTCTTGACGATGGATCTGCACGCCGCCCAGATTCAGGGCTTCTTCAATGTGCCAGTCGATCACTTGTACGCCGCCCCGGTGCTGAACCACTTCTTCCAGAATCTCAACATTCCGGAAGATGACCTGGTGATCGTCAGCCCCGACGCCGGCAGCATCAAGCGGGCCGTCAGCCATCACCGCCGTTTGGGCGGACGCCTGGCGATTTGCGACAAGCGTCGTCACAGCGCCAGCGACACTACGCAAGAGAACATCATCGGCGGTCCGGTCGAAGGTCGCACGGCAATCATCTTTGACGACATGATCAGCACCGCCGGCTCGATCTGCGGCGCCGCCAAGACCACCTTTGAAGCGGGCGCCAAAGATATCTACATCGCCGCCACCCATGGCGTGCTTTGTGGAGACGCGATCGCCCGGCTGCAAGCGGCCCCGATCAAAGAGATCATCCTGACCGATACCATCCCGCATCAGTCAGGCCACTTGCTCCCCAACACCAAAATCCTGACCGTCGCCCCGCTATTGGGCGAAGCGATCAAACGAATCCACAACGACGAATCGATCAGCGCGATCTTCCGCGAAGACTTTGGGGCGTTTCAGGGCTAAGCGAAACGCAACGACATTGATTCACTGAGAAACGTGTGCCGCTGCTGGCTTGCCCAGCAGTGCTTCATTTTCCAAGTTGTAGGGTGGATGGAGCAAGCGCTCAGAAAGTCATTTCGCAATAACGCATTCGCCGCTTGCGCAACCCACCTTCTGCCTGCGATCGCATTGTTGGGTTTCGCTCCGCTGCACCCAACCTACATTTTCAATGTGCCGCCTACGGCCATCTACTTTTTCTTCTTCGCTCGCTTCGCCAGTTTCAGCACGGCGTCCCATTCCGACTTCTTGACCGGTTGGACCGACAGGCGCGAGCCTTTCCGCATCAGTTCCATATCGGCCAGCGCTTTGACGCCGGTCAGTTGATCGCGGCCGAGCGCCTCTTCAAAGATCTCGGTCAATTGGATGTCGACCATAAACCACCGCGGCGACTCCGGCGTGCTCTTTTCGTCGTAGTGATGATCCTTCTTGTCCCACGACGTGTGATCGGGGTAGCCCTCTTTTACGATCTTGGCCGTGCCGACGACCGCCGGCGGCTTGGCGTTGCTGTGGTAAAAGAAAGCCTCGTCCCCAACTCTCATGTCGTCGCGCATGAAGTTGCGGGCCTGGTAATTGCGGACTCCGCTCCAAAACGTCGTCTGCTTTTTCTCATTCGCCAGATCGTCGATGGAATACGATTCCGGCTCGGTCTTCAGCAACCAATAACGCTTTGTCGAACTGGACTTAGCCGCTTTTTTCGCCACGACGCACCACTTTCCGTGATAGCAACAAGGAATACGGGTTGGGAGGTTGTCGCTTCATCATCTAAAATCAGCTAAATGCCGCAAGACAGGGAAGACGAAACAGGGCAGATTCGGTTTGGCACATCGCCGAATTTCCGCTAATTTGCACCCGATTCTGGCGAATAACTAGTCACGAAGAGCTATGAACGAAACGTCCACCAGCAAAACGATCGAACTCGACCGGTTTATGGCCGTGCCGATGTTCTGCGCTTCGCTGACGTTTCTCTATTTCGTTGCGGCGGCGGTGCAAGAGTTCAACTCGGAAACGGTCTATCAGTCGGACGAAGCGAGTCTCTACTTCGTCAAGCTGACGGTATTGATGTTTCCGATTTTCCTCGCCGAAGCGCTCGCCCATTGCTGGATCGGCAGCCCCCGCTGGAAAATGGCGCTGCTCCGTTCGCTGTTGCCCCCGCTGCGGTTGGCGGCTCGCGATCATGAGACCGGCACAACAATGTGGCTGCCGCTGCTCGGTTGGCGAGAAGTCGACGAAGATTTGCATGAAGAAGTCGAACGCGCCTTCAGCGGCCCGATGATCCTGGTCGCGCTGATGATCCTGCCGCTCCTCTCGATCAGCCTGGTTTGGCACTACCGGATCGACATCGGACAATATCCTTGGCTCCAGGTGATCGTCGAAACAGGCTACAGCATCACCTGGCTCGCCTTCACGGTCGAGTTCATCGTGATGTTCTCGCTGGTCGACAAGAAGTTCCACTACGTCCGCAAACATTGGGTCGACCTGCTGATCATCTGCTTGCCGCTGGTCGCCTTCCTGCGGGTGCTGCGAATTTCGCACCTCTTGCGACTGCAGCAAGTGACCAAAGCGTCGCGCATCTATCGGCTCCGCGGTCTGGCCCTTCGTTTCTGGCGAGGCATCATCGCGCTTGATATGCTCTCGCGACTGATGCAACTCGACGACGATCGTCGAATCGAAATGCTGGAGGAGTTGGTCGCCGAGAAGGAAGAAGAGCTCGAAAAAATTCGCGAACAGATCGCCGAGCTCGAGACGCGGGTCGAATCGAAATCGAAAGTAGCGGCGCCGCAGATCACCTCGGCGACGCCGGTTGAAGATACGGAAGCCGCCTAACGATGACGCGACGCCCGCTGGCCTGGCTAGAAGAAGAGTTGCAGACGCTCGATCAGTTGCACATGCGTCGCCACTTGCGCACCCACCACGGTCCGCAAACGGCCGAGCAAACGGTCGACGGCCAGCAGTTCATCAACTTTGGCGGCAACGATTACCTGGGGCTGGCCGCCGATCCACGTCTGGGCGAAGCGGCAATCGCCGCGATCCAGCAGGAAGGTTGGGGCTCTGGCGCCAGTCCGTTGGTTACCGGCCATGGCGTTTCGCACGCAGCGCTCGAAGCGGCCTTGGCCGAGTTGGAAGGGACCGAAGCGGCCCTCCTCTTCTCCTCCGGATTCGCCGCCAATGTCGGCACGATCACCGCGCTGGCCGGCAAGGGAGACGTCGTCTTCAGTGACGCCAAAAACCATGCCAGCATCATCGACGGCGTCCGCCTCTGCGGCGCTCGTCCCCAGATTTATCAGCATCTCGACGTCGATCATCTCGAGAAGCTAATCGCCCAGGCCAGCGCCTTCCGCCGCCGCTACATCGTCACCGACACGCTCTTCAGCATGGATGGCGACTTCGCCCCACTGGTCGACTTGTGCGAACTGGCTGACCGCTACGACGCGACGTTGATTGTCGACGAAGCGCACGCGACCGGCGTCTTTGGCGAGCAGGGCCACGGCGTCTGCGAACATCTGGGAGTCGAAGAGCAAGTCGACGTCCGGATCGGCACGCTCAGCAAGGCGCTCGGCGGACATGGCGGCTTTGTCGTCGGTGGCCAGCAGTTGATCGACTGGCTGCTCAATCGGGCCCGCAGCTACGTCTTTTCGACCGCCGCGCCAATGGCCGCTTCAGCGGCGATGCTGGCCGCCCTGCAGATCGTGCGGGATGAGCCAGAGCGTCGGCAGCTGTTACTAAAACGCGCCGACGCACTTCGCGAAACGTTACGCAAACAAGGCTGGCAAGTCGGCGGCGAGAGCCAGATCATTCCGATCCTGCTGGGCGAACCAGAACCAACCATGCAGGCCTCGCACCGCTTGCGCGATCAGGGGCTGTTCGTGCCGGGCATTCGACCTCCGAGCGTTCCCAGCGGCGAGTCGCTGCTGCGGATTAGCCTGAGCTATGCACACACGCCGGCGCATCTCGACAAGCTGACGACGGCGTTGGCCACTTTGCGTCAGCAACTGCTGTAAGCTCGCGTTCGATTTTCCACTTGATTGGCAACCTGCGCGATCCATCTCTATGGCAACCTACTTCGTAACCGGCGGCAGCGGCTTTGTCGGCAGACATCTTTGCCGTCGTTTGGCCGCCGATGGGCACTCGCTGCGGTGTGCCGTCCGCAAGCGTTCGCAAACCGCCCACCTGCAGGAAATCGGCGCCGAGTTGGTCAAAGTCGATCTTGCCGAGGGTGGCGAACTTACGTCGGCGATGGAAGGTTGCGATGCGATCTTCCATTCGGCCGGACTGATCAGCGGCATGTCGCGGCAGCAACTGTTTGACGTCAATCGCGATGGTACGCGGTTGGTGGGCGAAGCGGTCGCGGCGCTCGCCGATCCTCCGCCGCTAATCTATGTCTCCAGCATCGCCGCCGCCGGTCCGGCCAAGAAAGATAGTCGGCGCCGCCCTGACGAGTTCCCCAAGCCGGTCTCCGGTTATGGCGAAAGCAAACGAGCCGGCGAACGACAGCTGGAAACGCTGGCCGATCGCGTGCCGATCACGATCGTGCGGCCCGGCATCATCTTTGGGGCTGAGAACCGCGACCTGTTTCCGATGTTCCGTTCGATCAATCGGTTTGGCATCCATGCGATGCCGCGGGCCGATCTAAAGCTATCGGTCATCTACATCGACGATCTAATCGAACAGCTGGTTCAGGCGCTCGCCCAAGGCAAACGAATCACCCATCGCCCCGACCCGCAAGATAAATTTGATGGCGTCGGTTACTACTTCAGCTCCGATCCGGTGCAGCCAACTTACCTGGAATTGGGTCAAATGGTCGCCGATGCGGTTGGCGTCAAGCGACTGCGGCCGATCACCACGCCCCGCCCGCTGTTGTGGACCGTGGCGACGTTGTCCGAGTGGTTCGGCCGCGCGATCCGTAAGCCGAATATCTTGAGCCTGGACAAGATTCGGGAAGCGGTCGCCGGCGACTGGACGTGCGACATTACTAGCGCCCAAGAGGAACTCGGCTTTCAGACCAAACAACCGCTCGCCGAGAGCTTCCGCGAAACCGGCCAATGGTATCGAGAGAATGGTTGGCTTTAGACGTTACCGCCGGCGGCGCAGCTCAATCAAGATATGCCGCTGGTTCGCCAAGCTAGAGAAGCCGACTCCCAAAATCATCCAGCCGAAAAAGAGCATCATCAGCGGCGGATGCACCGGGATGAACATCATCGATCCGGCGGTCAGCATCCCCAGGCCAAACGTTGTGATCGCCAGCAAGATGCAGGTTGTTCGCCAACCGTCGGCCATGCTGTGCAGCGACTCGAGCGGCGGCAGCTCACGCAGTTCGACAATCGTCGTTCCCTCGTCCGCTTCCAGGATTCGCCGCGCCGCCGCTTCGTCAAAGGCGTCAATCTCGCCACGTTCCACCTTTCCGGTCGAGTCTTTCAAATAGGCGGCGAACTTCATACAGCGAACCCAGACGCGTTACAAAACGAGCGAACAACAGACCAAGCACATTCTACTAGTATAACAGTAGAACGCCTGTCGGCTATGTCAAAGCGGCTCGCGTTCGCTGAACCAAACTGTTGTCGCGAGCCCCCGAGCCAGGCAGGTTGAACATGCTCAGCCCCAGGTAAACATCTCGCCACTCGGGAGAAACGTGATAAAAGTCCTCGAGCACCGCCGAGCTAAACTTGTAGTCGTGGGCGTCGTTTCCTTTCAAGAAGACCAGCACCCGGGCGGCGTCCAACAGCTGCGTCGCGCCGCCGGTCCCCGCTTCGGCCAGATACCCGCGAGTTTTTCTGGCGGCGGTCATCGGGTCGCGGCTGAGATCGGCAAAAATCTGCTCGGTCGCCGCCGAATCGCGGTCCAGCTTCTCCGGCGTCAGATCGTCGATCGTAACGCTCTTCACTTTGCCGCGGCCTTTCATCGCGCCGCGGAACATCGGCAGAAAGGCGACGTTCTGCAACAGCATCAGTCGCCGCGTCTGGTCATCGCCTGAGGTTTGAAAAGCGTAGTGCAGGGCATTGGTCGTCGTCATCGCATGCAGTGCGACAATGCCTGGCTGCTGCATCAGCATCTCGCCGGCGGTTAGATGTAATGCATCCCAGATTGACTGCGGCGAAGCGCCCCGGTTCAAAAGCTCGACCGTCAGATCGCAGGCGTCGTCGTTGGTCGCGGATCGCATCGCGGTGATCAGTTCAAGCGTCGCATCGCTCTTCAGCGCGCCGTCCTGCCAATCATTGCGGATCTTCCCGGCGACTTCGCTGTTGCGGCGATAAGGTCGATCCGCTTCGTCATCGCGCTCGGCTGGATTGCTTCCTTCATGCATCAGCAGGGCGTAGGCGAGCGATCGCAACACTGGCTCGGCATGATCCCGCCCGACAAACTGCAGCGTCCGCTGGCTGTTGGCGACGAAGATCGCCTTGTGCCCGATCGAGCGAAAGTCGCGAGCCCCAAATCGATAGAACTGTTCGTAGATCTCGTTCATGCCGGCGGTGCGAGCCAGCGACGCCACCGCAGTATCAGCGGCCGCTTCATCCCAGTTCTCCATCGCTTCGGCAAAGGTCCGGCCGGCGACGGTTGGCTTGGGCATCTTTCCTTCGGCAACCGCAGGCATCATCCAATCGCCCCGCTCTTGCACATCGCGGGCAGCGGCCGACTTGTAGTAGTCAAGCGCCCAGAAGATCGGCAGCCAGCGATGCTCTGGCGGCGAAGCGATGCTCGCCAGGTGAGCCGAGTTGACGACCAGCACCGCGTGAAACTTGTGCCCGACCGACGGACGAGGCTCGACGTTCTTCACCCCGACCAGCAGCAGCGCGGCGAGCAGCTCTTGATAGCTGAGCCCTTTGTTGATCCGGGCGCCAATCTCTTCCAGCAGTCGATCGCGGGGCGTCTCTTCGATCAGCTTGACCAGCGGCGCGATCTCGGGCTGCAACTGCACATGGGCAAGATCGACGTTCGCCTCTTGGGCCGAGACGGGACGCAGCCCTTGCAGGAACGCAAGATTGCCGAGACCGACCGCTGCGCCAGTCTGCAAAAATCCACGTCGCGATTGTTTGCCGAACATGAGCTCCGCCTTCCTAAATCGAGATTGCCTGGAATCCACGCATGATTCGCTCTCTTCCTTTATCTCCCGTTTGCCGCCGCAAGGCAAATGGAAACGCGCACGGCGACCCGCAATCGCGGGCAAGAAATAACGCGACGCCGATCCTTCACAGAACCGACGTCGCGGGTTTGTAGGTTGGGTGCAGCGGAGCGCTGGCCCAACAATGCGGTCGCAAGCGAAAGATGGGTTACATAAGCGAACGACGCGTTGCCAATGAATGCAACTTGCCCGCGATTACTACACCCACCCTACATTTTTTCGCCAACTAGCCGACCGTGATCGAGGCTCGTTTGACGGCGATCAGTTCCAACAGCGCCTTTTGCGGGTTGGCGAACTTGGCGATCCCTTCTTCCATCAGCGTCTTCTCGAGGTGCTGATAGTCGACGTGCTTGTCGAGATCGGCCAAGACGGCGTCGCTCGGCATGTCGGCAACCTGGCTCGTGATCTGGACGCCGCTTTCCTGCACTTTGTCATTGGTGCCAGGCGGGTTGGTTTCGATATCGCTGCCGGCGAACGCGGCGACGTACTTCCACGGCGGATCTTCCGGCTTTTTGGTGCCGGTCGACGCGAAGATCATCTCTTGCTGGTGCTTGACCGGCTTGTC
The DNA here is from genome assembly GCF_007859755.1 of Blastopirellula retiformator. Lineage (NCBI taxonomy): Bacteria > Pseudomonadati > Planctomycetota > Planctomycetia > Pirellulales > Pirellulaceae > Blastopirellula > Blastopirellula retiformator. The sequence continues at coordinate 617,939 of NZ_SJPF01000003.1, read as the reverse complement.
GCTCCAGAACTTCTGGTTCATCTGCCAAATCCGCTTGGCGTTGACGATGCCCAGCTGGCCCTGCGCTTCGTCGGTCAGTTGCGGCAGATGCTGTTCGGTGTAAACGTCGACCCGCGAAACGAAGATCGAGTAGACGCTCTTGAAGCTATCGAGATTCTCCCGACGCTGGGCGCCACGCCAAACGGCGTCGCGAGCCGCTTCGTACTGACGCTCGGTGAAGATCAACGTCACGTTCAGCGTGATCCCGGCGGCGCACAGTTCTTCCAACGCGTCGAGCCCGGCCGGGGTCGCCGGCACTTTGATCATGCGGTTCTTGTGACCTTCGGCCCAATGCTTGCCTAGCTCGATGTACTTGGCGACGCGCTCGTCGTGCGGCATGTCAACTTCCGGATCTTCCAACAGCGGATCGACCTCGAAGCTGACGTAGCCGTCGTTGCCCCCGGCCTTTTCCCAGACCGGCAGAAAGACGCTTTGGGCGTCGGCGACCAGCTGATTGGTCAACGTCCAGGCCACGTCGTTGTCCGAAAGTCCTTCGGAAATCAGCGCCGCGATTTTGTCGTCGAAACGGCCCGTCTTGATGAGGTCCGAAACGATGACCGGGTTCGACGTAGCGCCGGTAGCGCCGAGGGCAAAGTTACTGCGAACCAGGTCGGGATCGATCGAGTCGAGCCAAAGTTTCGTGCCGGAAGCAATCAGCGATTCGAGCGGTGAGGCCACAATGGTCTCCTTAGTTGTGGGAAACGAAAGCACATTTCTCAATTCTAGCGGATTCCTGGGGAGAGGCCAGCGACCGTTAGCGGGGCGGAAGTGCCCAAAAATTAGCCACATGGGGCCATGAAGTTTCCGTTAACGCAAATCCTGGGGAAAGACCACGCCGAACTTGATTTGCCCTGCCGTATCCGATATTTTGACTTATCAAACAATCACAAAACATTTGCACAAACGCGAGGCTTTCATGCTCCCCAATTTTCGCCAGCGCACCGAGCGGCAAAGTGGCTTTACCCTGGTCGAATTGCTGGTCGTGATCGCGATCATCGGTATCTTGATCGCCCTGCTGTTGCCTGCCGTGCAGCAAGCCCGCGAGGCGGCTCGCCGGATGCAGTGCACCAACAACCTGAAGCAGATCGGCATCGGCCTGCACAACTATCACGACGCCCTTGGCTCATTCCCATCGGGCTATGTCTCGCACAGCAATTACAGCTCGATCAGCAGCCTGCCATCCGGGGACTATGACGCGGTGACCTGGGACGCCACCCCAGGTTGGAGCTGGGCGAAGTTGATGCTGCCGTTTGTCGAACAGGCAAATGTCGCTGACGCCCTGCCCAACCGCAGCAAAGCGTGGGACCCATCCCTGCAGGCCGCGGCGCAGACCAAGCTCGAGATGTTCCTCTGTCCGTCGTCCGCCGGACCGACCGACGCGCTGCAGGTAGTCGACGACGCTGGCGACCCGCTCGACAAAGGAAGCGGCGCGATCTACCTCGGCCGGGCGCACTATGTCGCCAGTCATGGGCAGGAAGAATGCTGGGGCGACGCCAGCGGACCGAGCGGCGGCTTGAACGGCGACGCCGGCAAGATCGCCGATGGCCCCTTTTTCCGCAACTCACGCACCCGGTTTCGTGACGTGACCGACGGCCTATCCAACAGCGTCTTCTGCGGTGAGCATACGTCGCGTCTGAGCGACAAGACGTGGGTCGGCGTTGTGCCTGGCGCTTTCGTTCACCCAAAGATCGCCTCGCCCGAAAATGGCGCCGAGTCGGCCGCGACGCTGGTGCTGGTTCATAGCGGTCCGGCGGCCGGCGAACAGGACGCGTTCGGCAACCCGATCATTCACCCGCCCAACTATCCAACGCTACACGTCGGCCAAATGCAGTCCGATCATCTCGGCGGCGCGAATGTGTTGCTCGGCGACGGCTCGGTCCGGTTTATCTCGGAAGTGGTCAACCGCCAACTATTCGCCGCGATGACGAGCATCGCCGAAGGGGAGGTGATCAGCGATGAATAGACGCGATTACCTTGCCGGGGCGTTGGCTCTGCTGACGATCATCGGCTGCGGCGGCTATCCCGAAGTGAGTCCCGCCGCCTACGAAATGGCGAAAACCCTTTCGACCGTCTGCAACCTGCAAAACGACCAGCAACTGCAGCGATTTCGCACCCTGATCGACGACAAATTGTCCGCTGGCGAAATCACCGCCAGCGAGCATGCGATGCTCTCGCGAATCGCCGACATGGCCGAGTCAGGCGACTGGCAAAACGCCGAACTGGAAACGCGGCAGATGATGCTCGATCAGGCAGGCAGATAGTTGCCGGCTTTGTCGGGACCGCGTGGATGAACATAGACGTCGGCCGCGATGGGGCTGCTCATTTGGCCGTACGGCTTGAAACGGAGTTGCCCCAGTTTTTCATTGAGCTCCGCGAACGCCTGTCGCGGAGCTTTGCCATCCATTCCACTGCGTAGCGAATCGCAGTGGCGGGCGTAGGCCTCGTTATCGCCGGTATTATTGACGCACGCGTAAACTGGTTCCCAGGTTTGGAAGACTTGCCACAGCAGCTGTTTGTGATGGACGAAGACCAGCCGATAACGGATCCGGTTCCACTCATCGTCCGAGATGAAGTACTCCACGCGAAAACTTGCTCGAAGATTCGCACTGAGAAACTCGCTGTATTTAAACCGCCACGCCGTATTTACCGCCGAGAGCAATTCGTCGCTATACGTCCCCCCTTCAAACGCGACGACGCGAGCCAATTCGTCGGCCGTTAGCCCCCCCCGCTCAATCCGCCAATCGATGCCTTCTGCATAGAACCGCTGAAACAGCTCTACATATCGAGGGGCGTCTAGCGACTGGAATGGCCGATCGGTGGGGCGATTCTGGTAGAAAACCTCGAGCGATTCGTAAAGCTCGTCCTTTGACAATAAGCGCACGTTGAATTTCGGCGACAAATCCAATTGGAACGGGGACGAGACGACAACCGCATACGTTTGCTCCGCTTCGCCGACCGAGGTGAACTCCACAAATAGTTCCTTTGCAGAGGTCTGTTGAAGTTCGGCCAAGACGCAGTGCTGCGGCTGCCAGAACGCTTCGACGCGAAAGTCCGGCGAGACGGTTCGCATTTCTTCGCTACTAAAGTCCCCCAGCGGATGGAAACGGTTCAGCTGCAGGTACTCCTGAACCCGTTCGACAAAGTCGGCATCGAGCCAGCGAATCCCCGGGTTCGGCTGCAACTTGATCCGCATCGGCGGAACCTGGATCGTTCGCCAGTCAATTTCTGACCGGGCCGGTTCCCACGATCCCGTTACATCAATCAACCATGAGAAAGCGGCGATGACGAGCAGGAATAACAAGATGGCGGCAAGTACAACATGCCATGACTCCATCGCTTCGCTTCTCCCTACCTACCTATCTACACTTCCCCATCCAGCTTGATCTCTTCATTCAATAGCAGCTGATTGCCGAACGGATCGATCACCTTCATACAGAGCGAATTGTAAAACGTCTTCTCGACGCTCGGCCGGTTGTAGGGGTAATCTTTCGCCATGATCTCGGCGTGCAGCGCCTCAATGCCGGTCATCCAAACAAAGACGTTGGTCCCCGGCGTGCCGTCGCCGTGATGTTCGCTGAGGTGCAAGATTAGCCCGGCGCGAGAAACCTGCAGATAGATCGGCGAGGTCTCGTCGAGACGATGTTCCCAGTCGATCTGGAAGCCGAGGAAATCGAGGTAAAACTCTCTCGCCTTGGCGAGGTCAAAGATTCGCAAGACGGGTATGGTTTGTTGAAACGCAATTGTCATCCAGTCGACTCCCCCCGGTGGGAAATTTGAAAATGCGTCCCTAGCGTCCGGCATCTGGCGGTCAAAGTCAAACGAATAATTGCCTGGGCGCCGTTGCCACGTCCGCGTTCCCTGCTTCTTCTATTCGCAATTTCCCACCCCTTCAGCTACACTTCCTAGATACGAGCTGGGTCGAAAGTCGGCGGAGTTTTCACCAGCGGCAAAGGGGTTCGGTCCCGCGTCAGGCAAGGCGCCAAGACTGGCTCTCTTTCCTGGTGCGCACTTCCGTTTTTTCCCTTGGCTGGCGGCTTGTAAATCTGTGGAATCTGACGACCCTTTCCACCATCACGACGACCCCGAGCGTCCTAGTCCGCTGTCGGCGCCCATTCGCAAGATGGTCACCGGCGCCGTGCTGTTCCTGATGATCTGCGTCGTCGCGGTCGTTGGCTACGTCTCGGCCGGCTGGGATCTGGCCGACTCGATCTACATGGTGATCATCACCATCTTCGGCGTCGGCTACGGCGAAGTGCAACCGGTTCAATCGATCCCGCTGCGGGCGCTCACCATCATGGTGATCATCGCCGGCTATGGCGCCGTCATTTACACGGTTGGCGGGTTCATGCAAATGGTGGTCGACGGCGAATTGCAAAAGGCGCTAAAGGCACGACGAATGACGAAAGAAATTGAAAAGCTGACTGGTCACACCATCCTGTGCGGCGTCGGGCGAATGGGCTCGATCCTGGCTCGTGAACTGCACGCCGAAGGGAAACTGTTCGTTGTGATCGACTCCGACGAAGCCCGGCTGGCCGCGGCCGAAGCGCTCGGCTACTTGATTGTCAAAGGAGATGCGACCGAAGAGTGGGTGCTCGAGCAAGCCGGCATCCACCGCGCAGCGCTGCTGACGACCGTCCTGTCGGCCGACGCGACCAACGTCTTTGTGACGGTCACGGCCCGCGAGATGAACCCCGAGCTGACGATCATCGCCCGGGGCGAAAACCCCCGAACCGAAAAGAAGCTGATCGGCTGCGGCGCCAACAAGGTTGTCTTACCGACGGCGATCGGCGCCAAGAAGCTGGCCCAAATGATCATCCGCCCGTCGGCCGAAAACCTGCTCGAGCAGCTAACCCACCGCAGCGATCTGAACGAAGAGCTCGGCCGGATCGGGCTGCACTTTGACGAGTTGGAAGTGGCCCCTGGCTCTTCGCTGGTCAACAAACCGCTGGGCGAGATCGAACTGCGCAGTAACCACGGCTTCTTGATCGTCGGCATCCGCCATCCTGACGGCTCGACGATCCTCAACCCGCCGCCCGAGTCCCGCCTGATCGCCGGCGACATCGTCATCGTGCTGGGCCACGACGACGACATCCCGCAACTAGCCGAACGCTTCAGCAGCTCCAAAGGCAAAATCATGTACCGCGGCGCGATCATCGACGCCGACTGAGAAGAAAAGCGGAGAGCGGTAGGAAGCAAACACGAACCCGAGGGCGCGAGCCGAGGGAATGCGGCCGCAAGTCGAGAGGGAATAGAACACCGAAAGAAGCCGTAGGGCAGGCCTTGCCTGCCGAACTTCGCGCCCCACATCGCATTCTTCTCGAATTACCAACCAGCCTCCTCTACAATCAGCCATGCCGTCTTAAGTCTCTTCCTGGCTGACATTGCGTCATGACCAAACTGCGAAAATGGATCTTGTTCGCACTCGCTCCTCTCTGGCGGTGCAAGTGGCTCCTCTTGGTTTGTCTACTCATCACCGTGGGCTACGGCGCGGGCACCTTTCTCACTGTCGCCAACGCCAGTGTCACGGTTTATACGCCCGCCTCGTTGGGAACATTCATTTCTTACACCGAGATCCACTATGGCTGGCCGCTCGAATACGAGGTGCGCCAGGTCGACAGTTCGCTTCCGCTGCACCGCTGGAAGCTGTGGGCCAACGTGCAGTCGTTCTCCGGATTAAAACTTGCGGCGAACGCACTTGTGGCGCTGCTCACCAGCCTCTTGATCACCTATGCGACGGCGTGGCGGCGGGCTCGCTGGGGCTGGCAATTTCAATTGAAAGAATTGGTCGCGCTCGTCGCTCTGATCGCGGCGGTCTTGGCCTATGCCGCGCACCTCCGGTCGGTCGATTTGGCCGACCAGCGCTACCTGGCCGATTTGCAAAAAAGGGGCTGGGTCGCCAAGCGGATCCACATCCCTTGGCAACGACGCCCGTTTCGCGACCTCGGCCTGATCAGCGAGAATGCGGCCCATCAATACTGGTTGACTTGGGAAAATCGGAGCCAAGGGGCGTTCATTGATCAGGCGCTCCAGTTCGAGCCGAAGTCGGCCGACGTCAATCAACTGCTGGCAGAACAGGCGCGGGATCCACGGCGGCTTTCCTCACGATTCATCGCCGCAACGGTCAACGATCCGCAGCTCCATGGAAGCGGCGTCGAGGCGTTTTTAAACTGGACGCCGAGCGTCTCGTATCTGACGCTCCGCGGGGATCAAATCCCAGGATCCTCGCTGGCGCAAATCGGACAGCACTGTCCCCACGTGAAATCGCTGGGGATCGATATGCCGCTGGTCCAAGGTCCTGATTTGCGTGGGCTCGAGTCGCTCCACCACCTCGAATCGCTGTTAATCTTCAACTGCGATCCGGACGCAGGCCCCGAGATCGTGCGCCTGGCCGAGCGACTTCCCCAGCTCGAGCTGATCTACCTCTCGGGAGCCGTCTACGCGGAGCTTACACCAGCCGAAATTGCCACGCTCCGCAGCCGCCGAGGGCTCCTCTTGACGCAATAAAATGGCCAACCTGCGCGGCATTCGGCGTCTCATTTTTGTTCCTTGACAAAGCGCACGGATTTCCGCTCGACTACAAGGTCGTCGCGCATGCTCCGCGGACTTCGTTTGGGGCGTTCGATTCGGACGTGAAGCATTGAGTCTGGTTGTCACGACACGACATGATCGTGGTAAGCATCCGCCGTCGACGCGAAAAAAATTGGTCGTGGTCCAGTCCACCAAGCGGCGAAAAAATGAGTGCGGTCCGGTCCAGTCTGCGCGTGGAAGGGACGCGCGATCTGAACGAAGAAGCGAGCGAAAAAAACGAACGGTCGAGTCCACTGCGGTTCGAAAAAAGCGAATCGTCCGGTCCAGTTTTCCGAGATCCCAGCGAAAAGCGTGAGCCAGGTTTGACTTAGGTCATTCCTGTGGGGCTTTGAACTTTCGGCGCTGGTTCCCATAGAGCTGCGTCGCTTGGCGGCGGAAGAACAAATTTCGCGGGCGGAGTCCACTTTTGGTGTTGGTCCGAATAGTAGACAGGTCAAGCAATCGAGCGAAACGGGACGCAAAAAAAACGAACGCTGCAGTCCAGTCCGTACCCGTTTTGGGGCGAGCTTGAATGGCCGCATCAAGACACGGCTCACAGAGCCGTGGCACGCGGGCGTGAATTGAGAAATTTTGCGACTTTGCTCGGCGCAGAAAAAAACCTGCGTGCGGGCGCAGGTGGGGTCGAGGGATTGCTTTGGTGGTAGAGCCACTTAGGCGGCGGCTCGGTCGCTGCGGGACGTGCCGCCGTGCTGTGGCATGCGAATCGTCGCCGGCGAGTCATCGGCCTTGATGTCGGCCGGCTCCAGTTGGACCGGACGCTGACCGCGGGCGCCGCTGAGGTGTCCCAGCAGCACGCCGATCGCCGCCTTGGGGTTGGACAGCGATTTGAGCGACTGGGCGATCACTTGGTTCCAATAGCCGTCCGTCTCGAACTGCTGCGGGTGGCGAACTCGAATCCGTTCGGCGGCAGCGGCCGACGCGTAATCGTGCTGCTGCACCAACGACTGCTCTTTGACAATCAGTTGCGAGGCTGCGGTCGGCCGGCTGATCAGACCTTGGGCCTTCAGCGAAAAGGCGAGGTCGAGATCGGCGGCTTCGTCACCGAGCTGCGCGGCGGCGGGCAACAGCGGCTCGAGCCAACTGCGGCGATAGAACCCAGCCAGGCGGCTTGGTCCGACCAGCGATTTGCCTTCGGCCAGCGGCAGGAAGCGGCGATAGCCGAGCGAGTCGGCCGCGACGCCAATCGACGCGATCTGGTCGCCCGTCCGAAGGGCCGGCGAAACCGACGCCACGGCTGGATCGGCGAACAGGGCACGCACACCTTCGGCCCAGCCGGCCGTGGCGACGACGCCGGACGAGAGGAGGTGGACGATTTCGCCGCTGGTGGCGGCCAGGCCGACCTGCCAGCATTGAACTTCGCTGACTACACTTCGAGCTTCGACAAACTTCACTTCGCCTGCCAGTTCGTACGGGTCGGTGTAGAACCCGCTATGAACGACAACAACCTCGGCGGAAGCGGGGCGGTTTTCGAGCACCGACAGCATCGTCTCTTCAAGCAGCGCCGCGTCATGCAGCGCCGGGATGATGATCGAGAGTCGCACAGATATTCATTCCTTCCGGCTTCGACGCAACGCGTCGCATATCAGGGGTGGCCGTGAACACTGCCGGCATGCTCACGTGATGAATCTTCGGAACCGAAGGGCACGCGAGTTTACCTGTTTTCACCCAAAAACGCTCGACGCCGGGGGAAAGAGTGTAAGCGTCGCTAGCGGCGCCATCACTTCTTCTCGGCCCAGACCCCGAGCAGGGAGATTAAAAGTTCCACTGCCTTCTCCATTTCATCAAGACAGGCCCATTCCAAAGGGGAGTGGGGATTGTGCTGCCCCGTCGAAAGGTTAGGAGTCGGCAAACCTTGTTCGGTCAGGATCGAACCATCGGTGCCGCCCCGAATGACTTCCAGCTTGGGGGTGCGTGATAGCCGCTGGTGGGCCTCGATGGCGTAGTTGAGCGCCCGTGGCTCTTTTTCCAGCCCTTCCCGCATGTTGCGGTACTGGGGCGACGTGACGACCGTCAGCTTGCAGCCCGGCAGGTCGGCCTCGACGCTGCGGGCGGTCGCTTGCAGCAGGTCTTCGTGACCTTCCAGCTCTTTGGTTTCAAACGATCGGAGAATCAGTTGGATTTCGACCTCGGCGACCCCGCCGCTGACATGCACCGGGTGGATGAACCCATGACGGCCCTCGGTCGTCTCAGGCGACATCATGTCGCGCGGCAGACGATCGAGGTACATGCCGGCTGCCCGCAATGCGTTGACCATCCGCCCTTTGGCGATCGAGGGATGAATGTTGACGCCATGGATCGAGACGACCGCCAGGTCGGCCGAGAAGGTTTCGGCGTTGATCTCGTCGGCGCCGCCCCCATCCAGCGTGTAGCAAACGTCGGCCGCCAGCCGCTTCAGATCGACATGGTCAACGCCGTGGCCGATTTCCTCGTCGCAGGTCAGCAAGATCTTGACCGGCCCGTGGGGGATCTGTGGATCGGCCATCAGCCGCTCCGCCATTTCCAGGATCACGGCGATGCCCGCCTTGTCGTCAGCGCCCAGCAGCGTTGTGCCGTCGGTGGTGATCAGCGTGCAGCCATGCAAATCGGCCAGTTCCGGATTCTCGCTTTCGCGGATCACCTTGGTGGCGTCGCCCGGCAAAACGATATCGCCTCCCTCGTAATTCTGGATGACCTGCGGTTGGACGTTCGCGCCGGTCGTCTCAGGCGAAGTGTCCAAGTGCGCGCAGAACGCCACCGCTGGAGCGTCCGGTACATTGCCGGGCAGCTCGGCGTAGATGATGCCGAACTCGTCCTGCTCGGCGTTGGAAATGCCAAAGGCCCGCATTTCGTCCGCCAACATTTTGCCGAGCTTCAATTGCCCTTTGGAGCTGGGGTATTCCTTGCCCGGAGAACCCGCGGTCGTGTCGACCTGGACATAGCGGAGAAAACGATCAAGCAGGCGTTTGCGAGTCATGGAGACCAATCTCGAGGAGAAGCGAATGTGTGCGGGAAGAAGTTCTATTTCACCCGGCGGCGCAGCAAATGACAACCATCCCCGAGCGGAACGGCAATGCGCCGTATCGCAAGATAGGGGCAAGATGGCCCCGTATAATCGAAAGAGGCCCGATTTCACCAGAAAACGGCGCCAATCCGAACAGTGAGCCCCCAGGGTTATTGATGTATGCTTTACTAGCGGCGACGATCAACTGCGGCATTACAAAGTCTCTTGCGAAAGGGGGGGCGACATGGCGCGGAACGTAGAAATCAAGGCCCACGTGACCGACATGCAACGGCTGCGTCGACTGGCGGCGCAGATCGCGACCGAAGGACCTTGGACGCTCAGTCAAGTCGACGTCTTCTTTCATGCCCACCACGGGCGATTGAAGCTGCGGACGATCAACGGCGAAGAGTCGGAGTTGATCTACTACCATCGCGACGACTTGGAAGGGCCGAAGACTTCGACCTACGAACGCTCGGTCACCGAAGACCCGGCAGGAATCCGGCGGATCTTGTCGGCGGTCCTGGGAGAGTTGGGCGAGGTTCGCAAACGGCGGACGCTTTATTTGGTAGGCCAGACGCGGGTCCACTTGGACGAAGTCGAACAGCTGGGCAACTACATGGAACTGGAAGTCGTCCTCCGCGACGACCAATCCGAAGCGGAAGGAGCGATCATCGCCGAAGACTTGATGGACCGCCTGGCCATCCGCCGCACCGATTTGTGCGACGGGGCTTATTTGGATTTGTTCGAATCATCGCAGGTTCGCCGAGCAGCGGACGAGTGAGTTGCGCCAACTGGCCGTTGTCGTCGACGTGCTTCAAGTCTTCAACTATCCTGGCAATTAGCCAATCATACGTCTTTTCCGCCGAGCATCGCATGTCATCTCGCCTATTCGTTTTGTTGTCGCTGTCGTTCGCCTCATGCGTTTCGCTGCAGGCCGAAGAGATTCCGCCGGCGCTGACCGAATACAAAGGCCGAACGATTGCGCAGACGATGCACTATCTTGGCGCTCCGTGGCTGATCCGGGAATCGCGCGAACGAGAAGAAGACTGCACGACGATGCTGAAAAACCTGGGCCTGAAGCCAGGGATGACTGCGTGCGACATGGGCTGCGGCAACGGCTTTTACACGCTGAAGATGGCCAAAGCGGTCGGCGAGAACGGCAAGGTGCTGGCGGTCGATATCCAGCCCGAGATGCTGCGGCTGCTGCAAGCCCGGGCCGAGGAAGCCGAGCTGACCAACATCGAGCGGATCCAGGGAGACGTCCACGATCCCAAACTGCCGGAAGGTCAGGTCGATCTGATCCTCTGCATCGACGTCTACCACGAGTTCTCACACCCCGAGCAAATGTTGGCCGCGATGCGCCAGTCGCTCAAACCGACGGGCCTCGTGGTGTTGGTCGAGTTTCGAGCCGAAGACGACAACGTGCCGATCAAGCCGCTGCACAAGATGAGCAAAGAGCAGGTCAACAAAGAATTGACGGCAAATGGATTTCGCCTGGCGAAGCAGTTCGACGGCCTCCCTTGGCAACATATGATGTTCTACGCCCGGGACGACGCCCCAAGAGAGGCCCCCAAAAAGACGGAAGCCCCTTCGCAATAAAGATTTACGTTGCGACTACCAACCTTGCCGGGTCTGGCCTAGAATAGAATTTTGCGTCCCCCACTGTCGTCGCCTGGCTCTATGGAAATCGATCAACTTTCTGACTTACTCGCGCAAGACGCCGCCCTGGCCTCTTGGCTTAGGCAGCTACGCATCGCCGATATCCAGCGGGGAAGCGAGAACGTCCGCAGCATCGCCCGGCATCCGATTTCGCCCGATCTGGTCGTCTTTCTGCTCAACCAGCTTGAGCGGCTGTTGCCCGGCTCCAGCGATCCCGACATGGCGCTGAACAACCTGGAGCGGCTCTTCCAGGCGAGCCGTAGCCCGCTGTCGATGGCCAGCCTGTTTGAGCGGGACCTGCGATCACTGGAGACGCTGCTGCGGATCTTCGCGACCAGCCAGGCGCTGGCCGATCAATTGATCTACGATCCGGAAAGCTTCGAGCTGCTTCGCATCACCGACGGCCAGCCGATCGCCCGGCAGATGCTGGTCGACGACGTCGTCTGCGAGGTGAAAGCGCTGAACGACGAAAAAGCGATCATGACGGCGCTCCGCCGCTTCAAACGGCGCGAGACGCTGCGGATCGCCTATGGCGATGTTATCCGCGAACAGTCAATCAGCATCGTGACGCGGCAGATCTCGTACCTGGCTGACGCGCTGCTCGAAGCGACCGTCGCCGCCGCCTACCGCTTGATGCAACCGCGGTATGGCCGCCCCATGGTCAAAGCCTCGGGACCCGGCGGACGCCGGCCAGCGCGATTCGTCGTTCTGGCGCTGGGCAAGCTGGGCGGCGTCGAGCTGAACTACTCCAGCGACGTCGATCTGATCTTTATTTATGACGAGCATGGCGCCACCGACGGCGAAAAGAAGATCTCCAATGGCGAGTTCTTCGATCGCCTTTCGCAACGCGTCCTGAAACTGCTCGGCGAACCAACCGAACTGGGCGCACCTTATCGCATCGACATGCGACTGCGCCCGGAGGGAAGTCGCGGGCCGCTGGTCGTCAGCTTTGAATCCGCGCTGCACTACTACGACGTGCTGGGACGGACCTGGGAACGTCAGGCGTTCGTCAAAGCCCGCAGCGTCGCCGGCAACCATGACCTGGGCGAAGAACTGCTGACGCAGCTCGAGTCTTGGATCTATCGTCGCTACCTCAGCCGCGCCGACATCTCCGGCATCAAGGCGCTCAAGCGGCGGATCGAAAAGCGGGCCGAACGCGAAACGACCGACGACACCAACGTCAAAACGGGCCGCGGCGGCATTCGCGATATCGAGTTCGTGATTCAGTTCTTGCAACTGCTGAACGGCGGCGACTTGCCCGGCATTCGGACCGGCAACACGCTCGAAGCGATCGCGGCGCTGGAAGGCGCCGGTTGCTTGACGCTGCAAGAGCGGACGATCCTGGAAGAGAACTACGCGTTCCTCCGCAAGCTCGAACATCGGCTGCAGATCATGTTCGACCTGCAAACTCATACGATGCCCAGCGATGAGAAAGAGCTGACCAAGGTGGCTCTTCGCATGGGCTACGAGCATGGCAAAGAGGAATCGGCCCTGGTCGCCTTCCAGAACGACTACGCCGAAAAGACCGAGCTGAATCGCAAGATTCTCGATCACCTGCTGCACGATGCGTTTCCCGGCGACGACGACACCGCGCCAACGATCGACCTGGTACTCGACCCCGAGCCAGGCGACGAGATGATCGACGAAGTGCTGACCGGCTACGGGTTCCATCACCCCAAGAACGCCTACGACAACCTGATGGCGCTCACGACCGAGAAGGTTCGCTTTCTCTCGACGCGGCGCTGTCGTCACTTTTTGGCGGCGATCAGTCCCCAGTTGCTCGAAGCGATCTCGACGACGCCTGACCCCGACTCGACGCTGATCAACCTGGCGCAGGTCAGCGACTCGCTTGGCGGCAAGGGAATCTTGTGGGAGCTGTTCAGCGCAAATCCGGCGACGCTTAACCTGTACGTGCGGCTCTGTGCTGGCAGTCCCTATCTATCGAGCATCTTGATCAGCCACCCTGGCATGATCGACGAGCTGATGGACTCGCTGATGCTCGACAAGCTGCCGACGCGCGAGACGCTCGACCTGACGCTGACCGAACTTTGCCGCGGCGCCGAAGACATCACACCGATCTTGCACAGCTTCAAGAACTTGATGCACTTGCGGGTCGGCGTGCTCGACATGCTGGGCAAAAAAGACCTGCAAGCGCGGCTTGAGACCCTCTCGGACATCGCCGACATTTGCCTGAAGCGGATTGTCGCGCGCGAATACGATTATCTGAGTCAGCGGTTTGGCGAACCATGGCTGCCCGAAGATCGCCGCTGCGAGATGGTGATCATCGGACTTGGCAAGCTGGGTGGTCGTGAGCCGAACTACCATAGCGACCTCGACCTGATCTTCCTGTACGAAGGGGAAGGGCAGACCAATCCGGTCAACGGCAAAGGCCGTCCTGGCAGTGCGACCAGCAACCAACATTTCTTCGGTCAGCTGTCGCAGCGGATCATCAAATCGATCAGCGAGCTGGGCCCATACGGACGACTGTACGAAACCGACGCTCGACTTCGCCCGACCGGCAAGCATGGACCATTGGCGGTCTCGTTCGCCGAGTTCTACCGTTACCATGTCGAAGGCGTGGGCCAACTTTGGGAACGCCAGGCTCTTTGCAAGGCGCGCCCCGTCCATGGCGATCCGGCCGCCGGCGAGCGAGCGAAAGAGCTGATCCGCAACGTGATTGTGGCGAAGACCTGGCAGCCGGAGTACGCCGTAGAGATCCGTGACATGCGGCGGCGGATGGAAGAGACCGCCACCATCGCCAACTTGAAACGCGGCCCCGGCGGCACCGTCGACATCGAATTTGTCGTGCAGATGCTGCAGCTGTCGTGCGTCAGCGAACAACCCGAAACGCTGCAGCCCAACACGATCGATGCGCTCAGCGCCTTGCATGACGCGGGACGCCTGGCCGACGACGACCACGAACACTTTCATAATGCGTACGTCTTTTTTCGGATCGTCGAAGCTCGGCTGCGGTTGATGAATACGACCGCACGGCATGACTTGCCGAAAGAGCGACTGGAAGTGGCGAAACTCGCTTACCTGCTGGGCGACATGAACGGCGCCCAACTGCTGCGCGAGTGTCGCAAGCTGGCCCGCGAAACGCGGCGCCGATTCGAGCGAATCTTCAGCGAAGCGGCCCAACTGGCGCCTGCTTCGTCGTAGCTAGTTCGATCCCAAAGTAGTTTTGCGATCTGCAATCTCTTTGCTGCGCAAAAACTTGACTTCGACGAAGATTGTCGCGAACCTCAACCGGCAGACGGATCTCACCACTGGCCTGTGAAGTTTCGTCGATCGGACGAATGGCGTCAAAAAGCTTTACGCGGCGCCAAGCGCCTTTGCATACTAGAGCGTTTTTCTGATAGCTGTAGCGTTTCTGGCGTTAGTGAGGCAAGCTGGTCAAGGCGGCCGCAACCAGCCAGAACGATACAGATGGAGGAAAACCGCTCTAAGCGTCGCCCGAATGCTCGTGTGGGTAAGGCTCTAAGTGAACCAGCACGTCTCGCAATTGCACGAACTGCTGGATCAGCTTGTCCTTAACCTGATGGCCGATCCGATGCCCTGCGTCAACCGTTAGCTGGGCGTCGACTTCGATATGGATGTCGGCGAGAAACTCGAGCCCGGTCTTACGCACCCATAGCTTTTCGACCGCGCGCACGCCGGGCACCGCTTCGGCGGCAGCGCGAATCTGCTGGATCAATTCGTCGCTGGCTTGCGGATCGAGCAACTCGCTGGTCGCTTGCCGGTAGATGCGGCCCGTGTTAAGCAAGATCGCCCCGACCACGACCAAGGCGGCGCCTTCGTCGGCCCACATGTAGTCAGGCCCGCCCCAGCGGACGACCGCCAGACCAATCAACACGGCGAGCGAACAGAGAGCGTCGCTGCGATGATCCCATGCGCTAGCCGCGATGGATAGCGACCCAGTGCGGCGGCTGATCGACAGTTTGTACCAGAAGAGCGACTCTTTGATCACGATATTGGCCGCCGCGATCCACATCGTCCAGACCGGCGGAACCGCGTGCTCGCTTCCCAACCGACTGATCGCTTCCCAGCCGATAAACATCGCCGAGATGAAGATCAACATCGCTACGTTCGACGCGGCGACCGCCTCGGCCCGGGTATGCCCATACGGGTGCTCATCGTCGGCCGGACGCTGGGCGTACCACAAACCATAGATGACGACGATCGAAGTGAGGGAGTCGCCGAGCGAGTTAACCGCGTCGGAGATCAGCGCGAACGAGCTACCCAATAGGCCGCCCACCAGTTTCACGATTCCCAACGTCAGGTTCACGCCCAGCCCGAACCAGGCGGCGCGCGAAGCGCTGCGGTAGAGAGGAGCGGGCGAAGAGCCAGACGAAGGATTCAAGGGCGAAACAACCTATTGCAAGCTGGGGAATCTCAATCGTAGCCCGAAGCGCGAGCGAGGGAAATGCGGTCTCCCCCGTATCGCACTACGCTTGCGTCCAGCGGCGGAGAAAAAAACGTTCGGCCAAGTTGATCGAGACAAACACGATCACCCCCAGCAGCGTGCAGCAGATCATCGCGGCGAACAGCTCGTCGGTCTTCAGATTGTCGCTGGAACTGCGAATGTAATAACCCAGGCCATGTTGCGTGCCGCTATATCCGACGAAGAACTCGCCCACGATCGCGCCGACCACCGCCAAGCCGCTGCTCGCCTTCATGCCGGTGACCAGGTAACGGATCGCCGCGGGAAATTGCAGTTTCCAAAGCGTCTGCCACCGCGACGCTCGATGCAGGCGAAACAATTCGTCGAGCCCGCGATCGACCGACAACAGCCCGGTCGTCGTACTGGTGATGATGGGAAACAAGCTGATGATCGTCGCCACCACGATCACGCTCGGCAGGCCATAGCCGGTCAGCGTGACGATCCAGGGAGCGATCGCCACGATCGGCACCGTTTGAAAGAAGATCGCGTAGGGATAACCGCTGAGCCGGATCAGGCGCGATTGCGAAAAGACCAGAGCGACCAACGTTCCGAGCGCGACCGCCGCCGCAAAGCCGGCCAGTGCGCCGGCGCCCGTCAGTAGCGAACCGAACCAGAGCGCGCTCCCTTTATTCCAAAACGCGGAACCAACTGCCGCAGGGCTCGGCAATAGATAGGGCGGAATCTTCGCCAGCGAGACGCTCCCCTGCCAGATGGCCAGTGCGATCAGCAGCGTGACCATCGGCAACAAGATTCGTTGTAGGGTCTCGCGCATCAGGCCGCTCCTGTGCGGAGGTGATGCGAGATAGCGCCGCAGGTAGCGGCGAACTCGGCCGAAGCTCGCAGGTCGGCGTCGCGGGGAGCGTCAAACTTGATCGGCACATCGGCAACAATCCGCCCCGGCCGGGCCGACATCACCAACACCCGCTGGCTAAGGAAGACCGCCTCGGCGACGTTGTGCGTGATAAAGACGCCGGTCCAGCGGCGCTGCTTCCAGATCGAGAGCAGCTCTTCGTTGAGTTGCTGTCGCAAGATGTCATCGAGCGCCGCAAACGGTTCGTCCAATAGCAAGACCTGTGGATCGGTCACCAAGGCCCGAGCCAACGACACCCGCATCCGCATCCCGCCCGAGAGCATCCGCGGAAGCTTGCCGGCATCTTCCTGACGTAGCCCAACCAGCTGAATCGCCGACGGGATCTTCGCCAAATGCTCGCCATCGGCCAACCCCAGCAGTTCCAGCGGCAAGCGAATGTTGGCCTGCGCGGTACGCCACGGCAACAGGGTTGGATCTTGAAAGACGAACGCCGTCTGCGTCTTGCCGGGATGTTGCTCGTCGATGGTAAGATCGCCGCTGGAGACCGACTCGAGCCCGGCGATCAGCCGTAAGAGGGTCGACTTGCCGCAACCCGACGGCCCAACCAGCGACACGAACTGCCCACGCTCAATCGTCAGATCGGTCGGCGCGATCACCTGCTGATCGGCGAACCTCTTGGCGACGGCGGAGAGTTGAATCATTTGGGAAACCGGTACGCGGCAATCAGAGCAAGTCTCTACCAGTGTAGGTTAGTCCGCCAAGCTGACGAGAGGGTGGGAAACAAATTCCTCGCCTCTTGAAACTTAGACCTGCGTGGCGCCGCGTCGATTTGCGCGACGCGCCGAACGAACAGCACGTAGACGCGCACCATGGGGGAGGAAGGCGCAACTTCACGACTCTCTTCGTCTGCTACGGACAAGCCCCGACTCCTTCGACCGCATCGCCACGCAGTGCTGCGTGCCAGACTAGATCGCCTGATCGCCCGGCTGATTATTCACCGGGATGTTCAAATTCGTCCGCACCTCGACGCCGTTGACCGTCATCACCGAGACGCCGGCGCCGGTGATTGAACTAGCGTCGAAAATCGCCGTCGGAACTTTCGCATCTTCAATCCATTGCAGCACGTTGCGCCACTGCTGCAAGCGGAAGAATTCCGACACGCCGACGCCGGGCGGAATTCCTTTGCGGGCCAGATCGGCTTCGGTTTTTTCCCGAATCTCATCGGCCCAGATCAGCTTGCCGTCCCCATTGGCGATCCGCAGCGTGGCGAATACTTCGGTCTTCTGGATCGATTCGACGGAGAACCGCCCGATGATGCGCAACCGTAGCGTCTCTGCCGTCAGTTTCTCTCGCACTTCGATCGTTAGCACATGCCCGGCGCTGGGGTCTGGTTTGTAGCCCGCCTTGATCGCCTTGGCGAGATACAAACTCTGCAGTTCTTTGGCCAATTCGTTCCGCTCGATGTTGATCGTGGGGATCTCGGCGTCGACGCGAATCGCCAGTCGATCGCCGCTGGAAAGAAGCGGAGCAAGCGGCTGCAGATCGTTAATCAGCTCGGCGTCTTGCGGCTGCGGCAGACGAACCGCACGGACCGTTGAATCGGTTTGGTTCGCGTCGCCAGAGACGTACCACTGCCGTCCATCCGAACCGCGATAGCCGACGCCGCCAAACGGCAACAGGTAATTCCAACCAATCCGTTCCGACGGCAGATGGACCGCCACCAGGTGCGCCGCGACTGTCAGCTCCGGCAGCCTCGAGAACGCTTTGACCAAGAGCACGTCATCGTCTCCCCACGAGATCGCCAGCGGCTTGTAGGGAAATGGGAACGATTTGTCGACATTGTTGGCGACCAAGTCCCACACGAGGATGCGCTGGGCATCGGTTCCGGCATAGCAGGCCATCGCCAACTTGCGGCCGTCATCGGAGAACGCCATGTAGCCGGCGGCGGTAAACTTCTCGATCGCCGGACTGGCCAGCGTGCCGAGCATCGCCCCCGAGTCGGCGTCGAGCAATTCCATCTTTTGCGGCGAAGCGACGCAGAGCGTATGGCCGCTGGGGGACGCTTGCAACCGAGTCGAAGCGCCATACATCCGCCGGGCGACGACGCGACACTCCGGCAGCTTCCATTGCGTCAGTTCTCCTTTTTTCGACAAGACCCAAAGCGTCGACTTGTCGGAACCGAACGCCATTGTCGCGATTTCGCCATCGCTGTTCTGAAACGGGCGAAACGCGACCGCCGGCTTGCCGGTCGCCAAGTCGAACAAATCGATGCGGTCTTGGTTCGCCTTGTCGGCAAAAGCGCCCCAACTGCCGGTCGGATCGACCGCCTTCAAAAGAGTCGCAAAGGGCAGCGTGGTCCGCATCAGCGGCTTGCCGGTCTGCAAATCGACCAGGTCAAAGTATTGCTCTTCGATCGTCGTCAGGCCGCGTTGGCGGCGATTGCCGTCGGGTTCGCGAAGTCCGATCAAGGCGCGATTGGCGGTGCGGGCCATCACCATCTGCCCCAGCTGGGCGAAGTTGGCGATGATTCGAGCGCCGTCGTGTAGGCTCGCGTCGGCAACCGCTGGGGCCTCGTCCGGCTGGTACTTCCATTGGATGTCGGTAACGATCTCCTGAATCCGGTCATCGACGATCGGCGTGAGCGGCGGCAATCCATTGTCAAAAGCGGTCGCGCCGCTGGCGATCATCTCGCGGTTGGACGCGATGGTGTCGTTAGAAATCGCCGTGAGGGCCATCGTCATCCGGCGATCACTGTCGCTGGCGAAGTCGAGCAGGCGATTGTTGTCGACAAACCGCCGCGGCTGGCCCACGTCGCTTGACGACTTCTGCGTATCGTCAATCCAGACGATGTCAGGCGAACCCCGCTCCACCAATACCCAGCCGCCGATCAGCCAGCCGCTGCGATCGGGACGCCATTCGATCGGTCGATCATGATAAGAAAATCCCGCCGGCCCCTTACGGCCAGGATCTTCGTCGAACTGCAACTCGGCCCCTTTCTCGCCGGTTCGCATGTCCCACGTGATCAAGTGCTTGCCCCCTCCAGAATTGGAGTAGAGCAGCAACTCTTCGCCATCGGGGGAAAAGCTGACCAGTTGCGGCGAAGCGAAACCGGGAAGCTGCGCCTTGCCGCCGACCTGGCCCGCTTCAACCCCGGTCCGCAGGTCGTAAATGTGCACCATCTTGTCGGTCGAAGTCGCGACGGCGACATAGGCGCCGCCAGGGCTGACGGCCAGCTGAGCTTCTTGGAAGAAGCTGCCAACGCGAATCTGACTAATCATGCGACCACTGGCGATGTCGTAACAACGGATCGCATGGTCGTTCGGTTCGGCGATCAGAATCCGATCGGGCCCGGCAAAGCGGATCGCGGTCAGATAAAAACTGTCGCTGCTGGGAGTGATCGTTCGCACCAGACGTTCTGTGGCGAAGGACCAGACCTGGACCCCCGTCTTGCGCGTCGTATCGTTACGAACCTCGGCGGCGAAGTAGTGCCCGTCTGCGCTATACGCGATCTTCTTATACAGCGAAGATTCGAAGTGGAGCTTGCCGACCAGCTTTTGCGTCGGCAAATGGTAGGCGAAGAAGTCTTTCGAGCCTTCGGCGAAAAAGACGAAATGGCTCGGATGTTCTGCGAACTGCGGCTTGAGTGAATAGCTTTTCTGCGGCGAGGTCGACTTGACCGTCTTCTCAGGCGGCAGCATAAACTCGTAGGGATTGGCGTCGACGGTTACCTGCCACTCAAACTGCTCCGAGCGTACCAGCGGCGGCGTTTGCGCGTCGGTCCGCGGCATGGTGGGATAGTTGCCCAGATCTTCTTGAATCGCGGCTGCGGGGACCGGGGCAGGGTTGCCCACAACTCCAGCGGCGGGAGCACCGCCGGCGCCACCGCTCGGAGCGCTGCCGGGGGCTCGAGGTGGCGAGAACCCGCCTCCGGTCGCTGCGCCGTCGGCCGGCATTCCCCCGTTGATCGCCTTGGTCAGACGGTCGAGTTCGGCATGCACAAATCGGACGTCATCCAGGCTCAGCTTGGCGAGCGGAACCGCGATCTCCTGCCCGGTGTCATCTCGTTTCAAGACGGCGGCGCCGTCGCGGACATCGACCAGCTCGGCCTTGACCGAGAAGCCCCCTTCGCGGGCATGCCACTCGCGCGCAGCCGCGGGAACCGTCAAACCGAATAGCAGCAGGGATAGGATGAACCCGCGCACGTATGTTGCCCCAAAATCGGAAGAGAAGAAACGTCTTTGGGGCGATTTAGCCACGTCACCCCCGACCGATGGTAACCCATCGACAGGGCCGGGTCAAAATGGCTTTCAAGACGGATAGATCAAGAGAAAACCGGCCGATTTCGCCCGACTCTTGTCGGCCGATTGACGACCAACATGGCCATTGGCGAAATTCCCGCTATTTGCGTCGCGACTGGGCGGAATATGCCTGCTTTACGAAATTGGGAACCCGCATTTGCGACGCCGGGTTCACGGTCGCGTCGCCATGTTCGGCAATCTGATCTTCCAACATTTTCAAGATCTTATTGTTCGACTTGTAGGCGGCGTCGAACAGGTCGCCCACGAACGGAATGATGCCAACCAACAGGTCAAAGAAAACATAGCCGACCATTTTCGCTCGTTTGCGAAACGGCATCCCTAACTGCCTGTTGAAAAATGCCATCTTGGCATTTTTCAACCTCGCCAGGCTCAGAGCGTAGCTCTTCGCGGCTCGCATCCATGCGATCACGCAATCCGTCGAGAAAATCAACGGACTGCTAAACGACGCGTTTCCCATAGTAAAACGAAAGCCGCCTTCGCGGTGACGAAATCGCCGACTCCTGGAATAAGCCCCAACAACGCGTCGAGGCCAACGCGCCATCGCGTGCCGGGTATGCGAACCGCGTTCTCCATGAGATCGACGAAGCGTTGCATCCGCGACGACGGTGACTTCGTTGTCTTGTTTGTTTCCGCCGACATGATTGAATCGCCTTCCTTAGAGCGGTTTTCCTCCATCTGTATCGTTGTGGCTGGTTGCGGCCGCGCTGGTCGGCGTTGACCTGCATCGACGAATCTTGAGGATTCGCCTGCTTCGGTCGCCTTGACCAGCTTGCCTCACCAACGCCAGAAACGCTACAGCTATCAGAAAAACGCTCTAGAACAACAGGATTGCTGCGACCATCAGCGCCAAAACCAGTCCGAATATGCCTGACGGAATTCGCATCGATCCGATACCAGGGATGACGCCCAACAGCGTCAGTCCCAATGCGATTAACATCAATTTGTGAATCATCGTTTTGCCTCCCAGCGATCATTCGTTTCCTGATGAGGGCTTAACGCAGGCGGCATGCCACGGCGCGGAAATTCGAGACATTTCACCCGTAAGCCATTACACAGAAACGACTTAAAATTGCGACACGTGCGGCCAAACGGGGCGATTGGCGAGACTCGGCAGTGGTGGGCGGGCGCGCAACCAGACCCCGACACAGCCAAAATTTATGAAAAAAGCCGCGATCGAAATCGCGGCTGAGAGCAGTTTTCTAGAATAACGGCAGGGAAAGCGGCCTAGCA
The DNA here is from genome assembly GCF_007859755.1 of Blastopirellula retiformator. Lineage (NCBI taxonomy): Bacteria > Pseudomonadati > Planctomycetota > Planctomycetia > Pirellulales > Pirellulaceae > Blastopirellula > Blastopirellula retiformator. Next base: position 595,869 of record NZ_SJPF01000003.1, on the reverse strand, counting down.
GTCCGTTGATTTTCTCAACAGGCTGCTGGATCGCAGGGATGCTATCCCAAAATAGCGACGTAAGTCGTTATTTTGCGAGCCGCGAAGAGCTACGCTCTGAGCCTGGCGAGGTTGAAAAATGCCACGATGGGATTTTTCAACAGGCAGCTAGCCGTCCAATCCGCCGAACAGCGGCGTCGAGATATAGCGTTCTCCCAGGCTCGCCATGATCACAGCGATCCGTTTGCCCTTCATATCAGGACGAGCGGCCAGTTGCGCGGCGGCCCACATGGTGGCGCCGCTACTGATGCCAGCGACGATCCCTTCCTGCTTGGCGAGCTGGCGTCCCCATTCGAACGCATCCTCATCATCGACCTTGATCACCTCGTCCAGCACCGACGTATCGAGGTTCTTCGGCACGAATCCTGCGCCGATCCCCTGAATGCGGTGCTTGCCCGGTCCGCCACCGCTGATGACCGGCGAGCTGGCCGGTTCGACGGCGACCGCCTTGAAGTCGGGGTTCTTCGACTTGATGAAGCGGGCGACGCCGGTGATCGTTCCGCCGGTTCCGACGCCGGCGACGATGGCGTCGATATTCTCACTCGAGTCGGCCCAGATTTCGGGACCAGTCGTCTTTTCGTGGATCGCTGGGTTGGCCGGGTTGTCGAACTGCCCAGGCATCCAGGCGCCCGATTCCTTCTCGACCATTTCGGCGGCGGCGTTGATCGCCCCCTTCATCCCTTCAGCAGCAGGCGTTAGCAACAGATTCGCGCCCATGGCGCGAAGCAGGGCGCGACGCTCCAGCGACATCGACTCGGGCATGGTCAGCGTCAGCTTGTAGCCTTTGGCGGCACAAACGAAGGCGAGCGCGATGCCGGTGTTGCCGCTGGTCGGCTCGACGATGTGGGTGTACTGATTGATTTTGCCGCTCTGCTCAGCGTCGGCGATCATCGCATAGCCAATGCGGTCTTTAACGCTGTTCAGCGGATTGAAGAACTCGCACTTCGCAAAGACGGTCGCATGGTCATCGGGCACCAGGCGATTGATCTTAATCATCGGAGAATCGCCGATGGCGGCGCAAGCATTATCATAAGACTTGCCGCGTGGCATGACTTTATCCTTCCAAACTATAACGATGGTGGAATTTGGGTCGAGGCTAGCCTAGCGCCGGCGGGGCCGCTGCAATCCGTTTGGTGCGACCTCCCATTACAGGATATCCCCGGCAGCCTAGTAGAGAATTTCTCAAACTACGAGAATCGTGGAATAATGTCAACCTGGACAAAGTGCGTACGGCTTCAACGATTCTTTGGCAAGATAATCGTCGCCTGATCATGGATCGGCGTCGCACTGGCGCCACTTCCATGAAATCGTCCGCTCCGTCCTCGCGACCCGCTCCGCAGTACAATTCCCCACATCAAACCGGCGACCGCGGCGATGATCGCCATGGCGCTGACGCCGGCCGTCGCCAGCTTCTTACCAAGCGAATGGATCGGTCCGACCGCCGAATCCTGCTTTTCTTGCACTAATACGACTAGCCCCGTTGAGCGCGGCTCGGTCTCGTTGCCCGGCGTGATCTTTACGGACTCAGTCGCGGCGATCCAAGGACCAGCCAACTCAGCCCCGGCGGGATCATGCGATAACGGGTCGATGTAGTCGTATACTTCCTGGTCGGCCAACGCATCGACCTGCACGCGCAGGTTCGAGTCTTCGCAGAACTGATCGGGCAGGCGGCTCTCGTGCTGCAGCAACTCATCAAACAGAGGATGCTGCAAGATCATCCCGCCTTGCGGCCCTGGGCGCTCGTCGACCAGCACCGCAAACTGCTGGGGCGAACCTTCAAACCGAGGGAAATTGCCGACATTGATCGTCAACGACGCCACCGCGATCGTCTCCCCATCAACCCGAATCGGCGCCGAAATTGCGCATTTCCAGGTGTTGCTGGCGGTACTTAAAAAGACCGCCGACAGATGCGAGTCGTCGGTCGCCGTCGGATAAATCCCATTCGGCGGCGGCACTGACGCATGATAGCGCGGATCAATCGCCGGATGGTCGAAATCCTCTTCGCCGCCATGAAAATATGAGCGATACCCGTAGTAACCGCCGACCGGCGAATCGACCGCCTTGCCGGCGGACGAAGCGATGTGAAATCCATATTTGTCGAGTAGGAACCAGCTGGCGTAACGTCCGTTGCCTTCCGCCCAGCGCTGGATCACCAAGTCCTGCAGCGACTCGCGGGCGGGATGCTCTTGGAACTGATGAACCAGTTCGGCCCGTCGCGCCATATCCAAGTTCGGGTCGCGTAGCTGCTTCAGCAGATCTTTTAGCTCGGCGTTTTCCAAGGTCGCCTGGAGCGTGGCGAGCACGTCCGGTCGGTCGGCGAAACGCTCAGCATCGTCAAACAGCGATTCGATATCATGGGCTACATTGGTGGCGGCCAGCTCTGCCGCAAATTGATTACTGACCCAGCTCTTCGAGGCGAGCGCCTTCGCCGAATCGCCAACCGCCTGTGAATACCCCCAAAAGCCAAACCCCAGCATGATCGCCAGCAAGACGGCGGGCGCAATCATGCCCAACCAGACCAAGGCGCGGCGATCGCGGTTCCGTTGTCGCGCCTGCAGCGCATCCAGCACCGCCTGAACGTTGGCAAAGCGTCGCTTGCGGTCAACCGCCAGTTGCTGGTCGATAATGTCGATCAACTCGCGATCGACGCCTGGCACGTCCCGATGGGCGACCGGCATTTCGGCCTGCTCAATACATTGGCGATAGCGATCGAGCCGGGCCGTCAGACTGGCGGCGGAGTCAATCTGCCCGATCGCGTTAGCGCTGCGAAACGGCGGATTGCCGGTCAACATCGTGAACAAGATCGAGCCAAGCGCGTAAACGTCCCAGCTGACGTCCGGTACGGCGTTCAGCTCGGCTTGCTCTGGCGCCATATAAAACAAGGTCCCGAGAGCCGGCTTCTGTTCGTGCGAAAGTCGCGATTGGCCGAAGTCGGCCAGCCGGGCCTTGCCATCCTGATCGAGCAAGATGTTGGCGGGCTTCAAATCACAGTGCAAAATCCCCTTCGCATGGGCATGCAGCAAACCGACGACGATATCCTGGAAGATCTCGACCGCGCGATCAGGCGGCAACGGGCCATTGCGTTTGAGCAGGTCTTCCAGCGAGCCGCTTTCGACATACTCCATGATGTAGTAGGGCGGATCCGAATCCCAACCGACGTCCAGCAACTGCACCACGTAGCGATCAGCCGAAAGAAAAACGAGCTTTTCGACCTCTCGGGCGATCAAACTGTCCTCCAGCGACGCCCGATGATTGTAAAATTTGATCGCGACCTGTCGTCCGGTGTTGGCGGCGATGGCGAACCAGACCTCACCGTAGGCCCCCGATCCGAGAAATCGCTCGATCGAGTACCCGGGGATTTCCCGGGGGGGACGCGTCTTGCGGAGGCTCAATTCCTCCGAAGCCTTCATATCCGTGTCGGTTTGCAGTTCAGTCCGTTCCAAATTCATCCGTTAGCCGCATCGAAGAAGGCGAAAGATCAGGCCGCTCGTAGCGAATTCATTCTAGGGGGCCGTCGTGCGCCAGTGAACTGACCGCGGCAAATTCCCCCCTTTTCCGTCCGAGTCGTAAACTAAAATAGTTGCCGGACAAACGGGAACGGAAACGACGTTTCCATTTTTTGCGAGAAATTGCGTGCTGGGTATCCTCTTAATCCTGTTCATCCTGGTTCCTTTCGTCGAGCTGACGCTGCTGCTGTTTTTGGCCAGCGCGACCGATCCGCTGTTTACGCTGGCCCTGGTTGTCGTGACCGGCGTCATCGGATCGATGCTAGCAAAGAGCCAGGGATTTGCGACCTATCGAAAAATCCAAGCCGAGTTTTCCAGCGGCCGCATGCCGACCGACTCGCTGTTTGACGCCGTGTTGATCTTCGTGGCCGGCGTGCTGCTGATCACGCCAGGCATATTGACCGACATGACCGGTTTTTCGCTGCTGATCCCTTTCCTACGCACCCCGATCAAAGCTTGGCTGATCGCGTGGGGAAAAAAGCACTTTCACGTTACGACCAACGCCACCGTCGACGGGTTCGCCACCTCGGCCTCATCCGCTTCGCAGACGCCGCAGCCCGGCAGCAGCGAGATCCTGGAGTCGTACGTGGTAGAGTCGCGAAAAGAAGACTAGCTGCCTGTTGAAAAATGCCATCGTGGCATTTTCCAACCTCGCCAGGCTCAGAGCATAGCTCTTCGCGGCTCCCAAAATAACGACTTACGTCGCTATTTTGGGAGCGCATCCCTGCGATCACGCAGTCCGTCGAGAAAATCAACGGACTGCTAGACCAAGCGGCCCACGAAAAAAGCCCCTGCATCGCACGACGCAAGGGCTTTCTCATTTGTCAGTCACAGCGAGCGCGAAACCTAGATCGCGTCGTCGTCCGCTTCGGCGTTGTCACCGCCACGCGGACCGCCGGGTCCACGTTGGCCACGTTGGCCGCGCTGTCCACGTTGGCCTTGCGGGCCACCTTGGCCACGACCACCCGGGCCACGCATCTGCGAGCGATCGAGTTCAAAGTCGATGGCGATCAACTTTTTGATCTTGGCCTGTTGTTCGGCGGTCAGGGCGCCGTTGACCTTTTCCTGCATCGCTTCGCGGAATTCGGTCATCTTTTCCTGGCGTTCTTCGGGCGAAGCGTCACGCAGCTCGGCGAACATTTCCCGCATTTCGCCAAACGCTTCCTGGCGAGCTTCGTTGATCTCTTCAGCCTGGGCGTCCGAGATGCCGAGTTCGGCTTTGACCATCGAGTCGTTCAGGGCGCCAGCCAGATCCGATTTCAACATGATGGCGACCAACTTTTCCTTTTGGGCGTCGGTCAGAACGTCGACGGTCTTTTCGGCGTTTTCGGCCATCATCTTCGTCATCTTTTCGCGACGAGCTTCGCGATCTTCGTCGTCGCGGCCGCCTTGGAACATTTCACGCATCGCCGAACGCGATTCTTCGCTGATCGTTTGCAGCTCTTCTTTTTGATCTTCGGTCAGAGCCAGGTAGGTCTGAACTTGCTCGTTGCCCAGCAGCGCCGTCGCGTTCATTCCGAAACCGCCGCGTCCGCCAGGTCCGCCAGGTCCACGACCGCCGCGACCACCGCCCGGACCTTGGGCGACGCTGATTTGGGCCATCGCGGCAACTAGGCAAACTGCCGTCAGGCAGGCAAACCACTGCTTCTTCCACACGTTCATATTCGTTTCCTAATCAGTTAGCAAAGGGAAAAGGTTGCTGGCCGATCGCGGGACATGCGATCGCCGAGGTTTTTGAGGTTCGGGTCGCTGCAGATCAGCCCCCCACAGAAGGACCACCAGCGGCAACGAACTATTTAAACCCAGCACTTTTACGGAAGTTACGGCAAGTTTCTAGAAATTTACCCGCGACGACGAAAAAGCCCGCGTCCCCTATAATGCCAGTCTGCGGAAACAGGGGCTTCGCCACATGCGGGGAAGGTAGTGATTCGTCGTATTGCCACACGTTGGGGCGTTCGATTCTGGAACGCCATGCAGCATTCGTCCAACCGTGATTCGGACGTATATGCAGCCTGCATTGCGTTTTACGTCTACATGTGGATGCTGCTGGCCGGGATCGTCTTCTTTGCCACCGCACGGACATTAGTACGCGAATCGATCACCGAGCAAGATTTGCGGGTCGAGCTGCGAAGCTGGATCGCGTCGGAAAGCTCGGCAGAAACCGCCGAAAGCTTCATGAGCTTCATTCGCGAAGGCGCCCGCAGCGATACCGCGGTGATCGGTTTTGGCCTGATGGGACTGCTGCTGCTCGGGGCGACAGCGTTCGCCTGGCTTGAGCGGGCCTTCTCTCGGATCTTCGACCTCGAATATCCCTCCAGCGAGACCTGGCGACAGCTCTTGTGGAGGATCGTGTTTTATCGGCTCAGGGCGTACGTCTTTGTGATGGTGCTGGGGTTCATCGGCGTTGCCGCCCTGGCGCTGCTGTTCGCCTGGAAGCAGTTCTTGATCCGGAGCGACTCGACCTGGGGACTGTCGGTCTTCCTCCCCTCGCAATACGGGGCCAGTCTGCTGTTCAACTGGATCTTGATCACGCTGATCTTTTGGCAACTTCCGCGGACCAGCGTCAGCTTTTGGCACGCCCTCCGCGGGGCGCTCCTCTGCACCATCATGTGGGAAATCTGCCGAATCCCGATCGACATCTTCGTCGTCACCGGCAAGATGTCGACGTTTGGGATGATTGGCTTTTTGATCGCCAGTATGCTCTGGCTGTACTATGCGATTTGGATCGTCTTATTTGGCTGCGCGTATGTTCGCTTTCTGGCGGAACCCTATCCGCCGGCATCCGAGTCGGCGCAATAGAAAAGGCGCCCTCATCCGCAGAGAAGGGCGCCGATTGGCTTTCCAAGGTTAGCAGTCCGTTGATTTTCTCAACGGACTGCGAGATCGCAGGGATGCGATCTGAGCCTGGCGAGGCTGAAAAATACCACGATGGCATTTTTCAGCAGGCTGTTAGACGTAAACGCCGTTACGCCGCGCAGTCGCAAGCGGTGCACTCGCACCCCGTGCAGGTGCAGACCTCACCGTCACAGCACTCGCAACCCGCTTCGCACGGGCACTCTTTTTCGCACGGGCGGTTCGGGCAGGCGGCGGAAGTCGCGGTCAACGCCGTGTCGGTCGTCATTTCGCAACCGCACTTCTCGCATTTGCAATCGCCGTCGCACGAGCAATTGACGCCATCGCAGTCGGGGCACGCACAATTGACGCACTCGCACTTTTTGGCGGTCGGCGCCGCGTCGGCGGAAGCCCAAGAAATCATCCCGAACGAAAACGAGAAGAGCGCAGCCAAAACCATTAAGCTTTTCATCGTAAGTATCTCCAAGAGAATATCGTAAGTCAGAATTCAAAATCGAAGCTGTCAGCGCAGCGTTCGATTTAATTCCGCCAACGACAATGGAGAACTTGTAGAGAGACTTCTGTCGCGAACGGGGCGACGCGATATTGTAAATCGGAACCTGCCGCCGCCGATGGGGCGACCGCAACGGGACTGGTCCAAGCGAGCAAGTCGATCGGCAGGTGCGTTTCGCTTGCCGACGAAGGCGCCAGCGGCGTCTCAACCGGTTCGTAGCAGCAGGGGCATCCGTTACAAATGGGAGCCGCAAGGCTTTCGCTACTCGTTTGCTGACAGCAACTTCCCGCCGTCGCACTGCAGCAAGTAGGGATCGTTGCATGACAGCAGGCGTCGGACGTCGCCTGACCGCAGCTACAATTCGTTTCGCCCGGCGCCGCACACAAGGGCGCTGCGCTAACCAGATTGCTGGTCGAGCCCAAGGCGAGCCCCAGCATCGTTAGCAGGATGGCGGCGAAACGAAACATGCAGTTTTCCGGATGTGAAATCGAGAAAGGTGCGACAACGAAGGAATCGTACGCAACGCCTTTCCCCGAGGCAAGGCAAGTTCTAGCGAGGCTGCCGCGGCATCTTGTCGCCGAGCGACTCCATCAGGTGCGCCGCTTTGGCATACGGCTTGGCGCCGCCGCTACTTCGGGCACTTCCTTCCGGCAGGCCAATGTCGTCGCCTGAGACCCGCATTTCCCAATAAATGTCGGTGTTGCGAGGGATCTCGGCAAAGCTCAAGACCGAAACCCGCGGCAGGTTGGTCGACATCAACCGCCATAGATGGCTGCGGAGATCAATCGACGTGACCAGGGCGGTCGGCTGTTGTTGCTCTTCTGATTGCTGGAAGCTGTCGACCAGGTTGTCGACCAGTCGCTCAACCCATGGGCGAGCTTTTCGCCCGGCGCCGGCATCGTTCAACTCGAGCAGCCGTTCTTCCAACTCCGGCTCCAGCCCGATCGCATGGACGCGACCATCCCGATCGAGATAACGTTGGCAAATCTGCCGACCCAAACGAACGCGGACCGCGGCGACCAAGAGCTCGATGTCGCCGGTACGCGAACCATGACGGACCAGCGTTTCCAGAATGCGGGGGAAGTTCTTGATCGAGACCTGCTCTTCTAGCAGACGTACCAGGACCGCATGAATGGTCGACAACGAGAGTGGGCTGGCCCGCAACTCTTCGACCTCGGCCGACTGCGAGTCGCGCTGCAGTTCGATCAGGTTGCGAACGTCATCCAGCGTCAACAACTCGGAGGCGAACCGACGCAGCGTCTCTTGCAGATGCGTTACCAGCAGCATGCCCGGTTCGATCACCAGGTAGCCCGCTTTTTCCGCCTCGCGCTGCTGATCGGCTCGAATCCAAATGCCAGGTCCGCCAAAGGTCGGATCGACGCCCGGCGTGCCGTCCAGCGTTTCGGTCGACGTCCCCATGTCGAGCGCGATGTAGCGTCCCGGGCCGAACCGGGCGCGGGCGATTTCGTTTTCGTCGATGAGAAAGCGGTACTCGTTGTCGCCTAGTTGGCGATTGTCGCACATCCGAATGTTGGGGACGAGAATTCCGAGCGAGTCGGCCAGCTGGCAACGGACCGCGGTGATCCGATCGAGAATGTCTTTCGACTCGGGGGCGATGATCGAAACCAACGACTCTCCGACTTCCAGCGAGAGCCGGTCCAGATCGAGGTAGGTGCGCCACGGGTCGAGCTTGTCGGTGGTCGGCAGATCCACTTTCTCGCGCTGTTCCGCTTCCTGAAACCAAGACGGCTTGTCATGGTCCGGTACGACCGGGATGTCGAGCAGTTCTTCGTCGCCGCAGCTGATCGCCACGATGTGGTGAAAGTGGACGAGCGCCTCTTGGCCATGATCGCTGTCGACGTTCCACGAGATTTCCTCAGCGTCCCCCTGCGTACTGGCGTTAATCAGGCGAACGCAGTCGTCGTAGATGGCCGCGACTTCGCCGCGGAGCTTGATATGTCCAAAGGTGGAGACGCAAACCTCTCGGCCGATATATCGCGAAAGAATCGAGGAGTAGTCCATCGGTGCGCCCCTAACCTGTCTAAGATCGAAATCAGTCGTTTCGCCGGCATCACGATCGCCCCACGAAATGATTGAATGTGATTTTAGTTACAACTCAAGGAAAGCGACAACCTTTTGCTTGACTCAAAATGGACCATGCGGCGTAGAATCCCAAATATGGGGTTCCGTTTGTGAGGATTCCATCAAACTCCGGGGTTGAATAAGAAACGAAGAAAATTGCTGGTTCGTATGGACAATTGCGGGCTTTTCGCACTAGAACATGGGCATCCGGCAAATGCTGACAAGCTCTGCGGCCCTCCGCCGCTGGCATGCTAGTTTGCTGGCGCCGAAGCGGATCCCACATGGAAGTAGCGTCGTCTACGGACGATGAAGGGAGGCGAGATGAAAATCTTACGGCTATCCGGGTAGCGAAAGATTGACCGTCAGGAAACAGTCAATCTAACTTTGCTCAGGATCGAAACCGCATGATTGATCACGCGGGCCAACAGCTTCCTAAGCTGTTTGTGCTGGACACCAATGTCCTTCTTCACGACGCCAAGAGTTTCCGTAATTTCGTCGACAATGATGTCGTCATCCCCATTACGGTTCTGGAAGAGCTGGACCGATTCAAAAAAGGAAATGAAGACATTCATTTCCAAGCTCGCGAGTTCCTCCGCCAAATCGACCTCCTGACCGGCGATATTCTATCGGAAGCCGGCGCCTCTCTAGGCGAAGGATGCGGCAAGCTGCGAGTGGTCTTCTGCCACGAACAAGACGCCCGACTCAATCGCGTCTTTATCTCCGATTCGCCCGACAATCGCATTCTCAACACGGGACTTCATCTGCAACGTACCGCGCCCGATCGACGCGTGATCCTCATTTCCAAAGACACCAACCTGCGGATGAAAGCGAAGAGCCTGGGTTTGCAAGCCCAAGACTATATCAACGACAAGATTGAGAGTTTCGACAAGCTCTACACCGGACGACGAATCGTCGAAGACATTTCGACCGAACAGATTGATCGTTTCTTTCAAAATGGCGGCGCCGTCAACGCCGTCGATTTTCCGGAGGTGCAACAACCGACCGCCAATGAGAATTTCGTGCTCCGCAACGGCTCCAAATCGGTGTTGGCAACATTTAACGCCGGCAACCAAGTCTTGCAACGCGTCGAAAAGTTCGCCCCCTACGGCATCAAGCCGCGCAACGCCGAACAGCTGTTCGCCATCAAGGCGCTGCTCGACGACGACATAAAGCTCGTGACCCTGGCCGGCAAGGCTGGCACCGGCAAGACGATCCTGGCGCTCGCGTCGGCGCTGGAATGCTCTTCCAGCTATCGCCAGATTTTGCTCGCTCGTCCGGTCGTGCCCCTCTCCAACAAGGACCTTGGCTATCTGCCGGGCGACATTTCCGCCAAGCTCGATCCCTACATGCAGCCGCTGTTTGACAACCTCTCGGTGATCCGACATCAGTTCGGCGAGAACGATAAACAGGCGCAAAAAATCAATCGCATGCTGGAGATGGAGAAGCTGGTAATCACGCCGCTCGCCTACATCCGCGGCCGCAGCTTGCAGCGGATGTACATGATCGTTGATGAAGCGCAGAACCTTACCCCACATGAGGTGAAGACGATCATCACCCGCGCCGGCGAAGGGACCAAAGTGATTTTGACCGGCGACGTCCAGCAGATCGATCATCCGTATCTGGATTCGCTTTCCAACGGATTGTCGTACCTGATCAACCGCATGGTGGGACAACCGCTGTACGCCCATATTAGCCTGGAAAAGGGGGAACGGTCCGACCTGGCGGATCTGGCAAGCGAACTGCTCTAGCGTTTTTCCGCAGAAAAACTTCGCCAGCCGCAGGTAGTCTCTCGGCCTTGGTTCGACTATCTTGAAGCTGCGAGGGTGAGAACCAATTTCTCGCTCCGCAGCTTTTCTTGTTATCCCGCCTGACTCGCCAGAGACGCGCCGATGCGATCTATTTTCTCGCTCTTTTTCGCGCTCACCTTTGCCATGCCTTTGCTCGGTCAAGACGCCAAAGCGAACTACGACGAAGCGAAAATTCCCGACTTCACTCTGCCCGATCCGTTGGTCGCCCAGGACGGGACCAAGATCACGACCGCCGAAGCGTGGGAAAAAATTCGTCGCCCAGAGCTGCTCGAACTGTTCGAGACCGAGGTCTACGGCAAAGCCCCAACGGCGAAACCGATCAGCAGCCGCGTCGTTTCTGAGCGAGAAGTTTTCGACGACAAAGCGACCGAGCGTCAGGTTCGCATCTTTCTGACCGGCGACGAGGATGGCCCGTACGCCGACCTGCTGCTCATCCTTCCCAAAAGCGACAAGCCGGTTCCGGTCGTCGCGGCGCTTAACTTCAAAGGCAATCACTCGCTGAGCGACGATCCGGCGATTCCGCTGACCAAGTCGTGGGTGCGTAACGACGCCTCCAATGGCGTCACCAAACATGTCGCCGTTGAACAGTCGCGCGGCGCCGCCAAAGCGCGCTGGCCGGTCGAGCGAATCATCGATCGCGGCTATGGTCTGGCGACCGTTTACTATGGCGACATCGATCCCGACTTTGACGACGGCTTCCAGAACGGCATCCATGGCGCCTTCCGCACCGAGGGCGACAAGCTGGCCGCCGACCAATGGGGCACGATCGCTGGGTGGACGTATGGCCTGTCGCGAATCGCCGACTACCTGGAAGAACAAGACGCGATCGATCACGACCGCATGATCGTGATGGGGCACTCGCGACTCGGCAAAACGGCGCTGTGGACCGGCGCGACCGATCCTCGTTTTGACCTGGTGATCTCCAACAACTCGGGCTGCGGCGGAGCGGCGCTCAGCCGTCGTCGAATCGGCGAGTCGGTCTGGCGGATCAACAAATCGTTCCCTCATTGGTTTTGCGACAACTTCCTGAAGTACGACAACAACGAAGACGCCTGCCCAGTCGACCAGCACGAGTTGATCGCGTTGATCGCTCCGCGACCGGTGCTGATCTGCAGCGCCCAGGAAGACTACTGGGCCGATCCAAAGGGCGAGTTCCTGTCGGGACTGTACGCCGATCCGGCGTATCGCTTGCTTGGAACGGACGGATTGGCTGCGGACAAAATGCCTCCGGTCAACAAGCTGATCAACAGCCGCATCGGCTACCGGATTCGTAGCGGTGGACACAACGTCTTGCCGAGCGATTGGGAAGCGTATCTCGACTTCGCCGACAAACAACTGCGCGGCAAGTAACGCCGCAGACGTCAAAGGTCGAATGTCACGTCGGGCCTCCACGCCGCACGTCGCCTTACTAATCGAAACCTCGCGCACCTACGGGCGCGAGCTGCTGCATGGCGTTCGCCAGTATGTCGCCGAGCATGGCCCGTGGTCGCTATTGGTTGAGTCGCGGTCGCTGGAGTCTCCTCCGCCGCCGTGGCTGCCGGCATGGCGTGGCGACGGCATCCTGACCCGAAGCGGCTCGCAAACGATGGCCGACGCGGTTGGTCGCGCACGCCTGCCGACGGTCGAACTCCGCTCGACGCGGCTGGAACATTCCTTCCCCTTCGTCGGCGTCGACAATCGCTCGCTCGGCAAACTGGTGGCGGAGCATTTTCTCAATCGCGGCTATCGCCACTTCGCGGTCTATCAACTTGGCGCCGAGGAATACTTCCAGCAGCGGTGCGAGAATTTCGTGCAGACGGTCGCCGACAACGGCTACCAAGCCCAGCGCTATCATCCCCGCAATCGCCGCGAGCAACCGACCCAGTGGGAACAAGCGCAACAGGAACTAGCCGACTGGGTCGACAATCTGCCAAAGCCGGTTGGCGTGATGGCCTGTACCGACCAGCTCGGCTTCTGGCTATTGGACGCTTGCCGCCGCTGCGGGGCTACCGTGCCCGAGGAAGTCGCCGTGGTTGGCGTTGAAAATGACGCGTCCCTTTGCAGCATGGCAAGCACGCCCCTTTCTAGCGTTGAGCTGAATGGCGTAGCAATCGGCTACCGCGCGGCCGAGCTGCTGGAACATCTGATGCGCGGAGGCAAGCCGCCTAAGCAGCCGATCTTGGTCGATCCGTTGGGCGTGGTGACGCGGCAATCGTCCGACGTCGTGGCGGTCGATGATCCGGAACTGGCGGCGGCGCTCCTCTTCATGCGTGAGAACGCTTGCAAGGGCGCCTCGGTCGCCGATGTACTGCGGGCGGTCGCGATCTCGCGGAGTTCGCTGGAACGAGGCCTGCGAAAACTGCTCGGTCGATCCCCCAACCAAGAGTTGCTGCGACTCAAACTAAACCGGGCCGAAGAGTTGCTGACCCACACCGACCTGACCTTGGCGGCGATCGGCGAGCGGTGCGGCTTCCGTCGAACGCAACATCTGGCTGAAACGTTTCGCACGTTTTATGGCGTTCCTCCCGGGCAGTATCGTCGCGAACGGCGAAAAACCTAGCGTCTTGATCGCCTTTATCGGCTGACAAAATACCGGAGCAACTCTACGCATTCGCGGATTGCATCGGCCCAGCGGCTGGGCGAGGATAAGGCGATCACATCCGCCACGCAATATCCTCATCTCACCTCCCCATGCAGGAGCCCCGCATGTCACAGCCCACACTCGATCGCCGCCATTGGATCGCGCAAGTTTCGGCTGCCGCCTCTTCGGCGTTGGTCTTTGGCGGCCTTTCGACGGCCGCCGCTGACGAAAAGCCGCGCGACGCCAACTCTCGTCTGGGCGTGGGCGCGATCGGCCTTCGCTACCAAGGCTCGGTCATCACCGAAAAAGCGGCCGCCCATGGCGACGTCGTCGCGCTGGCCGACGTCGACCGAGAAATCCTGGAGAAAGCCAACCACGACTTCGGCGGCAAATCGAAGCTGATGGAAGACTACCGCGATCTGCTCGCTCGCGACGATGTCGATGTGGTGATGATTGGCACGCCGGACCACTGGCACTCGAAGATGGTGATCGATGCGTGTCGCGCCGGCAAAGACGTCTACTGCGAGAAGCCGTTGACGCTGACGATCGATGAAGGGAAGACGCTACACAACGTCGTGCGTGAGACCGGCCGCGTCGTCCAAGTCGGATCGTGGCAACGCAGCGACAGTCGGTTTCGGACCGCGGTCGAAATGGTTCGCCAAGGCTGGGTCGGCGCCCTCCAGCGCGTCGACATTGTCCTGGGCAAGAACAAAACTGGCGGGCCGTTCGCCAAACAGCCGGTTCCCAAGAATCTGAACTGGGATCTATGGCAAGGCCAGACGCCTGACGTCGCGTACATTCCAGAGCGTTCGCACTACACGTTCCGGTGGTGGTACGAATACAGCGGCGGGCAAATGACCGACTGGGGCGCGCACCATATCGACATCGGCCAGTGGGGCGCCGGTGCGCTGCCGGTCGAAATCGAAGGGACCGCCAAAATGCCCAATGTCGCCGACGGATACAACGTGGCGATCGACTACCACGTTCGCTACAAGCTGGACAACGGCGTCGAGATGACGGTCGCCGACAATGGTCGCAACGGCTTGATGTTCACCGGCGACAAAGGACGCCTGTTCGTGAACCGCGGTTCACTGGAAGGGGCGCCGACTGAAAAGCCGCTGCCGCGCGAGGAATTTACGCTCTACAACTTCGACAACCTCACCCGTCCCGAGCGGGCCGGCAAGCTCGACGCGATCGTCAACCACATGGGCAACTTCTTCGACTGCGTCGCCGCCCGGAAGACGCCAATCTCGGACGTCGAAGGTCAACATCGCAGCGTCAGCACCTGCCACTTGGGGAACATCTCGATGAAACTGGGCCGCAAGCTGACCTGGGACCCCAAGAGCGAGACCTTCGTCGGCGACGACGAAGCGAATCAGCACCTCCGCCGCGAGCAACGCCCCGGCTTTGAAGTCGCCTAAGCTCACCTCTTAATCGAGAACCCGATGCCTCACCTACCCCGAATCGATCGTCGCCGCTTTCACGCGCTTTCCGCCAGTGCGATCGGCGCTAGTCTGATCGGCACAAGTCGCGCTGCGACCGACGCCGCTTTTCAACTCCACTACATGCTCCCTTCCTGCATGTACGGCTACGCCAAGCTGGCGGAGATCTTGCCCGAGGCGAAGAAGATCGGCGCCAAGCACATTGACGTTTGGCCCAAGGTGCACGGCGATCAGCGCGAACAGATCGACGCACTAGGTGAAGCGAGTTTTGCCGAGCTCTTGCAGCAAAACGACGTGAAGCTCGGCTGTATCACCCAGTACAAACTAGGCCCATTCGGCCTGCAAGACGAGATGCAATTAGCCCAGCGGTTTGGTTGCCAACTGATGGTGACCGGCGGCTCTGGCCCCAAGGGTTTAACCGGCGCCGAACTGAAAAAGGGAGTCGCCGCCTTCGTCGAAAAGATGAAGCCTCATCTGGAAGTGGCCGAAGAAACCGGCGTCACGATCGCGATTGAGAATCACGCCAATAACCTGATTGAGTCGCCCGACTCGCTGCGCTGGCTGCTGGAGTTGCGGCCATCCAAAAACTTGGGAATCGCGCTCGCGCCGTACCACTTGCCGCAGGACGAGAAGCTCCTTGCCGAGTTGATTCATGAACTGGCCGAGGGGCTCGAAATGTTCTATGCCTGGCAACATGGCGACGGCTGTCATGAGCCGCTGCCGACCGAGCGGCAGCTCTTACAGATGCCGGGACGCGGCCCTGTCGACTTCCAACCATTGGTCGCCGCTCTCGCCGCGATACAATACCAGGGCTGGACCGAAGTTTTCATGCACCCGGTCCCTCGCGGCATCCCCATCTTGCCCACGGTGGCCGAAACGACGGCCGAGATCGACCGGGGACGTCAATACCTCGATAACTACGTCGCTAAGAGCGCGAAAGGACAATAACGTGTCGGACAAGGTCTTGATCATCATCGGCGACGCGTCGGAAACGCTCGACACGCTTTATCCTTACTATCGCCTGCAAGAAGGGGGCTATCAGCCGGTGGTCGCCGCCCCCGAAAAACGCCTGTACCAAATGGTGATGCACGAAGTGAAGCCGGGCTGGACGATCACCAAAGAGTGGGAGGGGTACACCCTGAACGCGGAGATCGCCTTCGCCGACATCGTGCCGGAAGAATACGCCGGCATCATGCTCAGCGGCGGTCGTGCGCCCGAATATATCCGCTATGACGAGCACCTGGTCAAAGCGACGCGTCACTTCGTTGAGTCGGGCAAGCCGGTTGCCTGCGTCTGCCATGGCGTCGAGATTTTGGCTTACGCCGACTGCGTGAAAGGTCGCCGCATGGCGACCGTACCCAAGTGCAAGTTCGACCTGGAAGTCTGCGGCGGGATCTTCGTCAACGAGCCCTGCGTCGTCGACGGCAACATCGTCAGCGGCCGCACGTTTCATGACAACGGTCGGTACTTCGGCGCGTTCATGAAACAACTGGATGAAGCTCGCGATGCCGCAGCGAACGGACTTGGCGCCGCGACGCGCTTATCCGCCAACGGACGTCGCTAGGCCCCGCCCGCGATCGATCGCCAACGCCGACTCCTGCGAGCCGGCGTTGCTGGTTGCTGGCCGGCGATTCTATTCGTCGCCCGAAGGCCCATAGACGCCGGGGACGGCGATGTCGTTCATCCGCAGATAGACGCGGACCGTCGCCCGGTGATGCACCATGTGGCTGAGCGCCCATTTCCGCAGCGTAGCGCCCTTGGTCATGGTGAACATCACTTGTCCTCCCATCATGAACGCCCAGTCTTGGGCGAAGACTTCGTCGGGCGTTTTCTCCAGCACCTTCCGCGCGTGGGCGACGTTCTCATCAAATAGCGCCAGAATCTCTTCGCTCGACTCCAGGCTCGGCGACTTCCAGGGAGGACCATCCACCGGAGCGATGTCGAGTGAGTCGTGCTCCAGCATGAACTCGATCCAGCTCGGGATGTCGGCCAGGTGATTGGCGTTCCAGCCGATCGTGTTCGACTTGACGTGCGGCTTCCAATTCAGCTTGTCGCTGGGAATCGCTTCCAACGTCTTCCGCGTTAGCGCCATCTCTTCGTCAAACTCGGGCAACAGGGATTGGGCGATCGTCATCGATTTTCTCCACTGGGCGATAGTCGTGTACAGGGACCTTGAAGCGCTGACTTGGGATAACCCGCAAGCCATGCCAAAAGTGTACAAAACTTCACTCGCCGTACCAGTACACGTGTCGCGCATCGCTAGTCTCCAGGGTCTAGCCGCGGATCTTCTGGCCTGTCTGTTTGCCGTTGAGAATCCGCAAGAGTGCAAACCACTGCCCAGGAGAGCCACTCTCGCCCCCTTAACATGCCTCAATGAAAATAATTCGCATTATTTTACATGTTTTCGCTACACAAAAAGGGCTAACGCGCGACAATCATGGAATACGGTGACTCCACCGCAGCTCCTCCTTCCATCCATCTTTTCTCTTCGCTTGGGAGCGTCGCCATGAGTATCTTCAGATCCCGCCGACCAGGATTCACGCTGGTCGAATTACTGGTCGTTATCGCCATTATTGGCGTATTGATCGCGCTGCTCTTGCCGGCGGTGCAGCAGGCCCGCGAAGCGGCTCGTCGGATGCATTGCTCCAACAACTTGAAGCAGATCGCCTTGGCGATGCATGTCTACAACGACGTCCACAACACATTCCCCATTGGCACGTGCCAGCACAACTCCGGCGGCATCGTCAACAGTCGCGGCTTTATGGGTTGGGCGATCGCCATTCTTCCCTATGTCGAACAACAGAACCTATACGATTTGTACGATCATTCGGTCGACTCGCTCAGTTCCCGCAACCAGGCGGTCCGCGAGACCTCACTTGCGGCTTACAACTGCCCCAGCGACACCGTCCGCGTGACGGCCAAAGAAACGCTTCCCCCGCGGTACAACACACAGACCGAACGGGAATTCACCGTCGCCGCCGGCGGCAGCGACCAGGCCGATTTCTCTCTCGATTCGAAGTGACGAGCGCGGATCTCAGCGGCCAGCACACTTGAGACCCGCATTTCTTCCAGCGCCTCCGCTCATCTTACGCAAGGCGCCGCCTCATCTCACTGCACCAAAGTACGAAAACTTTCGTTGACACCTACGAAGAACTTCGTACAATCATCGCCATTGAAGAGCTTCTATCCCCCAGAGCACGCGATGTCACCCAAGAACGCCAACCAGCCGACCGAAAGCGAACTGGAGATTCTCTCGATCTTGTGGAACGTGGGCCCGGCCACGGTCCGCCAGGTTCATGAGCACATGCCGCGAACGGTCGGCTATACGACCGTGTTGAAGCTGATGCAGATCATGGCGGAAAAAGGACTAGTCACCCGTGACGAATCAGAGCGGTCGCATGTGTATGCCGCCAAGCAAAAGCGAGAAACGACGCAAAAGAAGCTGGTCAAAAACCTGCTCGATCGCTGTTTTGGCGGCGCCGCCGACCAATTGATCATGCAGGCCCTCTCCGCCAAGAATCTGTCCGCCGCCGAACTGGCCGAAATTCGCACGATGATCGATGAATTCGAAAGGAAGCGAAACGCATGACGATCGCCAATCTGATCTCGACCGATGAACTTGCGCGACTAGGCGCGGCGCTGTGCCATTTTCTTTGGCAAGGAGCGGTTCTCGGCGTCATAGCCGCGGTATTGTCTGTAAAGCTAAGGCGAACCGGGCCCCAAGTTCGTTACGCAGTTTTCCTGAGCCTACTCGTTATCTCTCCCTGCTGCCTGCTGACGACCTACGTTTGGCTCCTGTCGCAGGCTGCGCCCGTCGTTTCCGAAGAATTGGTCGCCGAGCCCCCGACGCCCCAACCAATTCCGCTGGCCACTTCCGGTCCGGAAGCGCCCGCCGAACCGCCGGTCGGGCTTCTTCCGCCGCACGTTGAACCAATACCGGTCACTCATTCCCCTAGCGGTTTCGACACGGCGTTCAGCCTGCTCGCGCTGCTCTGGGGAATTGGCGTCGCGCTTCTTTCTCTGCGACTGATCGGCGGCTATTGGCGGGTGCGCTGCTACGCCGGTCGCGATGGTATGCCGCTCGACCCAACGTGGATGCAACGGGCCGAAAGACTCGCCGAAACGATGCAGATCAAGCGAAGAATTGTGTGGTTGCAGTCGACGATCATTCAGACTCCGCTCACCTTCGGCTGGCTACGGCCGATCGTGGTCACGCCATCCGCGCTACTGAGCGGCCTGACCGTCGCCGAAGTGGAATGCCTGCTGGCTCATGAGCTGGCTCATATTCGTCGTCATGATTTCGTCGTCAACTTGCTGCAAAGCGCCGTCGAAACGCTGCTGTTCTATCACCCGGCAATCTGGTGGATCTCGCGGCAGATCCGCTTCGAGCGCGAGCAAATCTGCGACGAAATTGCCATTCAAGTCGTGGGAGATCGGGTTACCTATGGCAAGGCGCTGCTGTCGGTCGCCACGGCCGCGCCGGTCGAAACGCTGGCGATGGCGGCCGGCGATAGCGATTTGAAACGGCGGATTCAGCGGATTTTTGGGATTGGCCCCAATCCCGCGTCAAGGAACTCGAGATTCTTGGGGGCGATTGGCGCCGGGTTGCTGATGATCGTGGGACTTACGATCGCGCTGCTCGGGAACATGGCCCCAAATGCGACGGCGGACGATGCGATTCCGCCGGTAGAATTGTTCATCGAAACCCCTACCCTCCGGCTGCAACCGATCGCGGGACGCGTTTTCGGCTCTGACGTAAAGCCGGCCGCCGACGTCGAAGTCATCCTCCGCAGCAATCATTGGTTCTCTACGAACGACGTCCTCTCGAAGCCGCGAGGAGATATCGCAGCCACGCGCACCAATGCCGAAGGGCGATATCGATTCGAGGACGTTCCTTTCAACCTCGGGCAGCGGCATGAGCGCATTCAACTTAGCTACCTGCCGCTCGACGTCGCCGCCGTCGGACAAGGACAATCGGTCGGCTGGCGGCATCTCCAGGGAGACCAACCTCATTTAAGTGCCGATATCACGCTCTCGCCGCCGGCAACGCTGGCTGGTCAAGTTGTCGATCCGCAAGGCCGCCCGGTCGCCGGAGCGCAGGTTCGGGTGATGTACGGCATGTCGATCCGGCACATCACCCAGGCCGATCTGGAAGAGGGACGGTGGCCCAAATACTCGGACCGCGACTTCATCAATTTTCGCGACAGCCGGGCAATGCCCCAAACAACCACAGACGCCGAAGGCCGTTTCCGATTGACCGGCCTGCCGCCGCGGCGCGGCTTTGGCCTTCAGATCCGGCATCCTAATTTTGTCGATGACTTCGCCTTCGCCGCCACGATCGCAGAGCTCGAAAAACGTGATCGCGATTTGATGAAACGAAACGTCCAAACCGGCGAAGTTCGGATCGAACTGCAAGAAGGGCGGAAATTGACGTTCCAGGTCGTCGCCGACGACACCGGCCAGCCGCTGAAAGGGGCAAAGCAGCACGATTACGGCCACTATCGCGAAACTGCCAAGCAAATCGCCGACGAGCATGGACGCATGACTTCGGTAGAGCCGCCAACCACCAAGTCGGTCGCTTATATCATCAGCCCGCCGGCTGGCGCCGACTATCTGCCTACCTCTAGCATCTTCAACTTTGAGGAAGACCAGCGCGAGGCCCTGATTACCGTACGACTGCAAAAAGGGGCGGTCATCGCCGGAAAGGTCGTCGATCAGGAGACAGGGAAAGGGATGCCCAATCTGGCATTCAACCTCACGAACACAAAGGGATCTCCAGAGCGTTCTGGGTATAACCCCGTCGCAACGGACGCCCAAGGGAAGTTTCGGACGGTCGTCGCGCCCGGCAAGATCGTCGCGACACACGGCGGTGCTATCTACTCGCAACCATCGTATGAGTTCGCGCGGGAAGACCAGCGACCGCCCAGTTGGGACGCGGCGCTACAACGTCCGATTGACGATGCGTTAATCCCAATCAAATTGGCTCCAACGATCGACGGCATGATCTACGACTCGCACGGCCAGCCGCTTGGCGACGTGGCGATCAACTATCAAATTCCGTTCGCCTCGTCCGCAGATGGAATTCGAGGTTACATAAGCCAACAAGTCCTGGCTGACGACCAGGGACGTTTTTCCCTGATTCACCTGAATCATGTTTGGAAGCAGGATTGGGTCAAGACGATTCCCGTAACTTTTCGGGATCGCCGCTCGACCCAACAACGAACGATCTCGCTAGATGAGTCGGCCTGGCAAGCGCCGCTGGAAGTCTACATGCGATCGACATCGGTCGTTTCCGGCCGCCTGATCGACGCCGACCTGAAACGCCCGATCCGCAAGGGCTCGGTCGATCTCTACTATTTGGTTCCGCCAGCCGACGGCGAAGGCGCCGCCAAGCGTCATCATGCGAGCTTCCATCCGAATCAGGAGGGGAGATTTCGCCTGGAGATTGAGCACGAAGGGGAGTGCGAAACGCTGCGACTCACGCCGGCGGACTACCAAGAGCGGATGCTGTCTGGCGATGGGGCGCAAAGACAGCTCTCCTTCGACAAGCCGCTTGACCTGGGAGACATTCTCGTCGAACCAGTCGGCTCTCCGGAAGAGCGCCAAGTCGATCGCTTTGTCATGCCTCCGTATGACCCGGCGCTTGGCAAAGCCGAATTTGCGCGGTTAGAACGGCAGTTCGCTGTTGATCACGCGGCCTACCAGCAAGAGCGGACCGCGACCAGCTCGCGCCGGATCCAGCAACTACTCGATGAACGAGCCGACCCAACGCCAGAGTATCTTTTCGCAATGCTGGCGATCGCCAAGGCCAACCGCGATACCGAAACCTGCTTTGCCGCACTCCACTGGATTGCGAAGCTCCCCTACGATCACCGCCGTGCGGCAGCCCACTACCCACAGCAACGTCACGAAGCGGTCGAGATGTTGCTGGCCGGCTACGCACATCGCCCTCAGCTGGCCGACTGCGTCGACAAACTCCTTTATCGGCAAGATCCAGATGCCGATCCGATTTCAAAACGAATGGAGCGGGCCGACCAATTGATCGCCAAAAACCAAAGCCGCGTCGCACGGGGACGGGCCTGCTATTCGATCGGCATGCAACTGACCGAAAAAAACTACCCACCCCTTCCATCCCCCAACAAGGCGAACGAACTGGCGAAACAATACCTGCAACGCGTGATCGACGAGTTCGCCGACATACCGCTCTACCAAGGGCGAACGATTGGCGAATCGGCCGAACGTCAACTTTACGAGTTGCGATACCTGCAGCCAGGATCGCCGGCGCCGGAAATCTCCGGCATCGATTCAGATGGCAAGCCGCTGAAACTTTCGGACCTGAAAGGCAAGATCGTGCTGCTCAACTTCTGGGGCAGTTGGTGCGGCCCCTGCATCTTCAAGCTGCCAGGCCTACAAAAGCTGGCGGAAGATTTTCCCGACCAGCTTGTTATCCTGGGCGTCATGAGCGACACGCCGGAAGCGGCGCGAAAGGCGATCGACGAGCATCAGGTCCAGTTCCGCAATTTGGTCGACGGTCCGCACGCCGAAGGAAAAATCGTCCGCCAGTGGAACATCAACCGCTGGCCGACCTCCTATCTGATTGATGGAGAAGGCAAGATCGTGTCGGAAGTGCAGGGCGAAGAAATGATTCGCGCGTCGATCGAGCGTCTGGCAACCCAGGCGTCGCCACGCTAGCAGCACGCTTCGTCCCTATGCCGCCGCGATTAAGAGGAATTAATCGCGCCCGCGCATTTTGAGTTTTTCTCGACCATTCACCGTACACACGGCATCTACGCTCAAAGCCCCATCCGCGATCGCCAAATGGGGCCCCTATTCTGACCATCGCCCACTTTGCGGCAATCAGACCGCCAATGCAACAAGGGAATTCTCGCCCCTTAATTCTCAATATTCCGTGAGGATTGTCGCAAATTCTCCCGCAAGGAAAAACACAACTTGTCGACTTGGCGATCGATTGTGAGAATCTAAGCACTCTCTCCCACCCCATGGATCGTCGACAAGCAGTTCGCCCACATGGCGGACGATACCGCTGTCGACGACGCCCACCTGAGATTACCCTGCCACTTTTGTTGGAATCTGAGATCGCATATGGATGCGTCTGCTGCCGCTGCTTATGAATCGTCTGTCGGACCTGTACCGAAGAACCCTGGCGCCGCGTTGCTGGCGCTGGGCATGGGCAGCTTTGCCCTGGGCACGACCGAGTTCCTGCCGGTCGCACTGTTGCCGACGATCGCTGGCGACCTAGAGGTGACGTTGCCGGCGGCCGGACTGCTGGTCTCGGGCTATGCAATGGGCGTGACGCTGTTGACCCCGATCTTGTCGGCGGTCTTTTCGGGCTTGCCGCGCAAGGGGATGCTGATCAGCTTGATGGTCCTTTTCTTTGTGACCAACATGGCGTGCGCTTTGGCGCCCAGCTATGGCTTTCTGCTCGGCGTGCGATTCTTTACCGCAATCTCGCACGGCGTCTTCTTGGCGGCGGCAACCACCGTCGCGACACAGTTGGTTGGGAAGGGAAGAGAAGCGCATGCGATCGGCGTCGTCTTCGCAGGCCTCTCGGTGGCGATGGCGACGATCGTGCCGCTCGGTTCACTATTGGGACAAACGCTCGGCTGGCGCGTCGCTTTTGGCGGAACCGCGTTTCTCGGGCTCTTCGCTATGCTTGCGCAAGCTCGCTTTCTGCCGAAGACTCCGGCGCCAACCAAACGGATGACGCTTGCCAGTCAGGCAGCCGTCATGAAACAACCGCGGGTGCTGCTCGCGTTGGCGATGACGTCGATCGGTTATGCCGGCACCTTCGCCACATTCACTTACATGACCGCGATCCTCGAAGAAATCTCTGGCTTTCACGCGATTGCAGTGACGTTGATCCTGGGCGTGATCGGCGTCTGCATCACCTTTGGCAACATCATCGGCGGCAAAGCGGCCGACAAGAAGATCTACCCAGCGCTGGCCGGACTCTTCTGCCTGGTCGTGGTCGGCATGCTCGGCATTTGGCTGGCCGCTCCGTTCAAGATCGCCATGATCGCGGCGGTGATCTTCTTTGGAGTTTTCATGTTCAGCCCCGGGGCCGGACTGCAACTGTTGGCGGTGAATCAAGCTCGCCGCTGGACTCCCGGCGCGGTCGACGTCGCCGCCGGGTTGAACCAATCGGCCTTCAATCTGGGCATCGCGATGGGCGCCGCAATCGGCGGTCAGGTGGTCGCTTCGCCGCTGGGCCTGGGCGGAACACCGCTGGTCAGCGCTGGCGTGGTGATCGTGGCGATCGGCATGGTGCTGATTGGCTGGCGCATGGATCGCGATGTCGATCCGGTCAGCGCAGAGGCAACCGAGCCGCAAGCGCGGAATCTCGTCTTGGAAGCTGAGCCGGCGACATCTGCCGCCAGCTAACGCAGCATCTCTAGCGCAGTAGAGCGTTTTTCTGATCGCTGTAGCGTTTCTGGCGTTAGCAGTCCGTTGATTTTCTCGACGGACTGCGTGATCGCACGGATGCGATCCCAAAATAGCGACGTAAGTCGTTATTTTGCGAGCCGCGAAGAGCTACGCTCTGAGCCTGGCGAGGTTGAAAAATGCCACGATGGCATTTTTCAACAGGCAGTTAGTGAGGCAAGCTGGTCAAGGCGACCGAAGCAGGCGAATCCTCAAGATTCGTCGATGCAGGTCAACGCCGACCAGCGCGGCCACAACCAGCCAGAACGATACAGATGGAGGAAAACCGCTCTAGAAACTCTCGTCCGACTAGAAGCCTTCGTCGGACTGGGCCGCCGCCTTCGACGCTTCGTTGGCGGCATGATCATGCAGCACTTCGCTAAGATCAAGCCGGGGCGCTTCAGCCCACAACTCTTCCAGCGAGAAGTAGTCGCGGGTCTCTTCGTCGAAGATGTGAATCACGACATCGCCGTAGTCGAGCAGAATCCACCGCGAGTCGTCGTAACCTTCGCGGCCCAGGCGCGTATCGCCCAGATCTTTCTCGAACTTGTCGTCGATTTCGTCGCTGATCGCATGCAACTGCCGGCGGCTAGCGCCGGTGACGACCACAAAGTAGTCGAACGCGGCCGTCAGCTTACGCATGTCGAGGACGACGATGTTCTTAGCGCGATTCTCTTCCGCAACAACGGCGGCCGCGTGGGCCAACTCTAAGCTGCTGGCGGTGGTACCTGAAGCGCGTTTTTTGGGGGAAGTCGTCTCCGACACGTCGGTCCTCTGTGGGTCTAAAAGCGAAAAATCGGCGTGAGAAACTCGGGCGTTTGCCCGGTAATAGAGCGCCGTGCAGTCAATGCATTCTACTGACGAACGCGGGGTCGGCTAGACGCAACCCGCCAAGGAAAGGCGCAAGAGAGGGGCCGAAGGTTCGTTTGGAGGGACCGGGGAGTAAATATTCACGGGACGGCCGCGCCAGACCCGAAATCGCCAAACACTTACCCTGAAACCACTTTCGACAAATCCTTGTTCCCCGTGAACCGGATGCGAATTTTTCGCTTCCCCCTTACGAAGTTGCCCAGAAGGGCGTATAATCTTGGGTTTTCGACCGTTTCCAAACCTTCCTTAGAGAGAAAGTGGGTCTAACGATGCCAAAGATGAAGACGCACAAGGGAACGAAGAAACGGTTCCGACTGACGGCCAAAGGCCACATCAAGCATCGCCAATGCGGCACCAGCCACTTGGCCACTCGCCTGACTTCGAAGCGCACCCGCAATCTTCGCGGCACCCGCGTCTTGGCCGAAGTTGACGAGCCGATGCTGATCAAAGCCCTGAACGGATACAGCTACTAGTAGCGATATCCTCGTCGGAATTGTGGATTCGAGCTTTTTATTCCCAGTGCACGGGCACAAACGCTTCGCCGCCAATTGAGCGAAGGGCCTAGTGGACGAAACGAGGTGACACGATGAGAACGACTTACGGCGCCGCACGGCACAAGTCGAAGAAGCGTCTGTTTAAGAAAGCCCGCGGTTTCCGCGGCGGTCGCGGTAAGCTATTGCGTACCGTGAAAGAAACCTTGCTCCGCGCCGGCGTTTACGCCTATCGCGACCGTAAGGTGCGCAAGCGTGAATTCCGCAAGCTGTGGATCATCCGCTTGAACGCCGCCGCCCGCATGCGTGGCGTCCGCTACAGCCAGTTCATCTACGGCCTGAAGAAGGCTGGTATCGAACTGGACCGCAAGACGTTGTCGGAAATGGCGATCCACGATCCGGGCGCCTTTGACGAAGTGACCGAGCTGGTGAAAGCCGCCCTGGCCGCGTAAGGCGCACGTACAACGTGCAATCGATGCCGAAACAACATGAGCCGCCGGGACCTCTCGGCGGCTTTCTTACTTTCCAGAATGTGCCGCGAGCGAGAAAGCGATGTCGCTGAACGATTTCATTCGCGAATTGGACAACTTGGTCGACTCGGCCGTCGAGCGTTTCAATGACGCGGTCGACAAGTTTGACGGCGAAGTGCTGGAAGCGGCCCGCGTCGAGTTCCTGGGCGCCAAGAGCGGCAAGCTCAAGTCGGCTCAAAAGGGACTTGGCAAGGTCAGCAAAGACGACAAGCCGGTTGCCGGCAAACGCTTTAACGAAGTCAAACAGCGAATCGAAGAGCTGTTTGAGTCGGCCGTCGCCAAGCTGAGCGAAAGCGGCGGCGACGGCAAGTCGAGCGAAGCGTTCGACGTCAGCCTGCCCGGTACGCTGCTGCCGGTCGGTCACGTTCACCCGATCACCCAGACGATCGAAGAGCTGAAAGACATCATGGGTCGGCTCGGCTTCTCGGCCGTCGAAGGGCCCGAGATCGAAGACGACTGGCACAACTTCGAGGCGCTCAACATTCCGCTGGAGCACCCGGCCCGCGACCCGCTCGACAACTTCTACCTGAACGCCGCCGCCAAAGCGGCTGGCGGCGACATGCTGCTGCGAAGCCAGACCAGCACCGTGCAGATCCGCGTGATGGAGAACACGAAGCCGCCGGTCCGGATCGTTTCGCTCGGCCGCGTTTATCGCCCCGACGAAATCGACGCGACCCACTACGCGATGTTTCATCAGATCGAAGGGCTGATGATCGACACCGACGTCACCATGGCCGACCTGAAAAGCGTGCTGCACCTCTTCGCCAAGACGTACTTGGGCCAGGACGTGGAGATTCGCTTTCGCCCGTCGTTCTTCCCGTTCACCGAACCGAGCGTCGAAGTCGACATGCGGTGGAACGATACCTGGCTGGAGTTCGGCGGCGCCGGGATGGTCGATCCCAACGTACTGCGGTCGGTCGGCTACGATCCGGAAGAAGTGACCGGGTTCGCCTTCGGCCTCGGCGTCGAGCGACTTTGCATGCGTCGCCACGGCGTCAACGACATTCGGCATTTGTACAACAACAACGTGCGATTCCTGTCGCAGTTTTAAGAGCGGAGAGAGCAGGGCGCCATGTTAGTTTCCTGGAAGTGGCTCAACGATTATCTGCAGCTGGACGTTTCGGAAGCGGAATTCTGCGACCGCGTCACGATGGCGGGCCTTAACTATGACGGCTCGGAGTCGGTCGGCGACGATCGCCAGCTCGATCTGGAAGTGACCAGCAACCGCCCCGACTGGCTTGGCCATGTCGGCATCGCGCGAGAAGCGTCGGTGCTGTTCGATCTTGATCTGAAAATCCCGCCGGCCGACGTCAGCGGCACAGGCCAGAAGATCAGCGATTACGTCACCGTCACGATCGAGGACGAAGCGTTCTGCCCCCGCTACATCGCCCGGGCGATCAAAGGCGTGAAGGTTGGCCCCAGCCCCGAGTGGCTGACGCGCCGTCTGGAGACGCTCGGCATCAACGTGATCAACAACGTCGTCGACATCACCAACTATGTGTTGATGGAAATCGGCCAGCCGCTGCATGCGTTTGACTTGGCCAAGATCGACGGCGCCGGGGTCACCGTTCGCCAGGCTCGCCCCGGCGAGAAATTCATGGCGATCGACCACAAGACGTACGACCTGGAGCCCAACGACTACGTTATCGCCGATGAAGTAGGCGCCGTCGCCATCGCCGGCGTCATGGGTGGCGCCGACTCGGAAGTGACCGAAGAAACGACCGACCTGCTGATCGAAGCGGCTCAGTTCGCCGCCCTGCCGGTTCGAACCACGTCGCGCCGGTTGAAGCTGAAGAGCGACTCCAGCTACCGGTTTGAGCGGGGCGTCGATCCCGAGATGATCGACTGGGCTAGCCGACGCTGCTGCGAGTTGATCCTCGATCTGGCCGGCGGCGAATTGGCCGAAGGCTCGATTTATGCCGGCAGTCAGCCGCAGCCCCGCAAATCGGTCACGCTTCGCCTGCCGCAGCTGAAGCGCATCCTTGGCATCAATGTTCCGGCTGACGAAGTGGAGCGAATCCTCTCGCGTTTGGGGAACGACATCGAATCGGTCGCCAGCCAGAAGATCACCGTCATTCCGCCCAGCTGGCGTCGCGACATTGATCGCGAGATCGATCTGGTCGAGGAAGTTGCTCGGATCCATGGCTACGACAAGATCCCGCAAGACGCCGCGGTGAAGATGTCGGCCTCGCACCGTAGCGACGCCGACCGCGTTCGCAATCGCATTCGCACGCTGATGGTCGCCGCCGGGATGAACGAGGCGGTCACGCGGAGCGTCGTCAGCAAAGAGTGGTCGGCGGCGTTCCATGGCTGGAGTAAAGCCGAAGCGCTGACCGTCACCACGCCGATGGTTCGTGGCGAAGATTGCCTCCGACTGAGCGTGCTGCCGAGCCTGCTGGGCGCCCGGCGGATGAACGAGAAGTTCGACAACACGCCGATCGAGCTTTACGAGATCGCCAAGGTTTACCTGCCGCGGAAAGGCGAGCTGCCGGATGAACGGTACGTCGTCAGCATAACCAGCGGTCGCGACTTCCGCGGACTCAAGGGAGTGGTCGAAACGCTCGTCCATTCGCTCAGCCCCGACGTTCGCGTTACCGCGTCGCGGTTCGCTGATTCGCTGCTCGACGTCGAACAGGCGTGCGAACTGAAGGTCGACGGCAAGACGCTTGGCTATCTGGGCCTATTGAGCGGTTCGGCTCAGAAGGCGTTCGAGCTGCAGCAACCGGCGACCGTCGCCGAGCTCGATCTGCGGGTGCTCGAAGAGCTGACCGTACTGATCCCGCAGCATCACGACTTCGGCACCTACCCGACGATGACCCGCGACCTGAACCTGATCGTCGACGAGACGCTCGCCTGGGATCAGCTGGAAGCGACCGTCACCACGTCAGCTGGCGAACTGCTGGAGCAAGTCGAGTACCGCGAGATCTTCCGCGACACCAAGAAAGACGGCCCAGGCAAAAAGCGGGTGCTGCTGACCATCACGCTACGCGCCGAAGATCGCACCCTGACCGGCGAAGAAGCGGACGCCGTCCGTGACGCCATCGTCACGTCGTGCGAAAAGCAACATGAAGCGAAGCTGTTGGGGTAATGCGCTAGACGCCATGGCCACGTCTTTGTGGCCATGCTTGCGGCAGGGCAAAGACATGCTTACCCGGCGAAGACGCCGTGAAAGCATGGCGCCGCAGATCCGCGCCTACGCCTTCTTCACAAACTCCGACTTCAACTGCATCGCGCCGATGCCGTCGATCTTGCAGTCGATGTCGTGATCTCCGTCGACTAGGCGGATGTTCTTCACCTTGGTGCCAACTTTGACCACCAGCGACGAGCCTTTCACCTTCAGGTCTTTCGCGACCGTCACGGTGTCGCCGTCTTGCAGCTCGTTGCCGTTGGCGTCGCGAATGATCGCGGCGGCGGCCGCTTCTTCAGCAGCCGCTTTGGTCCATTCGTGCCCGCAGCTGGGGCAGACCAGCAGATCGCGGTCTTCGTAGGTATATTCCGAAGCGCACTCGGGACAGTTGGGTAGTTTGCTCATCTTAGTAGGCTTCCGCCATATCGCGGGCATGGTAGCTAGAGCGAACGAACGGGCCGCTGGCGACCTGCTTGAAGCCCATCTCTTTTGACTTGCGGCCGAACATCTCGAACTCTTCCGGCGTCACGTAACGCTCTACCTTCAAGTAACGCTTTTCGTCAGGCTGCAGGTATTGACCAAGCGTCAGGAAGTCGACGTCGTGCGCTAACAGATCTTCGAGCACCGCAAAGACCTCGTCATGCGTCTCGCCCAGGCCCAGCATCAAACCGCTTTTGGTTTTGACCTTGGGATTCAGCTCTTTGACCCGCTTCAACAGGCCCAGCGTCCAGGCATAGTCCGACGTGACGCCGCGAACTCGCTTGTAGAGCCGCGGAACCGTTTCGGTGTTGTGATTGAAGACGTCCGGCGAGGCTTCGACGATGATCCGGTCCAGCGCGTCGCGGCAGTGAATGAAGTCCGGCGTCAGCACTTCGACCGTGGCGCCGGTTCGCTCTCGCACCGCAGCGATACAGCGGATGTAGTGATCGGCGCCGCCGTCGGGCAGGTCGTCGCGGGTGACCGACGTGATGACCACGTGCTTCAGTCCCAAGCGATAGGCGGCTTCGGCCAAGCGTTCCGGCTCGTCCCCAGACAGTTCTTCCGGCTTGCCGCGGGGGACCGAGCAGAAGCTGCAGGCCCGGGTGCAGACATTCCCCAAAATCATGAAAGTGGCGGTCTTCTGCGAGTAGCACTCCATCCGGTTCGGACATTTAGCGCTGTCGCAGACCGTTTCCAGCTGCAGTTCTTCCAGGAGACTCTGCGTAAAGTGATTGGCGTTCCCCTTGGGGACGTTTCGCTTCAGCCACTTCGGCAGACGTTGTTTGGGATGGTTGCCTGGTGCGTCGATGACCGGCAATTCGACGACCGGTAGGTTAACCAACTCGTGCGAGTCGCTCACGTTGATGCTCGGAGATTTCAAATAGCAAAGGATGCCCCTCGTGCCAGCGTCGGTCGACGCAGTCGAAGGAGTCAGCCAGCCGTCGCGCTGCGACTCGGGCCACAGTCTCAATTCTAACTGGTTGATCCGTTTCTGACAGCAGGCTCCCCATAATGGGCGAATCGCCTGGCGCCGCCAATTCGGGCGGGTTGGCCTCGACAAACGACTGAGCGTCGCCGCTGGCGTGGATGTTGAGGAAGGCCCCGTGACTGGTGATCCAGTTCTGCACGGCGGCGCCAACCGCCGCTAAGAGGCCGCTTTTTCCCCATATGCCGTAGCGACCAGGTCGAGCGTACGCCGGCACGCCGTGTGCTACTGCGGTGGCGACCATCGCTTGCTGCAGTCGCTCTAAATATTCGCCGACGGTCCAATTGCGGCTTCTCAGCGGTACAATGGGATAAATCGCAAGTTGGCCAGGGCCATGCAGTACGCAACCGCCCCCCCGTCCGACCCAGCGAACCTGCCATCGCAGCGTTTCGAGCTCGTCCTGCGTCAGGCGAATATGTTGCCGCGAACCTGCTCGGCCGACAGTGATCATACTCGTATGTTGGCACAGCAGGACGGTAATCCGTCCGTCATCGCGGCCCCCGGCTTCGTAAACCAGACGGCGCTGTAATGCCAGGCACAAGTCGAAGTCGATCGTTCCCAGGTAGTGGAAGTCGACGCCTGTCGATTCGTAGTTGTTTTCGATACGAGAAGACACGGAATATCGTCACCGCAAGAGGCTGATTTTTAGCTGCGATCAAGGACGGGGAGAGTAGCAATTCCCTCCACCCGGGGAAAGGCCAGCCGGGAAGCCAGATTGCAGCTAAACCCGTAGCCCATAACGACTAGCAATCGAAGCGGCGATTTTCCGCTTCGCAAGATCAATTCATGAAAAAGCGCCCCGCCGCTAGCGACGAGAGCGAAAGCACCCATGGCGAAAAAAAAAGACTCCAAAGAAGACGACAAGAAGAAGCTGGAACGCCCGATCGGCGAAAACCGGAAGGCCCGGCACGATTACGAAATCATCGACACGCTGGAGTGTGGCATCCAACTGGTCGGCAGCGAGGTAAAAAGCCTCCGCGACGGCAAGCTCTCGCTCAGCGAGTCGTTTGCCCGCGTGCTGCGCGGCGAGGTCTTTCTGGTCAATTGCGAGATCCCCGAATACAGCAATACCAGCATGTTCCTCAACCACGAGCCCAAGCGTCCTCGCAAGCTGCTGCTGCACAAAACGGAAATCGCCAAGTTCGCCGGCAAGAGCGAAGACCGCGGCCTCAGCCTGGTCCCGCTCAAAATGTATTTCAAACAAGGCCGCGTCAAAGTCCTCCTTGGCGTCGGTCGCGGTCGCAAACAACATGACAAGCGTGACAAGCTGAAATCGCAAGACGCCAAACGAGACATGGCCCGGGCGATGCGCAATCGGGGGTAACGATAAATCAGGGGTGCCGTTGCCACGTCTTCGTGGCAATGAATGCGGCCCGACGAACACGATCGACATCCCACCGCCAACACGCTCCCCATCCAACCTCTTACCCTTCCAACGCCAACCCATCCAACTCTCGCGACAACCGCGTCGCGTAGTTGTCGGTCATCCCGCTGACAAAATCCATCACCTGCCCCAACCACCAGGCGTGCGATTTGTCGAGGTTCGCTTCGACGTACTCTTTGCTCCACGCCAGCTCGGCGCAGTTCTTTGATAGGAAGTGTAGCTCTCCATAGTTGCTGGCATTACCGATCGATTCGACCGTCTTTAGCAGCGCTCTTAGAATTCGCCCCAACACCCGGTAGGCGCCCAGCTCGGTGACGATCTTTTTGCGGTGGCCGAAGATCTCTTCGTACATCTCGGCGACCTGCTGCAGGTGCTCTTTGAACTCACTGGGAAGCGACGACTTCAGATCGTCTTGGCGGTCCCCCTGCATGATCGCCGCATAGTCGCTTTCAAACACCTTCCAGAACTCGCCAACCAGCTGGTTGATCGCCTGACCGCGCAGCTGGGCCAGTCCCATCCAGTGGTTCTCCTGGTTGCCGGTAATCTTGAGCATCAGTTGGTGGACTCGCTTCTGCTCGAAAATATGCATCGCCACCGCATCTTCCAGATCCAGAATCCGGTAACAAATGTCGTCGGCCGCTTCGGTCAAAAACGAGAGCGGATGCCGACAATAGCTGCCGTCACCGCGAACCAGCCCCAGCGACTGGAACGTCTCGGCAAAGATCTCCCGCTCGTGCGAATGGAAATTGTGCTTCCGCTTGCCGCAGCGTTTGGCGTCGACCGATCCCCACGGATACTTCACCACGCTGCCGAGCGTGGCATACGTCAGTCGCAAGTAGCCGGCTTGCGGGTTGTCGC
The DNA here is from genome assembly GCF_007859755.1 of Blastopirellula retiformator. Taxonomy (NCBI): domain Bacteria; kingdom Pseudomonadati; phylum Planctomycetota; class Planctomycetia; order Pirellulales; family Pirellulaceae; genus Blastopirellula; species Blastopirellula retiformator. Next base: position 562,920 of record NZ_SJPF01000003.1, on the reverse strand, counting down.
GCCGCGAGGCGATCCGAAAGCCTTGAGCGTTCCCTTCAAAGATCTCCCAGTCGGCCCGAATCTGCGCTTCCTCTTCCGCGGTCCAGTGCTGGCGCTCGGGGTCATTGCGCAGCGACGCCGGAAAGATGTAATCCCAATGCTTCTGCGCCCAGGTCCGGATCACCTCTTCGCCGGCATGGCCAAAGGGCGGATTGCCGATGTCATGGATTAAACAGGCGGACTGGACGATCCAGTCGATCGAGGTCCGTTGCTTGGCCGAAAGATCCGCCGGCGCGATCAGCGCCGCTACCCGCCGGGCAAACGACCGGGCGACGCTGGCGACTTCAATCGAGTGGGTCAGCCGATTGTGAATATGGTCGTTGCTGGCCATCGGATGGACCTGGGTCTTTTTCGCCAGCCGCCGAAACGGGGGAGAAAAGACAATCCGGTCGTAATCCTGCTCAAACGAGGTCCGCCGTTCGCCATCGGGAACTTGCCGCGACGGCGTCGTCTCGCCGGCCGGTTTGCGGCGGGTCCGCTCGCTCGATAGCAGTTGCGTCCAATTCAAAGGGCAATCCATTCGTCTCCGCCTCTTACAATTCCAAGACTCCGGTGCAGTATAGCGAAAATAGGCGATCCGCCGGCTGCCTGGCAAACGCCCAAAGTAGTAGCCCGATGCGCCAGCGAGGGAAATGCGGCCGCAAGGCAAAGCGGAAAGCGGACGAAAAATCCCACACTAACCCGAGGCGCAAGCCGAGGGAATGCGGCGTCCATTCCCAATGACGAATGCCGAAACCAGAATGACGAATCGAATCCGAATGCCCGAATAACGAACCGGACCGGACGATTCTTGAATTCCCCGGGTGGCCCGACCAGTCTGCCAAGACTGGCTCACGTTGCGCAGCAACAAGATGCCTCAACATTCGGTCTGCCCCTTAACAAACGCCGCCATCACCAATCTCTCAGGCCGGGAGGGCCGTCCCAACCTAGCCTGGGGCGCAGTCGCGCTTCGCGACGCAGCCCCAGGTTGGTGCGATTCAATCGATCGTTGACGCTGGACTGGACCGTTTCTCTTATTGGGTCGCCCCTCCGGGGCTTGCGATCATGGTGGCGACTTTTCCTAGGGCTGCGTCGCTGGCGCGACTTCGCCCTAGGCTAGATTGGCGGCGCCCCTCCGGGGCTTTTTGGGTCGGACTCGACTGTTTCGTGGATTCGTGCGGTTCGACGGGACTGGACTGTTTTGGTTTTTCCGTGACGGGACTCGCTGGCGACTCTTTCTTGTTCGTGGCGTTGTTGATGACTTGATCATCGTCATCGTTTGGCGGGGTCTTGGTCCGCATAGCGGACCCTACGGGCGGTTCTTGCAACTCGGGCGGACCGGACTGGACTGTTTCGTTTTTTGGGGTGGGTGGACTTTGTTCGGGGTGGTCGCTCGTGCTCTCGGCAGGCACGGCCTGCCCTACGCTGGATTGCCCTACGTTTTTCAACTGGAAGGTGGCGAAGCCGCTTCGCCGGGCGGGGGTTACTGCTTCGATTTCGCCATTCGCCAACAAGCGCTCCCACGCGGCCGCGAACATTGTGCCGTTCATCCCGGCATGTTCGCGAACCGTTTGCTTCATCGCTCGGTCGGGGCCGAGGTTTTCGATCACGACGCGCAGTTTTGCATCGTGCCGCTCGTCGCGGGTCATCGCTTCGCGGGCGGCTTGTTCGTTCTTCAGCGACTCCGGCGAACGAACGCTCGTCTGCCATCTTCTTCCCGTTGCATCACTCAACCGACCTTCGTCGACATCAACGCCCCACAGATCATCTTGCCCGGCGTCGCCGCCAACAGTCAGCCATAGTTGATGCCTTCCGCTGCCGAGTTCATAGCTTTGGCGGCGATTCACCAGCAGCCATTGCCGGGCCAGGTCGTGACAGCCGGCGCTTTGCAAGTCGGTCACATTGAGCGTTCGCGGCCGAATCGTCTTGCGCGTCGCGCAGCACAAAATCGGCGTCGCGCCGCACTCGAGACAACAGCGGATCATCGCCTGCAGATGCAGCGTGTGGGCCCGTTTTGTTTTGGCCGCGACGTCGAGCGGGTCGATCATCACCACTTCCAACTCGTACTTGCCGATCCACGCGCGCAACTGCCGCAGCTGTTTTTCAAGATTCGCACTCGCCCCTTGCAGCGCGCAGACGAACCGGGGCGTCTCTTGTTTCTGTTTGCTCGTCATCCACCGCCGCGTTAAGTCGGTCAGCGCATGCTTCGCTTGCTCGCCGCTGAAGATGCCGACGCGCACCTTGCGCTTGGTCGCAAATCGCCCCAAGAACTTTTCGCCCGTCGACAAGGCCGCCACCAGGTCGACCGCCAGCGACGTTTTCAAACATTTGCTCGGCCCGCAAATCACCGCCGGAGCGCCGCGCGAGAGCAGGCCGGGCACCAGCCAGTCGACTTCGTGCGGCTGCTCGAGCAGTTCGACCGAGGTGAACTCTTGCAGCGGTTTGTTGGTCGAGTCAAACCGGTCGACCGCCGCCTCGATCATCGGATCAGGCACCGCGATCGGGAACATCCCTTGCCCTTGCAACAACTCCCGCAGCCGCTCGATCCGATCACTACGATTCATGATTTTGCCTCCCCAAAAAGTTGAACGAGAAACCGGCCGGAATGAGAAACAGGGCCGATTGAGAAACAGGATCTGGTCTCTTTTTCGCGAGTAAGTTTTCCACACGCGCAGCACGCGACCGCGAAAAAGCGACCTGACCCTTTTTCGAATCGCGCAAGCAAACGCGCTGCCGTAGTCCGCACAGCGGACCCTACGAGTTATTTACGTTGCCTGCAGACGTTGCTGGACAAGCCAGCAGTGGCACACGTTTCGTTACATTTCGTCATGTTTGATGGCCACGGCGAAGAGCGTCGCCAGGCCGGCGGGAAGAATCGACGGGCATCCGTCACCCATGTTGCGAGAGGCATTAGCCCAAAAGTCGAGCAATTTGTCAAACCAATTTTGACCCGAGAAAACAAGGGCGAAATCGCACAAAATCGTAGCCCGACGCGCGAGCCGAGGGAATGCGGCGTCCATTTCAATGACGAATGTCGAAGGAGCGAATGTCGAATCAAATCCGAAGGTCCGAATGACGAACGTCATCAGGCCCGGAGGGCCGTTCCAACCTAGCCTGGGGCGTAGTCGCGCTTCGCGACGCAGCCCCAGGAACGGTGCGCGAAATCAATCGTTGACGTTGGACCGGATTGGTCGCTCGTTAGGTTCGCCCCTCCGGGGCTTTCGATCAGGGTGGCGACGTTACCTAGGGCTGCGTCGCCTGGTGGGCGACTTCGCCCTAGGCTAGGTTGGCTTGCCCCTCCGGGGCGGAAGAAGGATGGGGATGTTGGTTGCAGGGCATGACGGATGGAGGCGTTGCTGAAGAGACAATCCGGATGGTGAGGCATCTTGTTGCTGCGCAACCCGGCCAGTCGGAAGCCGACGTGACCGGGCCACCCGGTTTGTTGTTCGTCATTCGTCATTGACCTTGCGGCCGCATTCCCTCGGCTTGCGCTGCGGGCTACAACGACGCCGCTTTCCGCACTATCGTCTTGGCTTCTTTGTTTTCTTGGCTTGCTTTTTTTTCAGTGTCGTGCGGCGTTTCTTCAGGCGATCACGGCCCATTCTTGGCGTTTTTATGCGCGATTCTCCCCTCTTTCGCTCGTCACTTGCGCTTGCCGCGGACTAGCTGCCTGTTGAAAAATGCCATCGTGGCATTTTTCAACCTCGCCAGGCTCAGAGCATAGCTCTTCGCGGCTCCCAAAATAACGACTTACGTCGTTATTTTGGGATCGCATCCGTGCGATCACGCAGTCCGTCGAGAAAATCAACGGACCGCTAGACCGTGTCTTTCCTGGGGCTTCATTTCGGTTCTAATCAATTTGTCTTGCGGTGAACGACAATCGCGACTATCTCTCTTGGTTTGACCAGCATCGTGGGGCGGCAACTGCTTTTCCGCTCTAGACTTACCACCCCGACCGCCCATTTAAGCCCTCATGTCCGCCGACGACGTCCCGCCAACTCCCTTCGCCCCCCGCTCGGTCTTTGGACCGCTGCTGCGCCATCCCAATTTTCGCTACTTCGCGTTTGGCCAGGCAGTTTCGCAGACCGGCACCTGGCTGCAGTACACGTCGATGGCGTGGCTGACCTATGACCTCGGCCATTCGACGTTTGTGCTCGGCCTGGTCGCGTTCGCTGGGCAGATCCCGACGTTCTTTCTCGCGCCGCTGGCCGGGGTGCTGTCGGATCGCGTGAACCGCCGCCAGGCGATCATGCTATTGCAGTGGATCGCCATGCTGCAGGCCGCGACCCTATCGGCGCTAGTCTGGGCGCGGCAGATCAACCAATGGGAGATCATCGCGTTTAGCTTGGTGCTGGGGATCGTCAACGCGTTTGAAGTGCCGCTGCGGCATGCGCTTGTCGCCGATCTGGTCGATGACCGGGAAGACCTGGGTGGCGCCATCGCGATCAACTCGGCAATCGTCAATGGCTCGCGGCTGGTCGGACCATTGGTCGCCGGCCTGTTGCTCGCGACGCTGGGAGAAGCGTACTGCTTTCTGATCAACGCGATCACTCACATCCCGGTGATCACGGCCCTGTTCTTCATGCGCAACCTGGCCGAACCGGCGCCGGCCAAGAAGATGGCCGTCCGCGATGGCATGGTCGAAGGGTTCACCTATGCGATCGGCTTGCCGCCGGTCTATTCGCTGCTGCTGTTCATGTGCCTGGTCAGTGTGATGGGGATGCAGGGCTCGGTCGTGCTGCCGGCGATCGTCGAAGATCTGGTGCACGCGGGTCCCGATCTTTATGGCGAGATGACCGGCGCTACCGGCGTCGGCGCCATCCTGGCCGGCTTCTACCTGGCGACGCGCAAGACGGTGATGGGAATTGGCCTGCGGATCGTCATGGCAGGCTTTGTCTACGGCGGCGGGATGTTGCTGTTTACCTGGACGAAGGTCCCTGGTTTGATGCTGGCGATTCTGGCGATCACGGGGTTCGCGTTGATGCTGATCAAGGCTGGCGCTAACATTGTGCTGCAAACGGTCGTGCGAGAGGAGATGCGCGGCCGGGTGATGAGCTTCTACACGATGGCGGTACTAGGGACGGCGCCCTTTGGCAGTTTGATCGCCGGGACGATCGCCCAGTTTTATGGTCCGCTGGCGTCGATCACCGTCAGCGGCGTCGTCTGTATCGCCGGCAGCCTGGCGTTTGCCTGGATGCTGCCCAGTTTGCGGAAAAAAGCGATCGAGATGCTGGACGTCGCCGAGGGAGGTTCTCCGCTGGGAGACGCCATGGAAACGACCGCCGAAATCCCGCTCCCTTCCACCGGTTCACCGCTTCGGCCGCCTGAAAAAGAGTAGTGATCTCGCCCCCAATGGCGGCCGCCCGCACGCCAACATGAACGAAAGTTCATCCGATTGGCCTTGCCTCGACTCGTTTGCATGCGAATTATTAAGGGAATATCACGCGCCTTTCCCTTTTGCAGGACCGTTCGCACGCCATGGCAGGCCATTCCGCCGAGATCTCCAGTCCCCGTTCGCAATCTGGAGGGATCGTGCGCGCCCTGGCGCATCGGAACTACCGCCTGTTTTTGGTGGGGCAAAGCGTCTCGCTGATTGGCACCTGGATGCAGCAAACGGCGCTCGCCTGGCTGGTCTACGAGATGACCAACTCGCCGCTGCTGCTGGGCATTGTCGCGTTCGCCGGGCAGATTCCGACCTTTTTTCTCGCCCCGGTCGCCGGCGGACTTTCGGACCAATTCAGTCGCCGCCGCACGCTGTTGGTCACCCAGGCGATCGCCATGTCGCAGGCCGCAATTCTGGCGCTGCTAATGTGGACCGGGCAAATCGAAGTCTGGCAGATCATCTTGCTCAATTTGATCTTAGGGGCGACCAACGCGTTTGACATGCCGACCCGCCAGGCGTTTCTGGTCGACATGGTCCCTAATCGAGAAGACCTGCCCAACGCGATCGCGCTTAACTCATCGATCGTGACCGGCTCGCGGCTGGTCGGACCATTTGCGGCCGGTTTGATGTTGGCCGGCATCGGCGCTACGCTTTGCTTTGCCGTCAACGCGATCAGCTATGTCGCGGTGATCGGGGCCTACCTGCTGATGCGCGATCTCCCCCAGATTCGGCCTGCCCCAGGAGCGAAGCTGGGCGCCGGCATTGTCGAAGGGTTTCGCTATGCGTTTGGCTTTCCGCCGATCTGCGTGCTGTTGCTGTTGATGGGGATGGTCAGCATGATGGGAATGCCGATGTCGGTGTTGTTGCCCGCCGTGGCGAGCGAAGTATTGCATGGCGGCCCTGACCTGTTTGGCCTGCTGACCGGGGCGACCGGCGTGGGCGCGCTGGGAGCGGCGGTCTATCTCGCGTCGCGACGGTCGGTGTTGGGACTAGCGCGACGGATGGCGCTGGCCGGCGCCGTACATGGCGTCGCGATGATCACATTCGCCTTCTCGCGCAACATCCCGCTGTCGCTCGGTTTGTTGATGGCGATCGGTTTTACGATGATGATGCAGTTGGCCGGCGGCAACACGCTGATCCAAACGATCGTCGACGAAGACAAACGAGGCCGAGTGATGAGCCTCTACACGATGGCCATCATGGGCGCCGCTCCGATTGGCAGCCTGATCGCCGGCGCCATCGCCAACCATTTCGGCACGACGGTCGCAATCGTCATCTGCGGCGGCTGTTGCCTGCTGGGGAGCGCCGGGTTTGCGGCGGTATTGCCGAGACTACGCAAACACATTGCGCCCGTCTATCGCCGCAAAGGAATCTTGCCGGCCATCGCCGAAGGACTCGAAGCGAGCGCCGAGATTCAGGTACCGCCGGAACGTGCGGCGTAACGCGATTGCGCCTCTTTTCACAACCACATGCCCGCGACGATCGCGTAGAATAGAACATGGAGACGCCCCATGATTGTACGCGAAGCTATCGACAAATTCGGTGAGCCGGTTTTTCAGCTCATTTTTCAGACTGCCCATGCGCATGTCTCAGGCCGCTTTGCCGAAGCCTGGGGCGCCGGGCCGTTTCTCGATTTGCCCTGCCGCGTGAACACCTTGCCGGCGATCTACCATCATGACGACGGCTGGGACCAGTGGGATCCGCTGCCGCGGGTCGATCCCGAGACCGGCCGCCCGATGTCGTTTCTCGACATGCCGCATGAAGAGGCCGAGACGATCTGGCGGCATTCGATTGACGCCGTCGCGCCTTGGGGACCGCTGGCGCAGTACATTGTCGCCCGGCATTTCTCGATCCTGCGGTCCGAAAGTCACTCGGCCAATACGCCCGGCGGCCGGGCCTTTCTGTATCACTACGAAAAGAAATGCGCGTACTGGCTGGCTGGTTGGATGGCCAGCGATCGCGATCGGAGCGAAGAGCGGGCGCAGCGGGCCTTGGAAGAGCTCCGCTTCTTCGACTGGATCAGCCTCTGGTTCTGCATTGCCGAGCGGACCGAGCCCCACCAGATGGAGACGCCGGACAAGATCCCGCTGCAGATTCAGCCGCAGGGAGACGGGCGATTCACCATTTCGCCGTGGCCCTGGAAAGTGAACGAGATCGATCTGTCGATTATGGCTCGCGAAATCCCGCGGAAGTCCTACTCCAGCGACAAAGCGCTCCAGGCCGAGCAAGGGCGAATCACCACTCTCCGCTGGGAACTCGTCCCAGGCGGCTAGCTGCCTGTTGAAAAATGCCATCGTGGCATTTTTCAACCTCGCCAGGCTCAGAGCGTAGCTCTTCGCGGCTCGCAAAATAACGACGTACGTCGCTATTTTGGGATCGCATCCCTGCGATCACGCAGTCCGTCGACAAAATCAACGGACTGCTCGCCAAGCCGGTCCGCTCCTTTCGCCCTGGTCGACGGAACCGCCCCAGATTTCTTATAATCAGCCCTTTTGCTGGGCGTCTGTGGTCAAAGCGGGCGCGAATGGCTTCGTCCGTCCCCTTGTTTGGAAACCATCGTTATGCCACTGCTCGTCGTCGGTTCTATCGCCCTGGATAGCGTTCACACCCCCACCGAAGCCCGCGAAGACGTGCTCGGCGGTTCGGCCGTTTATTTCTCGTATGCGGCCAGCTATTTCACCGGCGTCAAACTGGTCGGCGTCGTCGGCGAAGATTGGCCCGCCGCCCATACCGAACTGCTGCAGGCCCGCAACGTCGATACCAAGGGTTTGGAAATCGTCAAAGGGGGCGAGACCTTCCGCTGGACCGGCAAGTACCAGTCGAACATGAACGACCGCGACACGCTGGAAGTTCATCTGAACGTGCTGGAAGACTTCAGCCCGACCTTGCCCGAAGACTTCTGCCGTAGCCCCTTCCTGTTTCTGGCCAACGGCGCTCCGTCGACCCAGATGAAGGTGCTACAGCAGATGACCGGGCCGAAGCTGGTCGTCGCCGACACGATGGACCTGTGGATCGAGATCGCCCGCGACGATCTGGAAGCGATGCTGAAGAAGGTCGACGGCCTGGTGCTGAACGACAGCGAAGCGAAGAAGCTGACCGAAGACGAGAACCTAGTTCGCGCCGGCCGCAAGGTGCTGGAGATGGGGCCGAAGTTCGTCGTGCTGAAGAAGGGGGAACATGGCGCCATGTTCTTCTCGGAGCACGAAACCTACGTGATGCCCGCTTACCCGACCGAAGAAGTGGTCGACCCGACCGGCGCCGGCGACAGCTTTGCCGGCGGCATGATGGGTTACCTGGCCGAGAAGAACGACTTCTCGCCGGCCGCCCTGAAAGAAGCGATGGCGTACGGCACGGTCGTCGCCAGCTTCAATGTCGAAGACTTCAGCCTCGAAAAGATGAAGAAGATCGAACGAGCCGAAGTTGACGCCCGATTCGCCGAGTACCGTCAAATGCTCAGCTTCTAAGCGAAGCGAGCCAAGGAAAAATCGATCCGCTTCACTTGGGAAGCGGATCCCTACCGCGAGCAGCCGAGAACCCCGCTATGAACGTCACGCGCTGCTTTATCGCGATGGCCGTCACTGACGAAGTAAAACGCCGCGCTCAAGACCTGATCCGCCTGCTGGCCGCCAGCGAAGCGGACGTCAAATGGGTCGAGCCGGAAAACATGCACATCACCCTCAGCTTCCTGGGGGATGTGACGCCGGAAGAAACGGTCGACATCAGCCGGGCCGCGATGCGCGGCGCCGAAAGAGTTGCGTCGTTCGACTTCACCATCGCTGGCGCCGGGGCATTCCCCGATATCGAACGTCCCCGCACGCTGTGGCTGGGTATGACGCAAGGCGAAGAGCGGTTCTGCGACATGCAGCATGCCATCGCTGAAGAACTGGCCGATATCGGCTACCCCGAAACGGCCCGCAAGTTTCACCCGCACCTCTCGCTGGGCCGCATCAAACGCCCCACGCCGCAGCTAAAGAATCTCACCGAGCTGCTGAAAGAACACGCCCACTTCGAAGCGGGCGTCAGCCCCGCGATGGAAGCGAGCATCTACGCCAGTCAACTGGAACGACGCGGGCCGAAGTACACGCTGATTGGGCATGCGGAGTTGGGGTGATTTCGTCAATTCGACGATTAGTTTCCGAGGCGATCCAACAAACGCCAATCTGGACCAAATGCTTGGATCGTTTGTAGATCCTATTCCGCATGAACTAGCTTCGCCTTCGCCTTATCTGCCTCTTCCTGAGTCATCAGCTTCGCCTTCACCATCAATTGAACTCGATCCGTCATCGGCATCGCCTTCAATTGTTTGACTGCTTTCTTGATCTTCAAACTCGATGTCGATCGAGGAAGCTTCTTCACTTTCTTTGACGCCATCGGAACCCTCAAGTTCTTTTGTGTGGTAAAGCCAAGTGCCTAATATACAGGCTTGATTTCTAACGCAAACCTGAATGTGGGTATCTCTGGAAATCCAGCTTCTTTCCCAAATCCGCTTGGTCGAATCGGTAGGAACGTAAACGGCACGTGCGGAGTCGACCTTTTCTCCACTTGCTTCGATTGCTGCATAGGCATATTGGAAGATCGCGCAATCTAAGTACTTGTAGTGATTAGCATTCCTTGGAATCGGCACGCCCGCCGCAGTGTTTACAGTCTTGTACTCTTGGTGAATTTCGTCCAGATAATTGATATTGTGCGGGTCGAGAAGATCGAAACAAAACCCAAGGCGAATCATCGAGGCGACGATCGCAATCGGTTCGTTCCAATTATGGCGTTTTTGCCGCCGCTTAGCCCACCATAAGGCCTGCTGAGGGGCATACTCCCAAAAATACACACCATGTCCTAACCAATCATCTCGGTTCTTACTGGCTCGGAATTTACTCTTGCCACCGACTATGCCCTGGGCAATACTCGCGCGAGTTCCGTGATACCCAATGATTGTCCGGTGATAATCATCAAAACGCATGATTTAGCCAATCGAATTTCACCTAGAGCGACCACGCCAAATCATACTACACCACCCCACCCAACAGAGGCAAGCAATTGCCGGACGCAAGAGACGATTCGATGAACCTGCTTTCGCTCACAGCCTGCGGAAACGACATCATGCAGAACTTAAGATGCAAATGTTACACGGCACTAACTCTCCTTATCACTCTTGCTGCCGCCCATGCCGAAGAACGCGACTTTGCTAACATCACGCCCGAACAAGCGAAAGCCTACGAAATCGAAGTGATGGAATCGATCGCCGATCTCGCGCTGATTCCTCCGACACTCAACACCATGCCGCTGCCAAAGTACGGGCTCGACAAGCTTGACTATGGCATGACGATCGGCATCGCTCAGACGCCCGGTGGGCGGATCTGGGCCAGTTGGGTCGCTGGGGGTGATAGCCCCAAGGCGTTCTTTGTGTTGGCCAGCAGTGACGACAACGGCGAGACCTGGTCGCCGCCGCGACTTGTTGTTGATTCGCATTCGCCGTCGCTGCCGATGGACCGCAGCGTGCTGGTTGGCAATCTGTGGACCGATCCGCTGGGACGACTCTGGCTGATTTTTGATCAGTCGATGGAGATGTTTGACGGGCGGGCCGGCGTGTGGGCGACCGTTTGCGAGAACCCGGACGCCGATCAGCCGGTCTGGTCAAAACCGCGGCGGATCTGGCATGGGGTAACGCTGAACAAGCCGACCGTGTTGTCGACCGGCGAGTGGATGCTGCCGATCTCGCTCGACCAACGGCCCGGCTTTGGCAAGTTCAAACGTTGCTTTACCGAGCTTGATCCGCTGCGCGGCGCCAATGTCTTCGTTTCGACCGACCAGGGAGAAACGTGGCAGCGCCGCGGCGCCGCCACTTTCCCCAACCCTGACTGGCACGAGCATATGATCGTTGAGCGGAAGGATGGTTCGCTCTGGATGCTCGCCCGGACGGCGAAAGGGATTATGGAGACGACCTCGCCCGATGGCGGCAAGACCTGGGCCGAACCAACCGAGCCGAAAGGGATTCGCCAACCGAACGCCCGATTCCATGTGCGGCGTTTGGCCAGCGGCAAGATCTTGCTGATCAAACATGGCGACCAGATCGACGACCACCACGGCCGCGTGCAACTATCGGCCTGGCTATCAAACGATGAAGGCAAAACGTGGACCGGCGGGCTGATCCTCGACGAGCGCAAGGGAGTCAGCTATCCCGACGGCTTTCAGGCGGCGGACGGGACGATCTACATCTCGTACGACCGCAACCGCGCGACCGACGGGGAGATCCTATTGGCCCGATTTACCGAAGCCGACATCGAAGCGGGGAAGCTGGTGAGCGAGCAGGGGAAGCTGAAGATGCTGATCAGCAAACCGCTAGGCGGGAAGAAATAAATGCGCTCACCATCGTAGCCCGAGGCTCCTAGTCCGTTTCTGGCGTTTGCGTTTCTTCGCGCGGCTCCTCATCCCGCTTCTGAGCATGATAGATGCTTGAGCTTCCGCTCAGAAAGTACGACAGGAAACAAGCGACCGCCGCATAGACGACCAATCCGCTGCTGAGTAGCGTGCCGTGCCCGGGGCCGAACAGCTCGATTGCCATGATCGTGCAGGCGAGCGGCGTGTTGGTCGCTCCGGCGAAGACGGCGACAAAGCCCAGCCCCGCCATCAAATCGACCGGCGCTCCCATGGCGACGCCCAGCACGCTGCCCAGGGCGGCGCCGATGAAGAACAACGGCGTCACTTCGCCCCCTTTAAAACCGCTGCCGACGGTGACCGCGGTAAACAGCAACTTCCACCACCAACTCAGCCAACCGGCGCCGCCAGCGTAGAAGCACGACTCGATACAGATGCGCTCGGCCTCGGGCGGATGGGACGAAACGCCCAAGCCCAGATAGTCGCGGGTACCCAGTATCCAAACGAGCGCGATGACGACGCAGCCGCCCACCGCCGGGCGCAGCCACGGAATCGGAATAAGGCGTTTCGCCGTCCAGCTGACGCCATGCGTTAGCTCGGCGAAGAGCACGCTGGCCAGGCCAAAGAAGATCGCCGCGATCGCCACCTTGGCGGTCAGCGCCCAGTCGAGCGACACCGCCGACATGTTGCTGGTGATCGCCGCTTCGAAGGCGATGTGGTAGTGCGTGTGCCCGATTCCCCAGGCGGTGTTGACCTGATCGCCGATGACGCTGGCCATCAGGCAAGGGATGATCGCCCTGTAGCTCATCCGCCCGATCGCGATCACCTCGACGGCGAAGATCGCGCCGGTGAGCGGCGTACCAAACACGGCGCCAAAACCCGCCGCAACGCCGGCCGAGAGCAAGATCCGCATTTCGTCAGGCGACAGCTTCAGCAGCCGACCAAGCCCGCCGGCCAAACTTCCCCCCATCTGCACCGCGGTTCCTTCGCGACCGGCCGAACCGCCAAACAAGTGCGTGATCAACGTACCGATCAAGACCAGCGGCGCCATCTTCAGGGGCACGCCGCCGCCGGGCTCATGGATTTGCTCCATGATCAGGTTGTTGCCCCCTTCGGCCTCTGGCCCCAGATAGTGATACATCAGCCCGGAGGCGATTCCGGCCACCGGCAACAGGTACAGCAGCCAAGGATGGTCCCACTGCGTCAGCGTGACGACGTGCAGGGACCAGAGAAAGAAAGCGACGCCTGAACCGACGAAGATGCCCACCGGTAGACAGATCGCCAGCCATTTCAGCACAAACCACGCGAGCGAAACGTGCTGTCGATAGTCCCAACGAAATGGCATGCGGCGAAATCTCCTGCGATCGATCGCAGGCAAGAGGTCGCCTGCGTTGGATGCAAGCGTAATTGAGCCGCCGCTTTACGACAAGGCGAAGCGGCGAGGTGGAAAGCCCAGGCCGTCTTCTGGAGCGCCGTCGCGCAAGTCTGCGCCAACAGCCCAGCGATTTTTTGCGATGATCTGATGAACGAGCCGATCGTCCCCGGCGGCGCCAAACCGCAAGCGAATTGGCTGGGGCCTGGGCGATAAGTTCTTTGTGCAGTTCATTACCCGCGATCGTGCGGGCCGCGACCGCGCCGACGTGGCGCTCGCCTGGCTCAAGACGCTCGTCGCAGCGATTCGCCAACATGACGAGTAGCATCTGATCACGGTCGACCTGGTTCCGTGGAGTCTCGATCGGCCTGGCCTGACCGGCGGCTTCGCGTCCGAGAAGATCGCCGCCCCGCTCGACTTCGTCGCCGTTCACCTTTATCCCGAGAAAGACAAACAGGCCGACGCGTTAGAAACGCTGGCCGGCTTCGCCGCGGCTGGCAAACCGGTGATCATCGAAGAAATGTTCCCGCTGAAGCGTTCGGCGGAGCAACTGAGCGACTTCATCGACAAGTCGAAACCGCACGCGAGCGGCTGGATCGGCTTCTATTGGGGTAAGACGCCGGAAGAATACCGCAGCGGCGAAAAGTCGATCGGCGCCGCGATCACACTGGCGTGGCTCGAGATGTTTCAAGCGAAGTCGGAAGCGATCAAACACTAGCCCGCAGCGCCAGCGAGGAAATGCGGATGCAATCACAAAATACGGTGCGCCGTCGGGCGAAAGCCTGACCTGCCTTTGCTCTGTTCAATCGAAGCCAAAACTGTAATACGCTCGCTTCGCATCGCGGTCGTAGACCACGCGATACCCACTACCTGCTCCATCGTTGTATCGAGAAACTAGTCCGGCTTTCACGGTGGCAGTATTTGGGCCCGAGAACTCCTCCGCACGCAATACGGTTTCTGGCGTGACGATCTCCTTGAATTGCCGATTGGGAGTCTCGTCATGGAACGGAAAGGTTTCCTCCTGCAGCCAAACTTCCAGTTCATGCTCGTCGACGAGGAACTCCGCCTCGAAGCCGTAGCGAAAGCGGCGACAATAGGAAACGTCGTTCGCGCCTTCTGGTAAGTCTAAAGGGACGCTTGCGGCATCAACATGATCTGCGACTAAGGGCGGTATCGAGCGCGCCGTGGCGGTAGCGATCGCCAGCATCGCGCAGATCGTCGCAGAAAGGGTCATAATCTCCAACAGCGTGAATTGAAATCGACGACTTAGTTCTATGCCCCGTGAAAAAGCGACCAATAGACGATCCCGCCAGCGGAGATTTAGGAAGACTCCAACCGCACAATAAACGGCGACCGCAAAACCTATCCCAGCGTTAAGCCGGTCGTGCTCGAAGGAGACACTTCCCAAGCAAAATGTCGCGATGACGGCGATTGATTGCAAGAGGGCTGCTAGTAGCGTGCTCGACTCGCGACGCCAAAACGTTCCATCGTATTGCAAGAGCGCGAATAGGGCGAAAGGTATCGCCAGAACGCCAAACGCAATCTTCTCACATGGATGCAATCGAGAGGTTAGCCCTCCTAGCACAATTGCAACGAACAGGAGCGATCCCCCGATCGCAACCAGCGAATGCATCGCCAGCCAGATCGAAGGACGCGGCGGCGGCTCCTCGTCAGGTTCTTGCATCGCGTAGACTTTCCTTGCGAGGTTCGACCGAACTGCTCAGTTCGCCGGCAGACATTGGCCATCATCCAGTCGAAGCCGATAGACGTCGCCGTTGAAATCGACAACACGAACCGCGTCTTCTTCCAGCTTGCACTGGCCCGTGAAAATATCGGGGCCGCCGGTCTGCCATTCTACTTTGCCTGCCCGTGAGAACCGAGCGATCGTTAGTTCGCCGTGCGTAATTAAGCAGTCGCGCTGCTCGCAGTAGAAAACTCCAAAGCAAGTTGCGTTGTCCGCCTGGGCTGACCACGTCAGCTTCAATGTGGGAAGCGACAGCGCCGCAAGTTGATCTCCCACCGCAATGTACAGAACATCTTCCACCGGCACCGCAGAATTGTCATGAATCGCCGAAGCTCCACCGCCAGCGATCAAGATGCAAGACGCGATTTCCTCGTCGTTGCGGAGGACGCGGACGACATGGAACGAACGGGGACGATACGCAGCGCTCGCCTGCAAAACATACTCATGACCCACGCGAATCGAGTTGTCGGCTGACGCAGGATCGTAGACGGGGCAGTCCTCCAAAATCACTTCGTAGCTTTCGCCGGCCATCTCCATTACTGCCCCCTGGCTAATCATTAGCTGCCTGTTGAAAAATGCCCTCGTGGCATTTTCCAACCTCGCCAGGCTCAGAGCGTAGCTCTTCGCGGCTCGCAACATAACGACTTACGTCGCTATTTTGGGATCGCATCCCTGCGATCCAGCAGCCCGTTGAGAAAATCAACGGACTGATAGCGGAGCTACCCGGTATTCAGGAGAGGGCTGTTCTTGCGTCATGCAATGGACACTTTCAAACAAGCCGAACAGATGCGGTCACTTGTCCCGCAGCGCCACCCAAATCGATAGCAACGTGCCACTGTCCATTCCGCGGAATACGGATGCGAAAGGGACTTTTAGTAACATGGCCGCCATAGTATCGATACGACTCACCTCGCTTTTGGAGAGCGAGATTTGCTGCATCCATCAGTTGAACATTAGCACTGCCGCTGAGCTTGACCTCAACAATTCGATCTTTGGAGCATTCCCCCCAAGTCGTAGTGCAAAAACTGCGGAGCTTGTGTTGTCGCCATTTAGACCTCCTCGCTGGTTTGTTGAATTCTAATCTCCCCCCTATCTGGGAAAAGAGAATTCTTTGCCCAAGAGCGTTTGGTTCGCTTGCACGACCTGCACAACCCCTATGGACACTGGCTTCTGCCGCAAAGCGCAGAAAAAAAGGCCGCTTGCGATCTAACGCAAACGACCTTTTTAGTGGAGGATACAGGGATCGAACCTGCGACCTCTTGCATGCCATGCAAGCGCTCTCCCAGCTGAGCTAATCCCCCGGCTGTTGTGGCTGGTATCAGCAAAGATGCTGACCACCGACTTCGGAAACTACCTTACGTCAGCGGCAAGTCCAGCAACAAAGAACTAAAATTATCAACCGACCCGGTCAGTGTCAAGGACGCCAAGCGGCCCGCCCTAATCTGAGGCGAAATTTTTTAACTCCTTACGTGTTTAACTCATTACGTGGACCTGAGTTTTGGTAAAGAAGATCCTTTTCGCGCTGCTGAAGTTCGCGGTTCCCGCAGGAATTTTGACCTATTTGATCCGCGATCTGGTGGTCAATCATGGGGATGAACTGCAGCAGATCGTCGATTCGCCCAAAAACTGGGGGTTGCTGTCGCTCGCCTTTCTGCTGGCGATGACCGCGCTGATCTGCACTTTCTTGCGGTGGCGGCTGCTGGTGGTGGCGCTGGAGATGCCGTTTCGGGTCACCGATGCGCTGCGGCTGGGGTTCCTCGGCTTTCTGTTCAACTTCGTCGGCGCCGGCGCCGTTGGCGGCGACCTGTTCAAGGCGATCTTCATCGCGCGGGAATATCCCCAAAGCCGGGCCGCCGCGTTCGCCACCGTCGTCGTCGACCGCATGATCGGGCTCTACGCGCTGCTAGTGGTTACGTCGCTGGCCACGCTGGCGATCGATCGCTCGTCGGCCGACACGGCGATGCTGACCGCACTGAACATCATTTACGGCCTGACGATAGTCGGCGGGCTCGGGGTTGGCATGATTCTGCTGCCCGGCTTCACGCAGGGGAGCGTCTCCGAGTTCTTCCGCGGCCTGCCCAAAGTCGGCTCGAAAATTGGCAACGTGATCGACGCCGTCCGGCTCTATCGCCGCCAACCGCTGGTACTGACGACAATCGCCGTGATCAGCCTTTCGATTCACTGCCTGTTCGCGCTGTCGATCTACTGCATCGCCACCGGGCTGTTTACCGACGCCCCCAGCTTGATCGAGCACCTGGTGATCGTACCGCTGTCGATGCTGTTCGCCGCGCTGCCGATCGCCCCCGGCGGGATGGGAACGTTTGAATTGGCGATGAACTATCTCTATCAGAACGTCCCGACGCCCCCCGCCCCCGATGGCATGGGAACGATCGTGGCCCTTGGCTATCGCATGATTACGATCTTGATGGCCTTGGTCGGCGTCGTCTATTACTGGCTCTATCGCAAGGAAGTGGGCGTGCTGATGCACGAAGCCGAGGAGGAACAAGAGCATCCGCACGAGGACCAGGCGTACGCCGACATCCCAACCGATTGTTCGACCGCTAGCGAGTAATCACTTCCAGGTGCAGCAGCGTCTGCTCCAGATAGTTGACCGACGCCCATTCGGCGTACGGCTCGACCGCCTCCACTTCGATGGGCAATTCCGCCGAAGCCTGTTGCACGGCCGGCGGCGCTGGTTCGAAAGGCTTGCCGTCCACAGAGACGTCGCCCCCTTGGCGATCGATCGCCGGGCCGGTGTTCTCGAGCAACTCGCTGCCCGAGATCGCCGCGCGGCAGAACCCTTCGGTCCGCACTTGCGCGACGCCGTTGTTGCCGGCCAAGGCGCCGCGGATGGCGACCCGCGAAGCGCCGCCGACCGAGATGCCGCTGCGGGCGTTGCCGCGGGCGGTGATGCCGTTCAAGTTGACTTCCAACGCATTGTCGAAGGCGTTGATCCCGTCGAGTTGAAAGCCTTGGACCGTCAAATCGCGGATCTCGACAAACCGCACGTCATACAGCGTGATGCCGACCGTCAGACCGGTGTAGGTCAGACGATAGCCCCCCAGCCCGAGGTTCTTTTCCGATTTGAAGTAGATAAAGCCGTCATGCAGCGCCCACTGCAGGGGTTGCATCTGAGCCAGGTCGGCGTCGGTTTCGACCTGCGCTTCTTCCAGCGGCTTGTCGTCCATGAACAGGATGTTGTACGCCTTTCGCCAGGGGCTGAAGCGATACAGATCGGGGCCGGCCACTTCCCAGGCGTCCAGCGGCACCAGGGCCGAGCCGTCCAGCGTCGCGCCGTTGCCTTCCAGGATAAACGGGCGATCATCATAGAACCCGCTGTGCCGCGCCGCTTGAAAGGTGATCGACTCGCGATACGGAATGCCGTTGTTCTTCAGGACGATGCGGTCTCCCATGCAGGCGACTCGCAACGCTTTCGCAATCGACCGGCAAGGGCCGTCGACGTTTTCGCCTAGTTCTTCCGAAGTGCCGTTGTGATGATCATCGCCGCGCAAATTGTCGACATAGATGTCACGAGCCGTCGCAACGCTAGCAAGCGCCGCGGCGGTCAGCATGGTCAGGCCCACAAGAGTCAGGCGTTGTCGCATGTCAGCGGTTCTCATATTCAAACAGGCGAATCTAGTCTGGGTCATCTCTCTCATCGGCAGAAATTTCGTTTCGACCCAACGAACTCTTAAAATTGGGGTAAACCCACCGACTGGCGCAGGAGAAGTTTAATGGAGAGAAGATGGGGAAACCAGCGTGTTGAGCTAATGATTGGCGACATTTCCAAACAAAACGTCGACATCGTCGTCAACGCCGCCAACAGTCGTCTGGCCGGCGGCGGGGGAGTTGATGGCGCCATCCACGCAGCCGGGGGGCCCTCGATCATGATGGAGACCCGCCGTCGTTATCCCGATGGCTGTCCCACCGGCGAGGCGGTCATCAGTTCGGCCGGCGAGCTAGCCGCCCGCTATGTGATCCACGCGGTCGGTCCGATCTGGCAGGGGGGCTCGGCCCAAGAGGAGAAAGAGCTGGAGTCGGCCTACACGCGCTGCCTGGAACTGGCGGCTGCGCACGACGCTACCAGCGTTGCGTTTCCAGCGCTCAGTTGTGGCGCCTATGGCTATCCGCTCGATCTGGCGGCCGAGATTGCGCTGAAGACTTCGATCCTGTGGTTCAAGTATCACCAGCAGCCGCGGCTGATCCGCTTCGTCTTGTTTAGCGAAGGCCCGTATAGCGTTTTCGCCGACAAACTGGAGGAACTGACTGGCAATAGTGGAAAGCCTCGCAAGACGCTTGAGGATGACGCCTAGCAGTCCGTTGATTTTCTCAACGGGCTGCTGGATCGCAGGGATGCGATCCCAAAATAGCGACGGAAGTCGTTATTTCGCGAGCCGCGAAGAGCTACGCTCTGAGCCTGGCGAGGTTGGAAAATGCCACGAGGGCATTTTTCAACAGGCAGCTAGAAGTTCCAGCGACCTACTTTTGTATCCCCGAATCATCTTTGACCTCTCCTCTGGCGACGGCTACGATGAGGGAGCGTCGGCGGCCCCCGCCGATCCCCACCGCGCTCCTTTTCCCCCTTCCTCCCGCCTGACGAGTTGCCGCATGTCGCGCTACATCGCCGCATCGTTGTTTGTTTCGCTGGCCGTCGTTTGGGCGACGCCTGGTCAGACCGCCGAACCGGCGCCGGAGTTTCCCGACGCCCACCTCGAGTTCTTCGAGAAAGAAGTCCGTCCGCTGCTGGTGCGTCACTGCTACGAGTGCCATAGCGCCGACGCCGAAGAGCCAGCCGGCAGTCTCCTTCTCGATTCTCGCGCCGCGATCCTGACCGGCGGCGACAGTGGCGCCGCCATCGAAGTCGGCAATCCCGCAGAGAGCCTCTTGGTCGACGCGATCAATTGGGACGACCTCTACGAGATGCCTCCCAACACCAAGATGCCGGCCGCCGAAATCGCCATCCTCACTCGCTGGGTGAAGATGGGCGCGCCCTGGCCCAAGGAAGAAGCGCCCGAGTTCGTCAAAAAGGCGTTCGACATCGATGCCCGCAAGTCGCAGCACTGGGCCTGGCAGCCGCTGTCGCATCCCCTTCCCCCGAAGGTTTCGCAGGCCGATTGGCCCTTGGACGATATCGATCGCTTCATCCTGGCGAAGCTCGAACAAGCCAAGTTCGAGCCGAACGCACCGGCCGACAAACGAACCTGGCTGCGCCGCGTCACATTCGACCTGATCGGCTTGCCGCCGACGCCCGCCGAGATCGACGCCTACCTGGCGGACGAATCGCCGCAAGCGAAAGAGACGGTTGTCGATCGACTCCTCGCTTCGCCCCGCTATGGTGAGAAATGGGGTCGGCACTGGCTCGACTTGATGCGCTACGGCGAATCGCGCGGCCACGAGTTTGACTACAACATCCCCAACGTCCATGAGTACCGCGACTACGTCATTCGCGCCCTCAACCAAGATCTGCCCTACAACCAATTGGTGATCGAGCACCTGGCCGGCGACTTGCTGGAAGAGCCGCGGTTGCACCCGGACCAGCACTACAACGAATCGATCCTGGGAACCGGCTTCTGGCATCTGGGCGAATGGGTCCACTCGCCGGTCGATATTCGCAAGGACGAGGCCGATCGCTTTGACAACATGGTCGACGTGATGGGCAAGTCGTTCATGGCGCTCACGATCGCCTGCGCTCGCTGCCATGATCACAAGTTCGACGCCATCTCGCAGGCCGACTACTACCGCCAGTTCGGTTTCCTGCAAAGCTCCGAGTATCGTCAGGTCCGCTTCGAGACGATGGCGCACAACGACCAGGTCGCCGACCAGTTGGCCAAGCTTGACCAGCAAACGCAAACGACGCTGACCGCCGCCCTGCGCGAAGCCGCCGCCGCTCGACAATCGAACTGGAAGTCGCTGCTGTCCGCAGCGATCGCCGTGTTGCAAACGAAGGATGCCGATCGAGCCGCGATCGCTCAGGAGCATGGCGTGCGGGTCGAACAGCTTTCGCCCCTGGTGCGCGAGCTGCAGCAAGCGTCCGGCGAGCCGCAACACCCGCTTCACCTGTTTGGCAAGCTGGCGACCAGCGGCGATGATCAGCGTAAAGAAGCGTTCGACTCGCTGGCGTTCACGCCGCTTGATGGCGAGTTCCCCAATCACCAACATCTCATCGACTTCAATTTCGCAACCGAAGCCCAGTGGCGAACCAACGGCTACGCCTTCGGCACGTCGCCGCAGCGAATCGGCCAATTGCAGCTCTCGGGCAAGGGGATGCCGGAAGGGGTTCGTTTGGCCGGCGCCGCCGTGCGCGACGCCCGCTGGAATCGGCTCGCTCGAGCCGACGGCGTCGAGCCTGACCAAGGCCGCCATGGCAAATGGGAACAAGCGGGCCGCACCATCCGCACGCCCACGTTCGAGCTTGCCGACGGTCGCGTCTACTACCTGGTTCGCGGCAGCGGCAATGTCTTCGCCGTGATCGACTCGCACCGGATGATCAACGGCCCGCTGCATGGCGCCTCGCTCAAGTCGTTCCACTTCGACGCCGCCGAAGGCCCGCGCTGGGTCACCCATGACCTGCGCGATTATCAGGGGCATCGGATCCACCTCGAGTTCTCTCCCGACGGAGACGCGCCGCTGGAGATCCTGCAAGTCGCCGAAGGGGACGCTTGTCCGACTTACGCCCCGCCGACCACCGGCAAGTTCATCGCCGCGAAACTGAAAGACCAACCGCTGACCGACGAGACGATCGCCGAAGCGTTCGCCGCTTCGCTGCTCGATGCGACCGCCGCCATCGGCGACCCGACTAGAGACGAGGCCGCGCCGTTGGCCGACTGGTTGGTGCAAAGCCGGGCGATTGCGTTCGACCATGATCGCGACCTCGACATGAAACTTCGCCAGATCGCCGCCGACCACCAGGCCCAGGAGACCGAGCTGATCGACCAGATACGTTTCCGCTCGCGCATGGCCCCGGCGATGTGGGACGGTTCAGGAGAGAACGAACGGGTCATGATCCGCGGCGCGACGCGCAACCTGGGAGACGAAGCGAAGCGCGGTCTGCCGGTCGCGTTCGGCGGCAGCCACGAGTTTGACGCTCTCGGCAGCGGTCGCTTGCAAATGGCCCATGAGATGATGTCTCCTACCAATCCGTTCGCTTCGCGGGTAATCGTCAATCGGCTCTGGCATCACTTGCTGGGTCGCGGCATCGTCGGTTCGGTCGACAACTTCGGCGTGCTGGGCGAAGAGCCGACCCATCCCGAGTTGCTCGACTACCTCTCGAACGAGTTCATCGCCGACGACTGGTCGATGAAGCGAATGATCCGCCGCATCGTGCTAACGCAAACCTATGCGATGTCGAGCGAGCTAGGCGGCCCTGAAGAGACCGCCGACCCCAACAACAAACTGCTCCACCGGATGCGCATCCGCCGCCTGACCGGCGAAGCGATCCGCGACGAAGTCCTCGCCATCAGCGGGCGGCTCGATACGCAAATGTATGGCCGGAGCGTGCCGACCTACCTGACCGAGTTCATGCAAGGTCGCGGTCGCCCGGCGAGCGGGCCGATCGATGGGGATGGCCGCCGTACCATTTACCTTTCGATCCGCCGCAACTTCCTCTCGCCGACGCTGCTCGCCTTCGACGTGCCGCAACCGGCGTCGACCGTCGGCAAGCGGAATCAATCGAATGTTCCCGCCCAGGCGCTGATCTTGCTGAACGATCCCATGATCTACGCCGAAGCGCAGCGGTGGGGCGGTCAAGTCGCTGCGCAAGCCGAGCCGCGAGCCGATCGAATCGCGGCGATGTTCGTCACCGCGTTCGGTCGCCTGCCGCACGAAGCGGAAGCGAACGCGGCGACCGCCTACTTCGCCGAGCGAGCCGCGCAACGGCAGCTGACGCCGGAGGCGGCTGACGCCAATCCCGAAATCTGGGGCGACCTGGCCCACGCGTTGTTCAACGTCAAAGACTTCATTTACCTCCGTTAGTCAGAGCCGTCATGTCGCATTGCCATCGTTTTCGTTCGCAGCCGCTGTCGCGTCGCGCTTTGCTGAAGTCGGCCTCGTGCGGGTTCGCTTCGGTCGCGCTGCACGCGCTGTTGGGCGACGCCGCGTTCGCCGAGTCTGACAGCGCGTCGGCTCCGCATCACGCCGCCAAGGCGAAGAACGTCATCTTCCTCTACATGGACGGCGGACCTTCGCAGGTCGACACCTTCGATCCGAAGCCGGCCCTGGCCAAGTACGACGGCAAGCCGTTCCCGACCAAAACCGAGCCGACCCAGTTCAACAACAACGGCGCCACGCTCGCCAGTCTCTGGAAGTTCAACCAGTACGGCGAGAGCGGGCTGCCGATCAGCGACCTCTTTCCGCATCTCGGCACGCAGGCCGACAAGTTGGCGATGATCCACTCGATGACTTCCGAGTTTCCGGAACACACCAGCGCCAACTACTTCCTGCATACCGGCAGCGGCTTGCAAGGTCGGCCAAGCATGGGCGCCTGGACGACCTACGGCCTGGGAAGCGACAACCAGGACCTGCCGGGCTTCGTCGTCCTGAACGCCGGGCTGATCCCGCCGGGCGGCATCGACAATTTCAACAGCGGCTTTTTGCCGGCCGCCTATCAAGGTTCGATCTTCAATCCCGGCAATCCGCCGGTCGCCAACATTCGCCCCGCCGATCGGACCGCCGACTTGCAGAAGAGCAAACTTGGTTTGATCGAGCGGCTCGATCGCGTTTCGCAAGCCAACAGCGGCGGCGATGACCAACTCGAATCGGCGATCCGCAACTACGAACTCGCCTATCGCATGCAGACCGCTGTGCCGGAACTGATGGACCTGCGCGACGAAAGTAAAGCGACGCTCGAAATGTACGGGCTCAACGATGAGTTCAAAAACACGCAACTCTACGGCCGCCAATGCTTGACCGCGCGCCGCTTGATCGAACGGGGCGTTCGCTTCGTCGAACTGACTTGCCCCGGGGGCAACGGCGATCGCTGGGATCAACATAGCAACCTCAAGGATGGTCACGAGAAGAACGCCAAAACGGTCGACAAGCCGATCGCCGCGCTGCTTGAGGATCTGCAGCAGCGGGGGCTGCTCGACTCGACGCTGGTCGTCTTCGCCGGCGAGTTCGGCCGCACGCCGTTCGCCCAAGGCGCCAACGGCCGCGACCATAACCCGTTCGCGTTTACGATCTGGATGGCTGGCGGCGGCGTCCAAGGCGGCATCCGCTACGGCAAGTCGGACGAGTTCGGCTACAAGACGGTCGAAAACCGCCTGATGATCCACGACCTACACGCCACGATGCTGCACCTCTTGGGCGTCGACCACGAGAAGCTCACCTTCCGCTTCAGCGGCCGCGACATGCGTCTGACCGACGTCCACGGCCACGTCATCCACGACATCCTGACCTAACGTGTGCCACGGCTCTATGAGCCGTGTCTTCGCCCCCCCAATCCAGAGGCCCAACCTCCCTTTTTCCGGAATTCGCTGCAAAGGCGAACCTGGCAAACCCCTGATTTCTCTATTCTGTAGCCCAGTGGCGAAGCCCGCCCCCTTGACGGTCCACCCAATTTCGCAAAAACTGGCATGTTTCCCGCCCGAGGTTGTAGCTCAGTCGGTAGAGCAACGGACTTTTAATCCGTAGGTCCTGGGTTCGAGCCCCAGCAACCTCACTTCCTAAAGCCGGAGTCCCGCAAGGACTTACGGCTTTTTTCATGCGCATACCAACCGGGCATAGTAGCCCGCAGCGCGAGCGAGCGAAAAGCGGTCACCATCACCCCCCAAAGCCCGCGTCGCCAATGCCCACGGGTCTTCTCAGGGACGAATCCCATCCGAATGCCCGTATAGCGAACCGCCGGACTGGACCGACGCGCACCGATTTTCCCCGCCTCGAACTTCCGCACCGCCTGGCAAGCTAGAGAAACCTGCCCGACCGACCGGACCGGACTGTTTCCCTCTTTTCGGTCCGCCGCGCGACTGGACTCGCTCGCGCATTTTTTTCGCCCGCCACGCCAACTCCATACCAGGCCCAACGATCCGGCTAACCGCGAGACTGGACCGGACAGATTCGTTTTTTTTGCGACCGCCGTTGTGGACCGGACTGCGAACTTTTTTTCTTCGCTGCACCCCACCAAGCGACGCCGATGGTTCGTCTACAAAACTTCGGTGGACTGGTCGGCGCGTTTTTTTTCGCGCGGCAGCGTCGTCGATACGCCGCCATGCGATTGGCTCGCCCAACGCCAACTCACCACCCCGAAGTCGACCAGAAATCCGTGCGCTTTGTCAATCGTTTTTGCAGGGCGTCGGGCGATACCTACGGCGCAGGATTCTTCCGCACCCAGGCGGCCAGATCGGTCCAGACTTGCTCGTCGCCGCAGATGCAGTCGTTCCAGGGGATTCCCTCGCTGACCTCTTCGAACTCCTCGTCGTCCTCGTCCTCTCCCAAGAAACGATCCATGTAGGCCTGACGCTGCTCGCGATGCTTCTCAGGCTCGGTGATCCCAAACGACTCGGCCGCTTCCCGCAGCGCCGCGGCCGCTTCGACTCGCCCGATCCGCTGGTAAGCGTCGGCGAACAGAGAATAGGGAGGCTGCCCCGGCCAATCGCTCTCGAAGAAGTAAATCAGCCCACCATTGTCGATGACGCCTTGGGCGGCGTAGATGATGGCGACCGTTCGATAAGGCTCTTCGATCTGGGTCGGATCGTTGTCCACTTTCTTCAGCATCTTGAAGGCGGTATCGCTGACTTGCTCGAGCAAGGCTTCGTCGTTCATGGGGAAATTGCCTGGTGATCCAATGCCTGCCAGATGAAACGTCGGCGCGGCGATTTTGAGGAGCGCCTTCAACGGGAACGTTAGGCGAAATCGTGTCCAACGTCAACGATTGATGGTGCATTCCGTCCTAGGGCTGCGTTGCGTGGCGCGACTTCGCCCTAGGCTAGGTTGGGTCGGCCCGCTGGGCCGAAGAGGACGGGGCGAATCGCGAGCAAGCAATCGCGAGCGAGGAATCCTAAGGCCCGACAGGTTCGTCATTCAGTCATTCGGTATTGATTTGGCATTCAACACTCGTCATTGCCCCCAATCCGCATTTCCCTCGCTCGCGCGTCGGGCTTCTATTGGGCCGGCTTCGGCTTGGCCAGGTAGTTTTTCAGCGGGCAATCCTTTAGCCCCTTCACTCCTTCCACCACGCAGGCGGCGTTGATCACGGCGCCCGGTTTGGTGGTGTGGGTCCAGTCGGTTTCGGTGAACAGGTCGGCGCCAACCTTGGTTTCGCCCAGCTCTTCGTACTTGGCGGCGACCAGTTCGTTCAGGTCGACGAAGTAGGCGCCGGATTGCTGGGCCGCTTGGCGAGCCCAGAGGCCGTAGTCTTGGTCGGCTCGCAAGACGCGGCTATCTTGCCAGCGATCGCGGGGGACCGGCGACAGGATGATCGCGGTCGCTCCTTTCGCTTTGGCGTCGGCGACATACTTGCGCAGGTACCAGCCGTAGCTGTGGACCGTTTCGGCTTTGCCGGTGGCGGCGACGACCCCCTCTTTCGACTCTTCGCCGTTTCCCTTGATTGAGGCCCGGGGGCGATCGCCTTCGAACATCTGCCCGCCGTCGTTGTGGCCAAACTGAATCAGCACGAAGTCTCCCTTGCGGAGCCGGGCGAGCGACTTCCCCCACAGCCCTTCGGTCAGATAACTGCGACTGCTGCGGCCACCGAGAGCCCGGTTCTCGACCTGAATCTGCTGCGGATCAAATTGGGCGTCAATCACCTGGCCCCAACCCCACAGCCCGCCGTCTCCCTTGCCGCCGCCGTTTTTGACGGTCGAGTCGCCAATCAGGACCAGCCGCGGGAGAGAGTCGTCCGCGGCCTGGCTGGTGGCGGCGAAGTTGAGCGAGAGCAGAGCGCAGGAGAAGGCGGCGGCGTAAGCGAGGCGAAGCATGGGGCGAATCCTAAAGCGCGGGGCGAGACTAGCGATAAGGCTATTCTTGGCTCGCCAGGCGAGAATAGCAACCGCTTGACGGGTAGTCGCATGCCCCCGTCGCCACACAGGAGGGGCGTTTGCTTGCGGACGAAGTTCCCTCGCTCGGGCTTCGGGCTACTATTCACTGACTACTTCGGCCGCGTCGCAAGCAACGCGATATTGTCGGCGTAGTCGCAGCCGAGCAACCGAGAAGCGACGTAGGCGGAGGCCTTGTCATGGATCTTCTGGAAGAAACTTCGCCGCTCTGTCGTAAAGACGACGCGATAGCCGCTCACATTGAGATCATGACATGTGAGATAGGCCCACAGATCGGTGATGTTGTAGCAGTGGAGATGAGTCATATCGGTGCCCCACGGATTTCGCACGCATCGGGCGTTGGGGGTCTGCACAATCAGCGTTCCGCCGGGGGCCAACTTGGACGCCATTTGCGACAGCATATGTAAACCGTCGGTCAGCGTAAGATGCTCGATCACATCGAGACAAATGATCGCATCGTAGGTTCGCTCAACCTCGTCCAAACTGGCGTAGGTATGGTCGAATTCTTGGCCGATGTCGAGCGTGTGGTACTCCTTGTCGAAACCCGCCGCTTGCAGCTTCCGCATCACGCGGAGATCGCCAGCGCCTACGTCGAGCAGACTCTCGGCAGAGCGAATCTGATCAAAGAAGATCTGCTCGATTTCGCACAATCCGTCGGTCGCCCACCAGCGCTTGGCAGGAAAGGCCGGGACATTTTGGGCGAGCATTTTCTTGCGTGCCCAGTACTTGGAGTAGGCTGAGTCTTCCGTGTTGGATTTGTCCATGGTGCGCTACTGCATCTCCGTCGCAAACTTGTGGCCGCATTTCCCTCGCTCGCGCTTCGGGCTACTATTGGCGGGGCGGCACGGTTCGTAGAGCCGTGCCGCAATTGTATCCGCTTTCCCGTTTCCGCTTCCCGCTATTCTACCTACTTGCCGCCGATTGGTTCGGCCCGGCCGGTCGACTGGGCTTCGAGGACCTCGACTTTGATCGGCGTCTGGCGGACTTCGCGGTCGATTTCCAGGGTGATTTGTTTTTCTCCCTGGGGCCAATCGAAGGTCATCTGCTGTTCGATCGGGGTTGGGCTGGGGCCGTCCCATAGCTTGAGGCCGGTGACGTCACCCAGGTCGAGCGTGATCTTGCCTGCCTTGGCGACATTCAGCTGGAACCGCACGAACGAGATCTGCGGCGTGTTGCGGTGCGGCCGGAACTTTGGCAGTTTTTCCAGCGGCAACGTGCCGTCGACCTTGCTATAGCGCGAGCCCCACTCCATGGCCGGATCGCCCGTGGCGGCGAGGTTGCTGCTGGTGCGGTTCAAGCGGTTGCTGGCGGCCTGCGTCCACTCGAGCGCCTCCCAGCGGCGGACGATTGGCGTCGGGCTGATCGAGTACGGACCGACCTTACCCAGCTGCGACAGGAACGCGGCGAGGTCGACGATCTCTTCGGTCGTCAGCTGATCGACGGCGCCGGCCGGCATCAGCGACTGCCCATCTTTCTGCTCCTCGATCGCTTCGATCGGGACGGCGACTTCCTTGTCTTCGGCATCACGTAGGAACAACTCTTCGGCGGTCCGGCGAACCGGAATGCCGCTGACGACGCGGCCGTCATCCAGCAGCAAGATCAGCGAGTTGTAGTTCTCCTTCAGCTTGGCGCTGGGCCGCAGCAGCGACTCGACCACGTAGTCGGGCTGAGCGCTGGCGCCGAGGCTGATCAGGTTCGGGCCGACCAAGCCGCCGGCCGGGCCGATGGCGTGGCACTTGGTGCAGTTGAGTTCGGCCTGGCGGAAGATCATTTCCCCCTTGGCTGGATCGCCGCCGGGGATCGCCTTGGTGATGCCGGCCAACTCTGCGTCGGTCCACTGCTTGGCGTCTCCTTGACCCACGCCGCCGGCCGAGCCAATCGCAGCGATCAAGCCTTGCTCGGGCTGGGGCGAAGTTCGCACGGCGCGAATCGCCATCTTGGCGACGTCGCCGTTCAGCTTGGCGCCTTCAAGCGCGGCGGCCAACGTGGCCTGACCACCTTTTCGCATCAGGTAAGGGGCGACAATGTCGGCCACGGCCGACGGCTTCGCTTCGGTCAGCAGGGCGACCGTGCGAGCAGCGGCCGCTTTCGGCACGACGCCCACCAAAGCGGCGGTCGCGGCGGCTCGCAGCTGCGGGCTCTCCGACTTGTCGGCCAGGGCGATCAGGTCTTCCCGGGCTTTCAACTGCGCGAGGGCGCTCAGCGCGGCTTGCTGGATGGCGGTCGAATCGGCGGTCGCTAGGGCGGCCAGCTCGTCGCGCAGGTCGGCAACTTGCCACAAGCCAACCGCGTTGGCGGCGGCGATCGCGACGGCGTCGCTATGGGCGTCGAGCAGTTCGCCGACCGAAGTCAAATCGCCGGCTGGTTTCACCTTCCGCTTTTCGTAGGCGGAAGAGAGGGTCGTCAGCAATTCAGCGCGGCGAGCGGCATCGGTGCTGGCCGTTTCGTCCAAAACAATTTCGAGCAGCTTCCGCAGTTGCTCTGGGTTGCCCCGTTGGGCGGCCAGGTCGAGCGATTGGCGTCGGGCGCCATCGGCCAGGTTAGGCGCGTTCAGCAGCGACAGCGCCGGGGCGACCACTTCGCCCGATTCGACCGCGGCGAAGGCGTAAAGCCATTTCTCGGGCGCCTTATCCAGGGCAACCTCGCCTTTGACCGCCTTCGGCAGCCAGGCAGGCGCAAGTTCGTTCAGCGTGCTCCAAAGGGCGAAGTCGAGGAAGCGATCCATCGGATAGTCGAGGGCGTCCAGCGCCGTCTCGGTCGCTTCCAGGCTATTCAGTTTCGACAAGGCGCAAACCGCCTCGAGTCGAACGCGGGGATGCGGATCAGTGACCGCTTCGGCGAACATCGGCAGCGGATCGGCCAGGCGATCGGCCCATTGCGACGCGACGCGGACCGCGGCCGCCCGGATGTTGTGATCGTCGCAGACCAGCAGTTCGCCCAGGACCGCGGCGTTGGGGATGTTCAGGTTCTGGTAGATCCACAGCACCTCGAGCTTCTTCTGCAGGTAGAGCGGATCGTTGCCGTCGAGGTTGGCGACCCACGGCTCTAGTTCGGGCAGCACCACATCAGCGCCGCGCGACTTCAGCGTCAGCTTGGCCCACAGGCGAACCCATTCTTCCTGGGCGGTCAGCATCTCGAACAGCTCCGGCTCGGTCGCGCCGACGATCTCTTGCCGCTGGAGCGGCGTCATGTCTTTGCGCGTCACCCGCCAGATGCGGCCGTGCGTTTGGTCACGACGCTCGTCGCGGAAGTCGACTTCGCCATGTTGGATGATCGGGTTGTACCAGTCGGCGATGTAGATCGCGCCGTCTGGGCCCATTTTGACGTCGACCGGGCGAAACGCAACGTGCGACGTCTTGATCAACTCTTCGCCTTGGCGGCTCGAATAGCCGGAGCCTTCTTCGTCCAGGATGAAGCGGCAAACGCGGTGAGCCCGGAAGTCGTTAGTGATGCAGTTCCCTTGCCAATCGGCCGGCAACGCGCCGCCACTGAGGATCTCGAGCCCGCAATGTTTGGGCGAGCCGGGATTCAAACCATTGACCAACCGGCGGGCATTTGGCGACGAAACGAAGACCGAATCGGGGAAGACGTAGTTGACCCCTTCCATGTAAGCGCCGTCGGTAGCGAAGTTGGCGCCATACCGATTGAAGTGATGCCCCCACGGATTGACGAACCCTTTGCAGAGGACGTCCAGGTCCATCGTCTCTGGCCGGAATCGCCAGATGCCGCCGCCATCGAGCCGGCGAACGCCGTACGGGGTTTCGACATGGCTGTGGATGTAGATCGACTGGTTGAAGTACATGTTGCCGTCATGGCCCCACCGCAACGTATGCAAAATGTGGTGGGTGTCTTCGGTACCAAAGCCGGAGAGGACAACGCGAGTCTGATCGGCTTTGCCGTCGCCATCGGTGTCGCGCATGTGGAGCAGTTCGGTGCTGTTGGCGACATAGACGCCGCCATCGCCGGGCAGCACGCCGGTCGGGATCAGCAGGCCATCGGCAAAAACGCGGCTCGTCTCGGCGACGCCATCTTTGTCTTTGTCGATCAGCACGACGATCTTGTCGTCCGCTTTCTGGCCTGGTTCGATCTGCGGATAGATGCTGCTGGAAGCGACCCAGAGGCGGCCTTCAGCGTCAAAGTTCATTTGAATCGGCTTGGCGATCGCCGGGTCGGAAGCATAGAGATTGACCTCAAAACCGTCGGCGATGAGGAAGGTCTCCAGCTCTTTGGCCGGATCGGGATCGGGGATGTCTTTCAAGTCGCGCTGCGCGAAGACGTTGGCGGTCAGGGCGAGCGTAAAGAGGCAAGCGGCGATGCGTTTCATAGGAATAGCGTCTCACGTCGACGATTGGGTGATGTTCGGTAGATGGGGCAGGGCGGAAGGAGGGCGACTACTCGACCGGGGCGAGCGCGATCGTCAGCTCGGCCGGTTGCCGCAGCTTGGCGATAGTTTCTTCCTTGGCGCCGATCAGCGGATCAAACTGCGGAATTTCGACCGCGTTGTTCCCCTGCTCATGCTTGCGAAAGAGGAAGAGATAGGTTTCGTTCTGCGGGCGATAGCGATGGAAGAAGAGTTCGTTCTTCGCGACAATCTCTTTCCGCAGCAATTCGGCCGCGTCGGCGAGCTTCGGCACGTTGACGCCGACGCCGGTCTTCCACTGCGCGGCGGCAGCTTCTCCCAGCTTCTCGCCATCGACGCGCAATTGAAGCGTTCCGCCGCTAGCCGCGTTGGAACGAACGATCATGTCGGAAGCGACGTCGGTCACTTCGCCGCCGTAGCTGACCGATTTGGCCGGCAGCGAAACGGCCGCGCTGAGCAGCACCTTGGTCGTCAGCGACGGCTTGTCGAGCGTCACGACCGGGACCGGCTTGCCGAGCGCCTTGGTGATGACGCGGGCCGCTTCCCAATAGCCATACTCAGTCAGGTGAACGCCGTTGCTGGTCAAGTTCGCGTTGCCGCTGACGCTGGGCTCAAACTCTTTGCCAAGTCCGGCAAACAGATCGACGTAGGCACATTGATGGTAGTAAGCGATCTCTTGAATCGCGGCGCCATACTTGGCCAAGTTGGCGTTTTGAGCGCTTGGGTCGGGTAGCGGGCGTCCCAAGTCTTCGAGCGGCGGCGGCGAGAGGAGCATGATCTTCTTGGTGTGCTTTTGCACGGCGGCGATCAGGCGCGAGTAGCCGTCGCGAAAGTCGTCGAGTCCCGGCTCGCCACTGAAGGCGGCGTTCGAGCCGTAGCAGATGATCACGGCGGTTGGCTTGGTCAGGTCGAGCGATGCGTTGAGGTGCTTCCAACCTTCGTCGACATTGCCGAAGCGGGCCCGGGACCGTCCGTAGACGTTGTCGCCGCTCCAGCCAAGGTTGCGGAAGGTGATGTTGCGGTCGGGGTAGGCGGCGGTCAGCGCGGTCTCGATATAACCGTCGCGCTGTTCTCGTTCGACAAAGGTGTTGCCGAGGAAGACGACTCGTTCGCCGTCGACCAGCCCGTCTTGCCAGTTCTGGGGGAATTCGGCCAGGGCGACGCTGGCGGTACACAAGGTCACAACAGCCCAGGCCGTTGCCCAGGCGATGGGGCGAGAAGAAATCACGACGGATCCTTGGAATTTGCGGGGGTGGGGGGGAAGAGCAATCGGGGGAAGTCACGCTCTAGTTTACCTCCCGCTTGTGCGGTTTGCCACGCTTGCCGAGCGAACATCCAGGGCGGTTGCCGCCTCTGGCGCAGAAAGGTAGGTTAACGGTTCTCTATTTCCCCGACCCTTTACCTCCGAACTACTGCAAATAACACGATGAGCGATCCGTATTTTCAGCAACTTTTCGCTGACCGCATCGGCGGCGCCAACTATGGCAAAGGGACCGAAATCTACAAGTTCGAGAAGATCAAGCGGGCCAAGCGCAAAGCCCTGGCCGATCATCCCGAGCGGAAGCTCATCGACTTCGGCATCGGCGAAAACGACGAGATGGCGCCAGAGTCGGTTCGCCAGGTAATGGCGGCCGAAATCAATAAGACCGAAAACCGCGGTTACGCCGACAACGGCGTTGCGACGTTCAAAGAAGCGGTTGCGCGGTTCATGCAGCGGATGTTCGGCGTCACGCTTGATCCAGCCACCGAAGTCAATCACTGCATCGGATCAAAGACCGCGCTGGCCATGATGCCCGCCTGCTTCATCAACCCGGGCGACGTCACGTTGATGACGGTCCCGGGTTATCCGGTCGCCGGCACACACACGCGTTACTATGGCGGCGAAGTCTTCCGTCTGCCGCTGTTGGCCGAGAACGACTTCTTCCCTGACTTCGACAAGATTCCGGAAGACGTCCTCCGCCGCACCAAGCTGCTGGTGATCAACTATCCGAACAGCCCGACCGGCAAAGTGGCGACCAAAGAGTTCTACGCCAAGGTGGTCGAGTTCGCGAAGAAGCACAACATCGTCGTAATCCAAGACGCGGCTCACACCGTGCTGACCTTTGAAGGGGAGCCGCTCAGCTTTTTGTCGGTCCCCGGCGCCAAGGATGTTGGCGTTGAGATCCACTCGCTGTCGAAGGGCTTCGACATGATCGGCTGGCGGATCGGTTGGGTCTGCGGCAATCCGTTGCTGGTCCAGGCCTTCTCCGACGTCAAAGACAACTGCGACTCGGGCCAGTTCATCGCGATTCAAAATGCGGCCGCCGCGGCCCTCGACGACGAGTCGATCCCGGGCCGCACCAAGGCGAAATACGAGCGCCGCTTGAAGAAGCTGGTCGAGATGCTGAAGCGGTGCGGCTTTGAATGCGAAATGCCGGGCGGCACCTACTTCCTGTACGCCAAGAGCCCGAAGGGAATCGCCGGCGGACCGAAGTTCGACTCGGGCGAAGCGGCTTCGCAGTACCTGATCACCGAGCACTCGATCTGCACGGTGCCATGGGACGACGCCGGAGCGTTCCTCCGCTTCTCGGTCACCTACGTCGCCGCCGACGAAGCGGCCGAAGACGCCCTGATGGCCGAGACGGAGTCGCGGCTGAAAGAGATTCAGCTAGAGTTCTAAGCGAAGGCGTCCAATTGGAAATTCTAAAGCGGCCGAGTTCAGCTCGGCCGCTGTTTTTTTTTGCGCGCGTTGCAGAGCAAACGACCGTTTATTCCTTCCGCAGCGGCCGCTGAGACGATTCGCCAAGCTCAATCGCTACAACCGTCGCCGGCGACGTTGGGCATTGGGTTGGCGGCGCCCGCGCGTACGTCAAACCGCATGCTAAAGTCGCGATAGGCTGGGCCTTGTCTGGACTGGCCATCCCCCTGTTTTTAAGGCGTTTTTATGGTTCGTTGGAATCGTCTGTTTGCGTCTTTGGCTCTCTGCACGCTGCTCGCCGCTCCCCTCTGTGCGGAAGAAGAAAACGAAATCTACGGCTACCCGGCCGTCAGTAAAGAGTGGGACGACTTCACTCTGAACTATCCCAAAGGACGCTGGAAGCTTGAAAAGCTGGAGGAGCAAGAGAACCAGGTCAGCTACAAATTGACTTCGAAAGCGAATCCGACGATTAGCTTGAGCGTCAGCTTCACCCGCGGCCTGGCAAGCGAAGATCCGCAGTACGACAAAAACCCGAACATGACCAACATCGCCGTTCTGTTGCCGGCGGTGCAAGAGTTGACCGGCGGAGACGACGCGAAAGTGATCTTCTCGACCGGCATCGTCAATTTGCCTGCATATTCCGATACCTCGGCCCGCGCGGCGGTGCTGCTGGAAGAGAACGTCGTCCTCAACATGGAAGCGTGCCACTTCTTGCTTCCGAAAGAAGAGAATCAATCGAAGCTGGCGATCGCGATCGTCTTCACCTCGTCCAAACGAGGCGAGATCGAAGAGTCGCCTGAGTATCCGCAGATCGTCGCCGAAGCGTATGCGATCATTGAAGGGATCGAGTACCCCGGATTGGATGACGAGGAAGAAGAAGACGACGACCAATAGTCGACGTCCACCAAAACGAGAAAGGGGGCCGAATGCCATTCGGCCCCCTTTCTCTTGCGCTGGGGTCTTGTTGGTGTGCCACACGACGGCTTGCGCGGCGGCATTTGGGCCGTGCTTCTCTGCAGAAATGCTCTATAATCAACTCCGATGAAGGCTTTCGCCGTTCCTAGCCGTCAAGAGTTCGTCATGACTTGCATGCAAGATCTGCCGCGCAAGGGAGTCGCATCCGCGATGCTGGCGATCGTCTGGACTCTGCTCGCCTCGTCGTTGCACGCCGAGCCGTACGTCTTCCTAGAGCTGAGTCAGGAACACGCGATCGAGCAATGGCGCCAGGATTCGACGCTGGTCATTGGTACGGTTCAAGAATCGGAACCGATCGTCGACTCTCCGCTTCGTCCGCGCGACGAAAATTCGGTCCGCAGCGTTCGCCTGGTTCTGGAGGTCGAACGTCAGATGTGGGGCCGACCACTGCAAGACCAGGTGATGCGGATCAACCTGGTCCGCTATCGCCAGGCCAACTTTGGTCCGGAAAAAGATCCGCGCGTCGGCGCCAGGATCTTCTATGTCGTCGGTCATGACGGTTACAAGCCGGAACAGGACGCTTGGTTTGGCGGGGACATCGGCACAGCACAAAGCGGCGAAGAACTGCGTCTCGACCGGTTCAAGCGTCTGCTAGAGATCGAATCGGGGGACGAAGCGACCGCCGCGTTGATCGCCGGTTGCTTGGACTCGGACGGCTGGTACGCGGCGTGGTGCTTGAACGTGCTCCGCGAGTCGCACCTGGCGCGGGCGGGCGAGCGTCCTGCGATTCACAACAAGGTTCGCTCGCGGGTCAGCTATGAACAATCGTACGACCATTGCTGGCGCGTGTTGGAGCATCCGACGACGACGATGGTCGCCTACAAGAATGCGATGCGTCGTTTGCAGGCGAAAAAGCTCAACGAAACGGAGCAACGCCGCCTTCACCAATGCCACTTGCAGCGAATCGTGCGGCTGGGGGCTATGCCGGCGAACTACCACGATCCGCAATCGCTATCCGAGGAACTGGGCGACCTGGTAAAAGCTTATGAAGATCTGCCAGCCAAGTTGAAGCTGGAGGCGCTTCAAGCGTTGCCGCCGGTCGCCGATCCCAATCGCCCAGCGCGGCTTCGCGGGACCGCTTGGTTTGCGGCGCGGCGGTTGTTCAATCCACGTGATCCCGTGAGCCGGCAAGAGACCTTGGCGATTTTGCAGGCCTACGACCTGTCAGACCGTCAATTAAGCCTAAACTATCTCGGCCAGGTGCAGGCGGCTACGCTTGCCGACACGCGGTATCACTATCGTCATTGCGAGGAGGGGATCTCGATTCTCTATCTTGGCATGCTCTCGGCGGACGAAGCGGTTTCGTACAAGGCGGCGCGCGAGTGGATCGACTACTGCGAACAATGTCGCAGGCGCAGAATCCATTGGGAGGAACTTCCCGACAAGACGTACGAAATGCGCGACGCCGTCTTTTTTAAGAAGACGCGCGATCACCTGACGAAGGCATTGTGCGATTGGGAAGTCCCCGATCAACGTCCCAAAGCCTACTGATCGCTTCGGGGCGACAAATCAATCCTGCCGTAAGGCGGTTTAATCTCCCTTGGGTGCAGGTTCTCACGACGAAAGCGCTTTCCCCCCACCTTCGCGGACCGTGGCCGAGAAGTTAAGCTGGGGGATTGCGATTTGTTCCGTCACTGAAGCTGCCCACCCCCGAACTACCATGAACAAGAAACTCCTCCTGCTCCCTGGCGACGGCATTGGCCCCGAAATCATCGCTGAGGTTCGTAAGCTGATCGGCTGGATCAACGAACATACCGACCTGACGATCGATACCGAGGAGGACTATTTCGGCGGCGCCGCGATTGACCAGTATGGCGTGCCGCTGCGGGATGAGACGCTGGAAGTGGCTCGCAAGTCAGACGCGATTTTGATGGGCGCCGTGGGCGGGCCGAAGTGGGATAACGTCGACTACAGCATTCGTCCGGAAGCGGGCCTGTTGAAGATCCGCAAGCAGTTGGACCTGTTCGCCAACCTGCGTCCGGCGATCGTCTTTGACGCGCTGATTGACGCGTCGTCGCTGAAGCCGGAGATCGTGAAGGGGCTCGATATCCTGATCGTCCGCGAACTGACCGGCGGCGTTTACTTTGGCGAACCGCGCGGGATTGAAGACCTGGGCAACGGCGAGCGCCGCGGCGTCAACACGCAGGTCTACACCACCAGCGAAATCCGTCGCGTCGGCAAGGTCGCTTTTGAGATCGCCCAGAAGCGACAAGGCAAAGTCACGTCGTGCGAAAAGGCGAACGTGATGGAGTCGGGCAAGCTGTGGCGCGAAGAGATCACCCGTCTGCACGGCGAAAGTTACTCGGACGTTACGCTGGAGCACATGTACGCCGACAACGCCGCGATGCAGCTCTGCCGCCGCCCGTCGCAGTTTGACGTGATCGTGACCGACAACCTGTTCGGCGACATCCTGTCGGACGAAGCGGCGATGCTGACCGGCTCGCTTGGCATGTTGCCTTCGGCGGCGCTGGGCGCCCCGGGCTCGCCGGGCTTGTACGAACCGGTCCATGGTTCGGCCCCGGACATCGCCGGCCAAGGCATCGCCAACCCGCTGGCGACGATCCTCAGCTTTGCGATGCTGCTGAAGTACTCGCTCGACTCGGTTGAGCTGGGGGACAAGATCGAAGCGGCCGTCCAGTCGGTGTTGGCCGAAGGGCTGCGAACCGCCGACATCATGGTCGAAGGTTGCAAGAAGGTTTCGACCGTCGAAATGGGCGATGCGGTGATTGCGGCGCTGAAGGCGTAGTCGCGACCGCAAACACGTTCAACAAAAAAAGGGGCGATCGCAGGATCGCCCCTTTCGCTTGCGCGGTAATCGAGCGTTACTCGTATTTCCACTTGATGATCCACGGATCATCCAACCGCTTCTGATCCGCCTTCAGCTTCGCTTTGTATTCTTCCAGCGTGCTGGCGTAGGCGGGATCGTCGACCAGGTTCTTCGACTCGTGCGGGTCGCGCTCGATGTCGTAGAACTCGAACTCCGGACGCTGGATATACTCGCCGACCGTCTTTTGGCCGTAAGGCGCTTCCAGCCCCTTCTTCCACTGCGCTTGCCAGCTGGACGCGGCCCACAGGTCGGAAGCGAACGGATAGTCGAGCTTGTGGGCGATGTTCCAGATCAGCTTGTACTGCTTGTCGCGGTAGACGCGCATCGGGTAGTACATCTGGATTTCGTGGAAGGTGTGCGACGCAATGATCGACTGGTGATGCTCGGCGTCCGGCTTGTCGAGAATCGGAATCCACGACTTGCCGTGGTAAGTGTTGAACTTGTTGCCGCCATTGCGATTTTCGGCGACCGCTTCGCCCCGCTCTTTCCAGAACTTGTTGGCGTTGATCGGGTTCTTCGGGGCGTTCTTTTCGCGATCGAGCGCACCGGCGAAGTCGAGCAGCGACGGCGTGATGTCGACGTGGCTGATCATCGCGTCCGAGACGACGCCGCGGTGATCGTTGTACGGATCACGCACGATAAACGGTACCCGCAAGCCGGGCTCATAGACGGTCGTCTTGCCGCCGGCGAACGCCATGCCGTGATCGGCGGTGAAGACGATCAGCGTCTTGTCGTAGAGATCGGCCTCTTTCAAGATCCGCACCAGGTGGGCCAGGCCTTGATCGATCCGCGCGACCGACTGGTAGTACTGCGCCAGCTCTTCTCGCGTCTCCCGGGTGTCCGGCAGAAACTCCGGCGCCACCACGTCATCCGGATCGTAGAAGACTTCGTGGATGCCGGGATAGCTCCCTTTGTTCCGCTTGTTGCCGAAGAGATCAGGCTTGAGTTCCGATTTGGAGGTCTTGTCTTCGCCGCCGCCGCGATGCGGATCGGACAGCGCGAAGTAGAGGAAGAACGGGCGATCATCTTCCTTCGTCATAAACTCGCGGCAGTTCTCCGACATCTCGACCGGTGAGCGAGTATTGCCGGGGATGACGTTCTCGAAGTGGAAGACCGCTTCCGGCGCGACGTGATACTTGCCGCATCGGGCGGTCCGATAGCCGGCGCCTTCCAGCAATCGCGGCAGCGCCAGCTGGACGACGTCGTGATACGACTGGAACTTGTGATAGTGGTGCGTGTGCCCATACTGACCGTTCATGTGGTTATGCAAACCGGTCAGCACCACCGACCGACTGGCGCTGCAACTGGCCGTGGTCGCAAAGGCGTTGGTGAAACGCGTTCCGTCGGCGGCGATGGCGTCGATCGCCGGCGTCTTGGCGACCTTGTCGCCATAGCAACCAAGCGTCGGGCTCTCGTCGTCGGTGATGAAGAAGACGATGTTGCGATCAGGTCGTTCGGCTCGCAGCGGCGCAGCAACGAGCAGCGCAACGACAATCGCCGCCGCGAGCGTCGACAAGCGCGCGGCCGGCGCATAGGAGATACTCATGCGAATCATTTCCCGGGGTGTATTCTGGCTGGTAGTTTGGGGCGTCGGCGCTTAGTGTCGTACCGGCACGATTTCGGTAGGAGCGGGGGGAGAGTTCGTGCGCCGCAAACTATAAATTTGACTGGGAGTGAGCGCCCCGTCAAATAGATACATCTCGTCCAGCGAGCCGTTGAAGGTCGAAAACTCCTGTTCCGCCGCCGGATTCGCCCGATATTGGCCGAAAGATACGAGGTTTCGCTCCTCAGAAACCTGCGTGTTGACCTTACCGTCGCGATAGGATGAAAGAGACTCTAGTTGCCCGTCGACGTACATCCGGATGCGATTGCGGATGTCTCCGTCCGTCTCTTTTTCGGTTCCGCCCAGGTAGACGATCGCGATGTGATGCCATTTGCCATCCCGCAGATCGTCCGTTCCCACGACATAGCCGCCGGAGATTTCGGTCCGAATGGCTCCCAGGTTGCCGTCCGGCATAAATTTACGCGGATTCCAACCGACCTGAAACTTGCCGCCGGAGGTGGTCCAGTCGCCCCAACTGATCATCGAATAAGCTTGCTCAGGCGTCGCGTCTTGCGGAATGCGAACCCAAAAGCAGATGGTCCGCGGATGATCTTCGGCGATGCCTGGCAGCTCGGTCTTTAGGTAGCCGCCGCGACCGTTCATCCAGATCGCCCGACCGAAGACTCCCTTGACCGAATGGAGCACGGCGCCGCTGGCGTCCGGCTCTTGCTCCGACGTGGCGGGAAAGTTGCGAT
Organism: Blastopirellula retiformator; assembly: GCF_007859755.1. Classification (NCBI taxonomy): domain Bacteria; kingdom Pseudomonadati; phylum Planctomycetota; class Planctomycetia; order Pirellulales; family Pirellulaceae; genus Blastopirellula; species Blastopirellula retiformator. The sequence continues at coordinate 522,907 of NZ_SJPF01000003.1, read as the reverse complement.
TGCCGGGGTTCCAACCCTCTTCGCGCCACGTTCCTTGCGCGACTTCATCCGACTCGTCAAATCGCCACAGGTAATAGGGGACCGAACTCTGGGAGGTAAACGTGTCGAGCGGCTTCTGCTGCGACAGCCCGACCGGCATATCGATCGGCGTGATCGCCGGCTCGTCCATACGAACGCGAACCGCCTGATTGACCGCCACGATTTGCTCGTGCGGATCGGTTCCGAGCCGCGATCCGACGCGGACTTCTCCTTCCAGCACCAAGATGTCGGAGTCGCCCGCTTCCGAGACGTTTAGCGCAAAGCGGGTTCCCAGGTCTTCGACCTCGGCGGTCGGCGTGTCGATCGTAAAGCCGATTGCCGGAAACGGCACGTCGGCGTAGACGCGGCCATGATGCAGCGTCGCCGCCGAAGTTGACTGCAGCGTGATCGCGGCCGGGCCGACCAACGTCACCGCCGCGCCCCGGTCGAAGGTGATTTCGGCTTCGCCGGAGATCAACTCGAGCCGCCGCGGCTTCAGCACGCGGCCGATCGCCAGCGATTCTTCATCCCGCCATTTCGCATTCTTCAGCTGCGTAATCCGGGCGAGAAACAGTTGATCGGCGTTAGCGGCGGGCGGCTGGGCAGGATCGTCCTGCGCGATCGGCGAAGAGCCGGCGCTCAGATAGATCGCAAAAAATCCGATCGCCAACAGCAGCGACAACGCAACCGCCCAGGCCGTTTCGCGTCGCTGGTACCAAAGGATCGCGGTGGGCGACATGGCGACGTCGGTCTTGGCCTGCAAGATCGCCTCGGCGGTCAGGTACTGATCTTTCTGCTGATGCAACATCGCATGCAGCCCCATCCGCTCGAGATATTCGTCGCGCGCTTCCGGCGACTCTTCCAAGATCTGGACCAGCGCGTCGATCTTCGCCGCGTCAGGCGACTCTGCGTCGATTAGCGCCGAGATGATTCGGTCGAGTTCCGCAATCTTGGTAGGATCAAGCGTCATTAGTTCTTTTGCTCGGCAAGCGTTTGGCGAACGCAGGCGCGAAGTTGTTTTCTGATTTTGAATAGGGCCCGCTTCAGGGCGTCGACAGTTCGGCCGATTTCCTGCGAAAACTCGGCCAGCGTTTTCTCACTCCAGTAACGCCCCCGCAATACCGACCGGTCGGCGTCGTCCAGCTTTTCGATGCACGAGGCAAGCGCCCCCATCTGTTCGGCCTGGCGAGCGTCCAACTGCAACGATCGCTCAAGCAGCGAATCGATCAGCTCGGTATTGAACAACAACTTGTTCTCTCGCTGCCGACGTTTGCAGTAGGCCATCGCTTGCCACCGCACGATCTCAAACGCCCAAGCCTGCAGGTTGGTTCCCGGCTCAAACTCGTTCGCCTTCTCCAGGATGACGCGATTGGCCTCTTGGATAACGTCTTCCGCCCCTTGATCGCCAGCCAGGATCGAGATGCAGAAACGCTTCATCGAACCTTGAATCGCGGTCAACTCTTCGATAAAGGCGACCTGGCTGGGCGATAGCTTGCGGATTGGATCGTTCAACGGTTTTCCCCGACTTAGGAAATAGCTGGAATGGTCGATCGGTGCGCAAAAATAGCAGTCAGTTTTCTTCGGCGTCGCCCAATTGCATTGTAACTCGTTGCCAGGCAAGCGATTGCCGCAAGTCGGGGGGAGCAACATTTTGTTCGCCCGAAGTACCCCCACTTTTTTTTCAAAACCTGCGCACCAAGCGAGGGACTTCGCTATTCCCATCTCGGAGGCCAAGAATCATACCCGATACTTGGCAGCCCCCCATGTTCATGCCTGCTGATTTTTTCAGCAATTTGCCCAGCAAAACGACGACGGCGAGTCGTCTTTCTCGTGGTCACGAGTTAGTCAGCCGCCACTTCCGATCGTTCCTTCCGATCACGCTTCGGCGAGTTTTTCGGGAGGAATGAATCCAATAGGAAGCGTTGCGCGCCCCTACCCGGGCAAATCGAATCGATCATCGCCGCATCATCCGCTGGCAGCGTCAAACGGCATCCCGTTTGCCTGCACGATATACCTTCCAGCGCGCGACGCCAGCGTCGCCTTAAAGACTATTATTTGCGGCGTCCGCCCATCCATCCCCTTCTCTACGTCATTTATCCGAAGGAAGAACCATGGCAACGACATCACGGCGAAACGTTAAGACCACGCACGCCGGCTTCACGCTAGTCGAACTGTTGGTGGTAATCGCCATTATCGGCGTCCTGATCGCCCTGCTACTGCCGGCCGTGCAACAAGCCCGCGAAGCCGCGCGACGCATGCAGTGCGGCAACAACCTGAAGCAGATCGGGCTGGCGATCCACAACTATCACGACACCTATCAAAACTTGCCGCCGGGCGGCATGCCTCAAGGAACCTGGGCAGGCAACGACCAGAACCAACCTTCGTGGATCGTCATGATCCTGCCCTTCCTCGAGCAATCGACGATCACCAACCAGGCCGTCTTCGCCAATACCGACTGGTCGGGCCGTGGCGAAGACCACAACTGGCAACTGAAACACAACACCATCCTCAGCATGATGCAGTGCCCATCGTCCGACTTGGAGCCGACCCGCGCGCAGAAAGCCAACTCGGCGACCCAATCGCTGGGCGCTCCGGCGACGATCAACGTGCAGGTCGCCAACTACGTCGCGATCGCAGGCGCCGCGTTTGATCCTGAGAACATCTCTTCGCGGCTGGGCATCTCGCGGGCCGGCGTCGGCTACATGCACTTCAACGGCGCCATGCCGGTCGTGAGCCAACTTCCCAATGACGGCAGCAAGAAACCAGCTCGCCAATCGGCCCTGCGGTTCGCCAATATCATCGACGGAACCAGCAACACGGTTTGCGTTGGCGAACAGTCGTCTCTCCTGCGTTCCACCGACAACAGCGGCGATCCAGTCATCAAAGACTGCCGCGCCGGCAACGTCCCCGGCGGCATGTGGTCGGTCGGCAACGGCCACGCTGGCGCCAACTGCCAGGCCTACAACACGACGACGATTCGCGAACCGGTCAACTGGCATCTCTACAACAACTACAACTGCACCGCCTGGCACGGTTTGGCGAAGAACACGTCGATCCGGTCGAACCATCCCGGCGGCGCCCAGTTTGTGCTGGTCGACGGTTCGGTCCACTTCGTCACCGAAACGGCCGACTTGCGTACCCTGATGGCGATCGCATCCCGCGACGATGGCGCGGTTGTCGGCTCCGCCTGGTAAGCGCTCCCGCCGCTTCGACCGACGCGTTTCTGAACAATCGCTCCTCTCAGACTGGAAATACGGATCGTGATTCAACAGCAATCCAACGCCGCCGCGGCGGCGTTCCCCTGTTCCGCCGCTCTGCTGGTCTTGCTGACCGGCTGCGGCGGCAATGACGGGCTGGCCGACGTACAAGGCCGCGTCACCGACCGCGGAGAGCCGATGCCTGGCATCGTGGTAATGTATGTGCCCGACCAAGGGGGCGGCGCTCCCTCTGGCGGCAACACCAACGCCAACGGCGAGTATCGACTGACCTATTCCAACGGCAGGGTGGGCGCCATGGTCGGCCCCCACACCGTCATGATCTCGATCCCCGAGCCAACCGGCAAAGAAAGCAAGCCAACCACCAAGGCCGGCTACAGCACCGCCGTGCAGGTTGTCGAAGGTGAGAACCAATTCGACTTTGACCTCTCCGACTTTTAATCACCCGCCTTACCGCTCTCTGCAACTTTCCTCTGCGATTGCCAAAACAAACATGCATCTCCACTCCGTTTCGCGCACCTACCTGACCACTTACCTGTCACTGCTGATGATCGGCCTGATCGGCACCCCGCATTGCGCCGCTGAAGTTGTCGGACAATTGGAGCAAGATCCGCAACTCTTCCGCGGCGGAACCGAAGCCGATGGCCGCGACTATTTTTTATATGGCCAGCCAGCCGTCGACGGCAAATTGGTCCTCACCGCCAGCAACGGCTTCTTCGACGCCGGCGTCTGTCGTGCCGAGGGACAATCGACCTTGCCGCGAGCCGACGATCAAAACCTGATCGCCCCCAACTTTGAATGCCTGGACAACTGGAAGAAGACCGACGGCGGCCTCCGCTGGCACTTTTGGACCGACAAGCCAGGCGCCGTCCAATTGCAGGTCTGGCTACAGGTCTCCGAAAAGCAGGCAGGCTCCGAGATTCGCGTCTCCCTGGGCGGCGACGTACAAACGGTGCGTACCTCGGGCGCCGACGCGACTTCCCCGCAGCCCTGGAACTTGAAGTTCGACCTTCAGCAACCGGGCGAGCAGACGTTGGAGCTGACCGCCACATCGATCGCTTCGGCCCAACTAGGCGTTGGGAAGTTGCAGGGGATCGTTCTCGCCGGTTCGGCAATCGAGTCGGCCCAACTGCTGCGGGCCCGTTGGCGACCGGCCGCCGTGCATGGACATTACTCGTCAAGCGTCTGCCCCGAAAGCCGCGTCTGGGTGATGACCACCCGCAGCACCACCGACACCGGCAGCTACTCGCCCATCACGACGCCGTTCGGCTACTACGGCACGTCGTTTCGCGCCGACGGGCGCAGCGAAGGAGGCTTCAATTTTTCGATGTGGGCCGCCAGCCGCAAAGGGAGCGTTCCTCCGCTGCAGGAAATGCCGCACCTGTTGGCGGCTGGCTCTCCCGATGCCCAGTTCAGCGGGTTCGGCCACGAGGGCTCCGGCGTCAAACTGCGCGGCTGGACCGCGATGCCTGACCAACCGAAGACCGTCATCCAGTCGCTCCGCGTCGAGAACGACGGCGACTATCACACCTACTACGGCTACTTCTGGGATCATCCGACCAAGCGTTGGAAGCTGTACGCCGTCGGTCGCAAGTGGAGCAACGGAAAAACGCTCTCCAACCTGAAGCCCGGCTCGTTTTGCGAAGTCCCCGGGCCGCCGCACATCCAGCGAACCGGCGACCTGCCGCGCGAAGTGGTCCGCCGCGGCTGGGCTCTCGAAGAAGAGGGCAAGTGGCGCCCGCTGGATCAGTTTCATTGCTCCAAAGGGAAAGGCGCCCCGATGAACAAAAGCTGGTCGCTGACCGCTGCTGGCGAGTTCGCCATGACGACCGGAGGCATGCGTTACTACGAGCCAGTCAAGACCATTCAGCTGACCAACCCGACCGAAATTCCTCCCTACCTGTCCCCCGCCGCGACCAAGCAGCTGTATCAACTGCCGGCCACGTTCGCCGAGCCGGAAACGGTCGAAGCCGGCGCCGCCGACGCGACCGTCAACCTTCGCCTGGAGGACGCCGGAACCAACGCCAAACTGATTGTCTATTACGGCGAAACCGACTGCCTGACCTTCGCTCCCCGCCGACTACACGCCACCGAACGCCGCTCGGAAGTGAGTCAGGCTGGGCAAAGCGATGATCGCACCTGGTCGCACGCCACCGAGGCGCAATCGGCCGGCGATGGCGACAACCTGGTTCGCCTGACCGGACTAGAGCCCGGCAAAACCTATTTCTATCGAGCGCTGGTGGTGAATGAGGAAGGACAGACCTGGATGTTTGATTCCCATTCGCTGTCGGCGAAGTAGTCAGCAGGCGCAGCTTGCGTTTGGGCCGATCGCGCATCGGGGCAAAGACCGCTCGGCCCAAATGCTCGCTCGCAATGCGGGTTGCTCCTAAAATGTACGGTCGCCTCGTCCGCATTGAGTCAGGAGCCCTGCTCGCGCCACGTCTCCTTACCCTACTAATATTGTCGCTGCTGGCGGCCCATCTATCCGCCGCCGAAGACTACCATCAGCTTCCGTTTCAGTGGTTGGCTACAAACCAACCTTCTACCGCGCCGACCTGAAGCCAGGCGCCCCGCAGGTTGGCGATCGCGTCTTTTTCATCAAACGCGATCAGCCGGATAGGTACGACCTGAACCCCAACCCGCTCGGCTGCTTGCCTAGCTGCCTGTTGAAAAATACCATCGTGGCATTTTCCAACCTCGCCAGGCTCAGATCATAGCTCTTCGCGGCTCGCAAAATAACGACTTACGTCGCTATTTTGGGATCGCATCCATGCGATCACGCAGTCCGTCGAGAAAATCAACGGACTGCTAAGGCTACCAATCTCCGCCATTTCAGAAATTGCAGAAAAGAAAAGTGCCCCCGGGAGGAATCGAACCTCCGACCTGCGGTTTAGGAAACCGTCGCTCTATCCCCTGAGCTACGAGGGCCAATACTCTAACTGGACTTAGGGAGTAAGCTTCTGGGCTTTTTGGGACCAGAATTTCAGACCAAAGCATTGGACCAGAAGAGTTGCTTGGAATCCAGGCCATAGGGTAATGGGGATGGCTTCTCGTGAAGAGTTGCCATTCATCTTCGTCTATCAGTCTGTTGAAAAATACCATCGTGGCATTTTCAACCTCGCCAAGCTCAGAGCGTAGCTCTTCACGGCTCCCAAAATAACGACTTACGTCGCTATTTTGGGATCGCATCCCTGCGATCACGCAGTCCGTCGAGAAAATCAACAGACTGCTATGCCAATCACTTAACGATGCGAGTCGTTTCTCTCAATTTTAAAACACCGTTATCCCATGTTGGAGACGACCGTTTTCATCTGAGCCGGGAGGGGGGCGTCGAAGTTTTTTGGCTGTACCGACAAGGGATAGTCGCCCCACCATTCACCTGCGGCCCAATAGCTGACAGAGGCATTCGCTTCATGGATCAAACGACAGGCCTCGGCCAACAGTTCCAGCCATTGGGGCTCGTTCGGCACGCCAATTTCACCAACGAAGCCGTAAACGTGGTTGCGCTGGCACCAATTCAAGAAAGGCTCGAGCGTCTTTGACGGACGCTGGGCGATGTGCGGATCACGTTTCGCTTCTTCCGCGAAAGATTCAGCATACTTGCCACTGGCATCGGAATCGAAGTAGGCATGGGCTTCGTACATAGTTCGCTGAGCGGGATCGTTGATCCAGGCAATTTCGCCGTTGACCTCCGCAAACCGCTCAGAAGTTGCCCAGTCGATGCCAGAGACCGAGATCCAACGCTGCTGGTCTACCTCACGGATTGCGGCGACAACCTGATTCGAAGCGGTAGCCCAATCCAGCCCTTGGAGGTTGTGCGGTTCGTTCATGATTCCATAGGCGGCAATCGAGTAGTGTCCTTTTAACTGCTGAGCAATTCGTCGCCACACGCTGGCGAGATCCTCTACTGAGAGCAGCACTTTCCCCTTCTTCGATTCCCCCAAGACTGCTTCGATGGGACGACCATCGATCGACCGTCGGTATCGCCCATAGTTATGCAAGTCGAGGATCGCGTTCCCACCGACGTCGGTAATCCACGAGAGCAGCTTCTGGAGGCCGCCAAAGTAAACGACGTCGAGTTCTCCTCCTAGTTTCGGTTGGAGCCTTTCCCAGCTGATTGGGATGCGAAAACTCTTCACGCCGTGGTCGAAAAAGTATTGAACCGTTTGGCGGGAATTGAACGTGTAATCGCGTCCAAGCGTACCGGGATTCGCTTGCGAGAACTGCGGATCGTGTGTGCCGAACTCTGGTCCCGCCAGACTGACGCCCACACCCAACTGCGGACCAATATCCTCGCTGCTCCCGCGCGCGAGATCCCCAAGGCTCCATAGGCCCAGTGTCGTCGCCGTCCCAACGGTGAACATTCTTCGATCAAGCTTCATTTTTCTTACGCTTCTCAAGCAAGACGTCCGTCTTAGTTTCGTCGTTAAGAGAAAACTAGCTTTCAGTCAGCCAGATGCCACGAAAGTCGTCCGACACTGCCTAAATGGTTAACATATTGCTACGATCCGTATCACTTGCATAACCCCGATAGGCGGCACATTGATTGCACGCGATTAGCTGCCTGTTGAAAAATGCCATCGTGGCATTTTTCAAACTCGCCAGGCTCAGAGCGTAGCTCTTCGCGGCTCGCATCCATGCGATCACGCAGTCCGTCGAGAAAATCAACGGACTGATAGGTTTTTGATTCTGGAACTGCGCAAGAAGTAATCGTGACGTATTTTAGATACGAAACCGTCATCGATCGCACTCTAGCTCGCGGATGCCATTGCGAGAAAGCTCCACTATGACCGACCGACAAACAGCATCGCATTTTTCACCAGGACTCCGCCAACTGATGATCGTGCTGGCGGTCATTTCGGCGACCACCTACCTCGCTTACCGCGTATTATATACGATCAATTTCGAGAGCACCTACGCGATCATCGCCTCGGTCATGCTGCTGGGAGCCGAATTCTGGGGTGTGTTCTTAATGTACCTGTACTTCATGCAGGTTTGGCGGCAAATCGACCCCGAGCCGATACCGCCGCTCGAGAACCGATCGGTCGACGTCTTTCTTCCCACGTACAACGAAGATGTACAGCTCTTACAAGGCTCGATCAATGCGCTCAATCAGCTCGACTATCCGCATACGACGTACGTGCTGGACGACGGACATCGCCCTGCGGTCGATAAATTGTGTCGTGAAATGGGGGTCAATTACATCTCGCGCGATACAAATATTCATGCGAAAGCTGGTAACCTGAACCACGCGTTGGATCAAACTAACGGGGAGTTCGTGGTCATTTTCGACGCCGATCATATCGCTCGACCGAACTTCATCTCTCGTACGCTGGGTTATTTCGCGGACGACAAACTGGCCTTCGTGCAGACGCCGCATGCGTTCTATAACTTCGACAGTTTCCAATCGCATGTCGACTTCAAACGCGGAATCTATTGGGAAGAAGGGCAGCTTTTTTACAACGTGATCCAGCCAGGAAAGAACGCTTGGAATGCGAATGTGTTCTGCGGAAGCGCGGCGATCTTCCGCCGCAAGGCTTTGGAAGATGTCGGTCTGATCGCGACTGAAACGATTACCGAAGACATGCATACCGGGCTGCGGCTGCATGCCAAGGGTTGGAAGTCGTTGTTTGTGAACGAGCGGATGATCGCCGCCCAAGCCGCCCCCGATATCACGACCTTCGCTGCGCAGCGTTTGCGTTGGGGTGAAGGTAATCTCAGCATCTTCGCCTACGACAACCCGTTGACATTAAAGGGGCTGACGCTTGGACAGAGGTTGAACTATCTCGGCTCGATGCTGGGCTGGACGACCGGTCCGGCCAAGGCCTTGCTATATGCCGCACCGATCCTGATGTTACTGACGGGCGTCTCTCCTGTGGGGCAGTTCACACTAACGCTGCTGGCTGTGACGCTGACCTATCTACTGATGACCTGGACGGCAGTGAAAGTGGTAAGTAACGGATACGGTCGCTTATGGGATATGGAAGTTCAGGCAATGACCAACTTCTGGATTCAATGCTGCTGTCTATACCGCGCAATAATTCATCGGGGACGCGGGAAGTTCGTGGTGACGAACAAACGTGGGCGGCAAAGCACCAAATTCACGATGTTGATCGCTCCGCACGTGTCCGTGATCACCCTGGGCATAGCAGCGATCGCCTGGGCCGCGGCGAAGATCTACTTTGGCGCCAGTAACGACTATGTGGCGTTGGCCGTGGGTGGCTTGATTATCACGGTTCAATCGCTTATGGCCTTCGAAGTTGTCCGCAAGGCATTTCGTCCTGCCGATGGAAGATTCTCCTGGCGTCATCCAACCAATGAAGTTCACATTCAGTACGAAGGGGATGGTTTGAAAGGTCAGGCCATCAGCGTCGATGTGAACGAATCGGGCCTGGGAGCGATCGTCTATCAACCGATCCCCGTGGGGGCGATCGTCACTTTGAACATCTCTTCTGGCACTCGGCAGTTGACTTGCCAGGCCGAGGCGCGCAGTTGCTGGCAGCTAACGGAAGGACAACCAGGCTTTCAGGCATTCCGCGCAGGCTTTCACTTCTTGAACTTGTCTCATTCGCAGGTTTGCGATCTGTGGTCGATATCGGCGGAAGCGGCCGTCGACGATCAATACAAGCGTCTGGGGCCCAATGCCGCTCGTCACCGGCGTAAAAATGTCATGCGACTGCCCATCGAGTTGGCAACCAGTGAGGGAGCCCCAACTTCAATCAATGTGGTTTCTTCGGTTCTCGAAAATGAGTCGATCCTGTTTGATTCCACATCACGTTTGGAACTGACCCCGCAGGTCTTTTTCCGAATCAACTCTCCGGTCGGTGCGATTGAAGGCATGGGCAAGCTGGAGAAGACGGAGCGTTCCGAGGAGTATCGCCTACGTTTCATGAAGTTCGATAATCAGTCGCGGAGCTTGCTGAAGAGCCTGCAAGCGTCGGAGCGACAATCGAAGACGGCATCGGCGTTGAATCCAATTTCGAAGACGGCTCCGAGACCTTTGGTTCGCCCCTTGATTCATGGAGGCTGGATGGCCTTGGCGGCATCTGTCATGTGCGTGCTGTGCGCCTGGCATGTTTGGAAAGACAACTATTTCCTATCGACTTTGGGCCAGGACCATCAACCGATCAGTATCCAGCAGCGTGACAAGGCGAACGCCATTTTGGCGAACATCATGGATGCTCCCTTGGAAAAGCAAAGCCCGGCACTCCTCTTCGAGGCTCGTCGGGCGCTCGAATTACTGGGTGAGAAGGAGCGGCTGGACAAGCTTGATCAGGTTCTCGTGAAGGATTTCCCGAACGACGTGGGCTTGAAGCTGGCTCGTGCCAGTGAACTGAGTAATCAAAAGGAATTCGCCGCCGCCTACGACGCGTTCAAAGAGATCGGAGCCGCCACGTCGGCCGGAGAGATCAAACCGAGCAAAACGCAACAATTCCAGATTGATGTTGGTCTGGCTCGCAGCGCGATTTCGATTAAAAAACCAGAGGTCGCCGTGGCTGCCTATGGCAAAGCCTTGAGAATCAAGCCCGACGCCGAGGTCTCGCTTGAACTGGCCAACGTGCTGTTCGATCAGAAGCAATTCGCCGCCGTGCGCGAACTGCTTGCCGAGATACCTCCCAGCTTCAATGCCCAGCAGATTCAAGCTCGACTTGAGCTGGCCGAAGGCAATCCGGAAGGAGCCGTCAAGCTACTAAGCAAATTGACCGAGCAGCATCCTGATGCCGATGAATTACGAAGCCTGTTCGCCAATGCCCTTGAGGATAACGGCGAATACGAACAAGCAATCGCACAGCTCCAGAAGTTGATTGACCAGGGTTATCAACTCACGGATACAAAACTTCGGCTGGTGAATTTGTTGATGACCGACAAAAAGTTCCAGCAAGCAGTTCCGCTGCTGGATGATCTATCGCAACAGATCGTTCAAGACTCGTCGCTTTGGCCATCGTATGTGAATGCCGTGCGTCACTTGAAGCGGCCTTCGCCCCAGATGCGAAGCAACCTGGACGCCATCTACGATAAGCTGACGACCCAGAAAGGCCGTGAACCACTTAAGGAAGATCTTGCGGAGTACTTTGCCTCGGATGATCAATTGGATCGGGCAACCAAGTTGATGTCGCAATGCATGCGAGATCAGCCTGACAACTTGCATCTGCGAAAGCGATATGCGGAAATGCTGCACGACGCCGGTCAGTATGTAGCCGCCGACGAGCAGTACCAGTTGCTTTTGAAACTAGTTGACTCTCCCAATATACAGCCCGTTTCGATCCAGCGAGACCCAAGCTGATTCTACGGGAACCAGAGGATCAAGTAGGCATAAGCGACATCGTTATTATAAACCGCCGAACGGGTAAGGCTCGTTTCAACCCCGGCGGCTAGACGACCGTAGATGTCACAATAGCCACGCACGCGCCCGATGTTATAGAATTGTCCTTGCGAGTCCCATTGCCCACGATACTCGAGCGAAACCCAACGCTGCGGCGCGCCTTCGAAGTCGTATCGGCTAAGGTGCAGCTTGTACTCGAGCCCGAGGCTGACTTGCGAGAAACCGGAGGGAGCAAAGTAGGGGTGAACGGTCCCTGCGATGCCAGGTCCTGGACCGAAGATCGAACCTTCGTCAAATGATAGGAAGTCGTAGTCCGCCAGCAGGTTCAGCTCGTGCGGAGCTTTCATCAGTTGGACACGATTGTGTACGAATAGATCGTGCCGGACGTTGTGATCGGAGTAGCCGCTGAATCTATATCGGCTTTGGGCGGTCCACCACGAGGTCGGCATTATGCATCCCGCCAAGCGACCGCCTCCCATGTAGATGTCTTGGGCGATCGACTCGCTATTCTCGGCGACATTTTCCAGAAAGCCGCCAATCTCAAACCGGCCATCGCACCAGGTGTCTACCGACACGCCGGTATTGAAGACCGGTCGTGGGGAGAATCCATCATCGAAGACTTGGACATCCATCTCGGCGAAGTAGCGAAAGTCATCCCAGAATCGCTGGTGAATGCCGGCTCCGAAGGAATTCCCCAAAACGGTGTCGGTCGTTTTCGGATCGTAAATCAGATGAGCGTAGTCGAAGCGAAGGAACTGATCGACATCGCCTAGCGGAATCTCCGCTCCCCATTCCAGAGAGACGCGATTGATATTGGCCAGGCCGTTTCGCCCACTTTGTCCGAAGTAGAGGAAGTCAAACGTACCTCTTGGCTGCACATCGCGGCTGATGCCTGACAAAGCGATTCCAGCTGGCTGGTTGCAAGGGTTAACGTAGAGCAGTTCCTTGTAGGTATTCATCGCCGCGCATGTGCGCCGCTTTGCCAAGTATTGCTGTCCCAGATCGAAGTAGGCGTCTTCATTCGCTGGTTCCACGGCGATCAACGATTGGTAGTCACAGATTGCCTGGCTCGGCCGCCAATCCTTACAAGACTTCGCCTGGCGTTCCAGAGAGATCGCGCTGGTCACGTTCATCGGATTCGGCTGTCGAGCAGAAAGCGTTAACGCCGGCCCGACATGTATCGGTTGAACCGACATCGAAGCAGCCGACGGAGCATCACGCAGCAGCGCCGAATAGACCGCGTCACCGGCCCTGCGGCCATCCACCGCATACGTCACCCGAGCATACTCTCGGCGGGCGGTTACAAAGGTCGGCATGTCTTGATTCAACCGAGCATAAATGGCCGCCGATTCGACCGGTTGATCCATCTTCAAGAGAACTCGTGCAAGCCCTATCCGGGCTCGGGCATTGGTGGGCGAAAGAGTGATGACGCTCCGATAAATCTCCGCCGCGCGGCACAAGTCCGGCATGCAACTGCCGGCCGCGTAAGCGTCAGCAAGTCGAACGGCAATCGAGATCTGACCCGAACTTATTTGACTGGCTTGCTCGAGGATACACGCCGCCAGTGAGTCGAGACACTGTGCGAGCGCCTCGTCCGACATCCGTATCGAGAGTTCTAGAGACTGCCCGCAGCACCCCAATAAGCTTGCCTTGGCGGCTTCAATTTGGCTCGGTTCGCCAACGAAACATGCGGCCTGATACATCACCAGGAATCCGTCTGGCAGTTGCGTCCGTGAGGCAGGCTCATGATTTCTCAGCAGTTCAATCGCTTCGATCGCCTGGCCCAGCTTTGCCAATAGAAGCCCTTGTTCAATGCGAAGCGTTGACGTCAGCAGCGGTTCGAAGGGACGCGTTCGCTGCAGTTGATGAATCAGTGCCGCGGCTTCATCGTAGCGTTGTTGACGAATCAGTAGCCTTAGCAGCCCACGGTAGGCGAATACGACGCCCGGCTCTTCGGCGATAATCTCTTGATAGATGAACTCGGCTTGATCAAGATGCTGCTGGTCGATCAACAATTGAGCCAAGCGGAAACGTGGCCCCAGTTCTTGCGGAAAAGTCTGAGAGTAGCACCGCAACGTCGCTTCCGCGGCGTCATACTGTCCCAACGCTTGCAGCAACTGGGCTTTCCCGTAAATGGCTCGCCGGTTATTCGGTTCCTCCAGCAGGATCTGTTCGAAGTCGGAGATCGCTTCGAGATAGTTGCCGGACCGCTGCAGAATTTCGCCCCAAAGTAAGATGCGATCCCTTTCTGGAATCAGATGCTTGAACTCTTCGATCATCAGTTGGGCGAGCGGAAGCTGATATTGAGCAACGCGTGCTCGAGCCAGGAGCGTTAGGACCTCGCTGTCGGGAGGAACCTGCGTCGCGATGATTTCCAGGATGAACAACGCGGCTAAAGAATCTTCTTCGTCCAGTAGATCAGAACTCAGCTCAAGCAGCGTGCTGATGTTGTCCGGCTTGGCCTCAGTGTACTGCGCAGCGAGTTGCTGCATGGCATCGTAGTTGCCCAACGATACCTGACACCTCAGCGCCAGCTTAAGTCCATCGTGGCCGAGGGTTTGATGCTGGATCAACGGGGCTAGCATCTGCAGCGCCGCGGTCGGATCGTTCAAGGCGCGTAGCACCTTAGCAGCCAAGATGCGATCAGCATTGGAGAGCTGGTTCTTCAAGACCGACTGATGGAGCGTTTCCATCGCTGCGGCGCGATGCCCCATTTGAAGGAAGACACTCGCCAAACGGAGCGCCACCGAGACATTGTTCGGATCAAGCTGAAGTTGACTAGCGAGAAGTGCGTTTGCTTCTTCGAGCTGATGCTGACCGATCAACAAGTCGGCCAGCGTGAGCGAGGCTTGCGTGTTCCGCGGATCTAACTTGAGAACCTGGCGATAATTGGCAATCGCTTCCTGTTGGCGACCCAAGCGGAGAAGTATTCCCGCAAATTCCAGACGTCCTTCTAGATCATGGGGATAGCTATTGAGCAGCGTCTCGAAACGCTCAGCCGCGACATTCAGATCGCCCAGGGCCACCGCATTGCGAGCAGCTTCGAGCAGCACTTGGTGTTGAAGATCATTGCTAATGTTCGGATCGGTTCCCAGGGAATGCCGAATTGGGTTGCTCGGCAAAATCTCCTCAGCAATGGGCGCGGTGTGGCGTGGCCCCAGATGCAAATTGGATTCGCTTGGAGGCGACGAAGGCGCCTGCGACTTTAGGAAACTCTCATCATTTACCGCATTACCAGAAGGTGTGAGCGGCAGCAATGTATCCTTGCTTACTTTCGGCGCCGATGTTGGCAAGGGACGTCTTCGCGGCATACTTACCTCCGCCGGCGGAGCTGCTTCAACCATCCACGCCGACATCAACAAATAAACGATCGCGACAGAACGAGAAACGGTGATTGCTAGCGAGCTGTGCCAGCAGCAACCCCCATAGTCGAGTTGACTTTGATTGCCTAGTTCTGGATTGAGATTCCTCTCCATCACGCCCCTACAACTCGCTTGATAAATCAACGTTGCTTGCTTACTCTGCCAAATGCTTCG
Source organism: Blastopirellula retiformator (assembly GCF_007859755.1). Classification (NCBI taxonomy): domain Bacteria; kingdom Pseudomonadati; phylum Planctomycetota; class Planctomycetia; order Pirellulales; family Pirellulaceae; genus Blastopirellula; species Blastopirellula retiformator. The sequence goes on along the minus strand of NZ_SJPF01000003.1, from coordinate 507,815 downwards.
ACTATCGGCATCATTCGATTCACTGAAAAGCGGCGAAACTGGCGTAGTCGCGAAAGCTAGCAGTGGTTGATGCCTATTTTGCAGAATGCGTAATTTCGGATGCGATGGCAGGAAGACTATTCAGTGCACTGCTTGCTACCAGTCCGTAGATTTTCTCGATGGACTGCGTGGTCGCAGGGATGCGATCCCAAAATAGCGACGTAAGTCGTTATTTTGCGAGCCGCGAAGAGCTATGCTCTGAGCCTGGCGAGGTTGGAAAATGCCACGATGGCATTTTTCAACAGGCAGCTCGTCAGCGACGACGGCTCTGCCTGACTAAGAGAACGAAAAGTTCAATCGCGAATGCTCGCCACATCACGGCAATTGCAACTGCTTGTGAGTCGGGTTTTTTGGCCAGGTAGCGACAAGGGCGATCACTTCCTCCGTGGAGATGCTCTCCCACCGGGATTTTAGGGCTTGTTGCTGTGGGGCTTTCGCCTCGTTTTGAAACGGGTGCAAAAAGACGTAGCGTTTCTTGAGAAATCCGTAGATGGCGCTCTTCAGGGCGGCTACCCGCTTTTCCAGCGCTGCGTCGCTGGCGTCGCTGCTGACCGCATGGATCAGTTCGACGCGGCGACGTTCCAAGATTTGTGCCTTGTCTGAACTCACTGCCGACGATTGGGTTGGACGACGAATCTAGATTTCCACAGGCATTTTTCTTTCGCACTGCTGCCTGCTTGCTAGATCCCAATCAAGCCGCCAAGTTCGCGCCCACGCCTACTCCAGAATCAAACACCCCCGTTCATCAAACTTCCACATCGCCCCATGCGCCACTTCCCAGTGATAACCATCGGGGTCCGTGAAATAGCCGCTGTAGCCGCCCCAGTTGGTTTCGTGCGGGGGTTTGACGATTTTGGCGCCTAGCTGCTGGGCTTGGGCCATGACCTGGTCGACTTCTTCTTTGGTGCGGGTATTGTGGGCCAGGGTGATGCCGCCGAAGCCGGGCTGCGGCACGGGGACATTGGGGCCGATATCGGCGGCGAGCTGCTCGAGCGGAAAAATCGAAAGGACCACGCCCCCGGCCGAGAAAAATGCGATCGGATCGGTTGGTTTGGCCGTCGTTTTAAAGCCGAGGTCACTATAAAACTGGTACGATCGGGCGAAGTCGCGAACACCCAGACAAACGATGCTCATGCGGGATTCCATCAAAAACTCCTGGGGTTCGCTGGATTTTGCGGCCGAGGCCGCCTGACGTAAGCCGTGGCCCGGATTATCCTTAGAATCATACGCTCACGCCAGACTCCCCTGCTGGGTTGCCGATGAAGCCCTTGCGGCGAATGATGAAGGCGACCGAATCGCGAGACACCTTACCCCCCCATGCTCTCCGGCATTACGATCTTTTGCTTTGCGGCCAGTTATGGGGTCGCCCTCCTGCTCGAAATCGTGCGGCTCTTCTTCCGTGCGCAAATGCGGGCAATTCTGTCGGTCGGCTTTATGGCGGCCGGCCTGATCGCCCACACCATTTACCTGGTCGGCGAGCAAAACGGCTTGGTCGAGGCGGGGCCAATTTCGTCGTGGCATCACTGGTGCCTGATTGTGGCCTGGGTGCTGGCGGCGACCTATCTGGCGATGTCGCTGACCAATCCGCAAACGGCGCTGGGGCTATTTATGATCCCGCCGATTTTGCTGCTGCTGGGGATGGCGTACTGGATGGACCAGGTGGCGCCGTTCGATCCGCAGAACCGCGTTCGCCCACTGCAGATCATCCATGGGGTGCTGCTGCTGGCGGGCACGGCGACAGTCTTCTTGGGGTTTGCGACCGGCATCATGTATTTGATCCAGTCGTACCGACTAAAGCATAAGATGCTGCAGCGGGAAGGCTTTAAGCTGCCAAGTCTGGAATGGCTGCAGAATTTCAATCGCCGCACGATGATCGTTTCGACCTGCTTGCTCGCCGGCGGTCTGCTGGCGGGCGTATTGTTGAAGATCGATCGCGAAACGAGCAGCTTCCCTTGGAGCGATCCGGTCGTCTGGAGCAGCGGACTGTTGTTCTTGTGGTTGGTCGCGGCGACGACATTTGAACTGATCTACAAGCCGGCGCGGCAGGGGCAAAAGATCGCCTACCTGACGCTGGCGAACTTTTTGTTCTTGGGACTGGTGCTGGGGCTGATCTTGTTCGGCCCGACGCAGCATGCCCGCGCCGCCAATGGTCAGGCGACCAAGCAACCGATCGAGCAGCCAGCGCCGGTCGCTCCTCCGACCGAGGAGGCGCCAGCATGATGAAGCTGCAGATGATCGGTCTGAGCCATCACAATGCGTCGGTCGAAGTGCGCGAGCGGTTGGCGTTTAGCCCCGATCAGGCACAAGCGGCGCTGCAAACCTTCCGCGATCGCTATCCCGATATCGAGACAGTGCTGCTGTCGACCTGCAATCGGACCGAGATCTACACGGCGGCGATCGACGGCAACGTCTGCCCGACGCATCACGACATGGTGCAGTTTTGGGCCGACTTTCATCATGTCGAACCGCAGGACGTGTTCGACAATGTGCTGGAGCGGACCGGCGAAGATGTCGTACGGCATCTGTTTACGGTGGCGGCCAGTCTCGACAGCATGGTCGTCGGCGAAGCGCAGATCTTGTCGCAAGTGAAACAGGCGTACGATCTGTCGACGCAAACCGACAGCGCCGGCACGCTGACGCACAGTTGCTTTCAAGCGGCGATCCGCGTCGCCAAGCGCGTCAGCAACGAAACGACGATCCACAAGAAGCGGGTCAGCATTCCCAGCGTTGCGGTCAGCGATTTCGCCAGAAACGTGTTTGACCGGTTTGACGACAAACAGGTGCTGATCATCGGCGCCGGCGAAATGGCGGAGGAGACGGCGCGATACCTGGTCGACGTCGGCGCGAAGTCGTTTACGGTCGTCAATCGTAGTCTCGACCGCGGGGCGCGGCTGGCGGCCAGCTTTAATGGGCGAGCGCTGCCGTGGGATCAATTGAACAAGGCGATCGTTAACGCTGACCTGATCGTCTCGACCACCGGCGCCACCGAGCCGATCGTGCGGTTGGAAGAATACAAACAGCTGGAAGCGGCGCGGTTCCAGCGGACGCTGTTCGTCCTGGACCTGGCGATCCCCCGCGACTTTGATCCGCGAATTTCCGAACGAGTCGGCGTCTATCTCTTTTCGATCGACGACCTGCGGCATACCTGCGACAAGAACCGGGCGGCTCGCGAGCGCGAATGGCCCAAGGCGGAGCGGATCATCGAGGATGAGACCGCCAAGTTTATGGCCGACCTCAACCATCGCGCCACCGCTCCGACGATTCGCCGTTTGAAGCAGCGTTCGGACGAGTTGAAGGAAGAGGAGCTGAAGCGGCTGCTGAACAAGCTGGGGGATATTGACCCGAAAATGGCGGACGAGATCACCCGTTCGTTTGATCGCCTGGTCAACAAGCTGCTGCATCCGCCGCTCGAATCGCTGCGCGACGAGGCAGGCAGCGGCTCGAGCGACGGGCTGCTGGACGCCCTGAAAAGGCTGTTCCGGCTGTACGATTAGCAGCCGTCCGTTTCTTCACCCAATCTACTTGTTCGCACTTTTTCGCCGCGTGACGCGCTGCCGCCGATTGAATGCGTACGGCGATTACGAGACAATTCTGCTGTAACTCTTCCCTGTTGACGACGGCAAACATGACGGCGTTCAAGATCGTATTAGGATTGGCGGCGGCGTTTCAAATCGTTTCGGTCTTATTGGCCTTGCGGCTCAATGCGATTTATCGACGGCGATTTGCCTGGCTGTTTATCAGCGGCGCGGCAGTCTTGATGGCGGTAGGAATGTTGGCGTCGATGTGGCGGATCTGGGACGCAGCTACCGATCTCGAGCATTCTCCAGCGCTCTGGGCCGAGTCTTTGGCGACGCTGATGATGGCGATTCTCTTCTTCGCCGGCATTGCGACAATCGAGCCAATCTTCAAAGAAAACGAAGCGGCGCGGCGATCGGCCGAGCATGAGAACCAGCGTTTGAACGCGGCGGTTCAGCATACGATGGAAGAGATGATGATCGCCAAGCAGATACAGCAAAACTTTCTGCCGCAGAGTCCGCCTGAAGCGGAGGGTTACGATCTGGCGGCGATCAGCCTGCCGGCCGAGTGGACCAGCGGCGACTACTACGACTTTCACCAGGCCGAAGATGGACGGTTGATCGCGGTAATCGCCGACGTCGCTGGTCATGGAGTCGGCCCGGCGCTGATGATGTCGTCGGCGCGCTCTTATTTTCGAGAGATCGTCCAGCATTACGACGAGCCAGGCGAGATCCTCACGCGGTGGAACCAGATCATCTCGAGCGAGATCAAGTTTGGCGACTTTATCACCGCCTGGGTCGCGGTAATTCATCCCGAGCGGCACACGCTGAAGTTCGCCGGGGCAGGGCACAACGCCTGGCTGATCAACAGCGACGGCAGCGTGCGTAACCTGGAAGGGGAAGGCCCGCCGCTGGGCGTGATCGGCGATTTCACGTTTCACGGCTCCAGCGAAGTCGCGCTCGCCCATGGCCAGATCTTGCTGATGGCGACCGACGGCATTCCTGAAACCGAAAACCCCGAGGGAGAGCAGTGGGGGAACGACCGCATGCTGGCGGTCATTCATACCCGCCGCAATCAACCGGCCGAGCGCATCGTCGACGACATGGTCGACGCGGTCTCCGGGTTTGCGACCGATACGCCTCGGCGAGATGACGTGACCGCGATTGTGGTGAAGGTAGCGTAGCGGGACGCCGCAAGGTTAGCCGCGATAGTTCTTGCTATCGGGGCCGACGAAGTCGGTTGGAAGCATCGCCCCGCGGCACGACGCGCTACGGCGGTGCGCACCGTATTCGCCTAGATTGCCGCGCATTCTCCACCTACCGCTGCGCCGCCCCGATGTTATCGGGGCCAACCAGCATTACGCCGACTACTGCTTCGCCTTTTCTAGAGCGGCGGCGATGATCTGGAAATTCTCAGCGTAGTTCGTCTCGATACCGGCCACGGCGTCGTCAATTCTTTTCTTGGCGGCGGGGAAGTCCTCCGCGATTTGCGTGACGGCCGTGGCGACATCATCGCCGGTCGTTTCCTCGATGGGGAAGTACCAGTCGCTCAGACCGACGTCGCGCCACATGTTCCCTTTGATGCCATCTTCCGGCTGGTGCAGATACATGCAGGGCGTACCGACCGAGGCGGCGATGATGGGCGAGTGGCACTCGCAGCTGATGACCGCTGCGGCGTCGGCATACAGCGTGGCGGCGGCGTCGGTGATCCAGTACTTCTCGTGCAGCAGGACGTTCCGCTTCACGTCTTCCGGCAGCGGATCAAACAGCAACGGCCGCATGATGTCGACCTGGTAGGTCATCTCGGGGCAGAGGACCGCCTTGCCGCCGGTCTTGCGCACCCAAGCGATGATCGCCGCTCGCAGCTTGGCGTGGTCTTCTTCGGCGTGCGCTTCGTTGACCGCTTCGCGCCGGGCGATCTCTTGTTCGTTTTGGTTGGTCTTGCGGATCTTGTGATACGGCGTGTAACGCAGCCGTGGGACGCAGACGATAAACTTGCGCGGCTCCAGGTCGTTCGCCAGCATGAACTGCTCAATGCTCGGCTTTTCTTTGAGCTTCAAATGGAACGTTCCGTCCGGGGCGAAGCCGAGCGCTGGCCCCGTGACGCCAGCATCTTTGACGTTTTGCAGCGAGTTTTTCTCGCGGGTGAAGACGAAGTCGGCCCCGTCGAGCAGATCCTTCAGTTGCGGCGTCAGCTTGCGACTGGCCGCTTCGCCGGTCGCGGTGATCGTGACGCCGAGGATACCGTACGGCTTGCCGGTCGCTTTCCGCCAGGCGGCGACATGCGAAGCGGCCACCACGCTGGGCCCTGATCCGTGCAGCAAAAAGTCGGCTTCGCCGAACGCTTGCTTCAGCTCTGCGGAAGTAAACGTGCCGTCGCTTTTGACGTGGCCGCTGACGATTTTCAAATTCGGAAAATTGGCGAGCAGCATTTCTCGCACGCCGCGGTCGAGCGCGTTCGACCACAGAATCACTTCCACGTTGGGCAGGTAGTCGCGAAACAGCTGCATCACGCCTGGCGTGTGGGCAATGTCGCCGATATTAACCGTCTGCCAACCGCTACGCAGCAGCACGGTACAACGTACGTCAGAAACCTCTTTGGCGGCCAGCGACGAGGCAACGAGCGGCAAGGCCGAAAGGGCGGAAAATTGGGCGACGAACGTGCGACGAGAGATGCTAAACATACGGGGCGGGGCTTTTCTGGAAGGAGATGCAGAGTGGGCAAAGTCCCTTATTTTGGCTGCTGAAATGGCGAAAGTAAATTCGCCGCCGGGCTGGGGCGCCAGTTTCTGCGGCGCGACTCCTTCACGCACGCCCTAAATTGCCGATAATCGAACGTTACCGCATTTCTTTTTCACCCTCGCTTTCGCAATTTTCCGATATGTCAGACGACCCGCAAGCTCATCTCCGCCGCGCGATGCTACAGCAGCTGCGCGACTGGCAATCGGCCGGCGTCAACGTCGCGCCGCACGGGCGTGTACTGGAAGTGTCGGAGGAATTACTGAGCGCGGAAGTCCCAGCAGCGCAAGCGGCGGTCGCTGCGGCGCCTGTCGAACCGCCGCCACCGGTAGAGCCGCCCAAGCACGACACGACCGTCCCGCCGACATCGCCAGAACCTTCGCCCAGCGAACCGCCAACGCCGGTCGCCTCTGGCAATCCTCAACAGCAACTCGATCAACTGGCGGCCGAAGTAGCGCAGTGCGTGAAGTGCGAAGAGCTGGCCTGCACGCGGACGCAAACGGTGTTTGGCGTCGGCAGCCCCACAGCGCGGATCTGCTTCTTTGGCGAAGCGCCCGGCGCCGACGAAGACAAGCAAGGAGAACCGTTCGTCGGTCGCGCCGGTCAACTGCTGACGCAGATTATCGAGGCCTGCACGTTCAAGCGCGAAGAGGTCTATATCCTCAACACGCTCAAGTGCCGGCCGCCGGGAAATCGCAACCCGACGCCGGAAGAGAACGCCAACTGCATGCCCTACTTCGTTCGGCAGCTGGAGATCATTCAGCCCGAGTACATCGTCTGCCTGGGCAAGTTTGCCGCCCAGAACCTACTGCAGTCTGAAGCGGCGATCGGCCGCCTGCGCGGGCAGTTCCACGAGTACAACGGCGCCAAGGTGATCGCGACCTATCACCCCGCCTATCTGCTGCGGAATCCGGCGGCCAAACGGGACGTCTGGGAAGACATGAAGATGATGCTGCGGGACATGGGGATTCCGATCCCTGGCGACAAGCGGTAAGCTGCGGCAAACACCACTTGCCCTGGATGCGAAACGGACTACGATTGTCCGTTCTGCTAACAATTTGCCCTGGCATTTCGCCCCGGACGAGACGCGCCGTACCCGGTCACGCTAAGACGACGCCTTTACCCAAAGGAGCGTCTTGTGGCGTGGTTGATCTTGATTGCGGCGGGGCTACTAGAAACTGGTTGGGCGATCGGGCTTCGCTATACCGAGGGCTTTACGCGTCCGCTGCCCAGCTTGCTGACCGGCGCGGCGATTCTGGTCAGCATCTATCTGTTGTCGGTGGCGGCCCGGACGATTCCGATCGGCTCAGCCTACATCGTGTGGGTGGGGATCGGCGCCTGTGGCGCGGCGATTCTAGGAGTCTTCCTGTTGGGCGAAAACCTGTCGCCGGCGCGCGGTTTCTTTTTGCTGCTATTAGTCGGATCGATCATTGGGTTAAAATTGACCTCTGGTCATTAACTGCCTGTTGAAAAATGCCATCGTGGCATTTTTCAACCTCGCCAGGCTCAGAGCGTAGCTCTTCGCGGCTCGCAAAATAACGACTTACGTCGCTATTTTGGGATCGCATCCGTGCGATCACGCAGTCCGTCGAGAAAATCAACGGACTGTTAACCCTCCTCGTTCGGCGGAGCCCCTGCCATGCAAGAAGAAGCGACCTACGTCTGCGACGCGTGCGGCGAAGAAATCGTGATCCCAATCGACCTGACGCAAGGACATAGCCAATCCTATGTCGAAGACTGCCCGGTCTGTTGTCGTCCCAGCGTGATTCATGTCGAGGTGGATGAAGATGGAAACGTCGAATCGTGGGCCGAACCGGAACAGGATTATCACGACTAGCTGCCTGTTGAAAAATGCCATTGTGGCATTTTCCAACCTCGCCAGGCTCAGAGCGTAGCTCTTCGCGGCTCGCAAAATAACGACGTACGTCGCTATTTTGGGATCGCATTCCTGCGATCACGCAGTCCGTCGAGAAAATCAACGGACTGCTAGTGTGAAGAATCGCCGTCCTCACCAAGAATTCGCTGGACACCCCTCCAGAGGTAGATAAAATCGACCGCTCAGGCGGATGCGCTCGTGCTGTTTTCCTCACCGGCGCGTTGTTTTTTCTACCTCTCTTCGGAATCTTGGGGGTCGGTTCATGTTTGGTTCTTCACGTCAAATCACCTGGCTCTTGGGCTTGGTCGCGGTGGCGGCCTGCGTGGGCTGCAACGTGCAGGTCTACGACCAGGGAGAGACGTACAGTTGCTGCAACAATCCGCTCGAATCGATCGGGTTCTTCTTCGGCGGGCTGGGACTGGCGGGACTTGGGTGGATGTGCATGTCGTTCTCGTCGCGACTTGGTTTTCTGATGATCATTGCCGGAGCGATGGGGACGCTCTACTTTGCGCCCGCCTCGTTTTTTGAAAGCGGCAAGGTCAACGCTGAGGGTTACCAGTCGACCTCTGGATTTCTGGGGCTCTGGAAAGAGGACGTGAAATTCGACAACATCGAGTCGATCAGCCTGGTGACGGAAGAGTCGCGCGGGCGGCGGGGGCGCATCAACTATGACGATTACATCGTCTGCCGATTGAAGGATGGCGGCGTCAAGAAGTTCGATTACGACGCCAAGGTGCAGCACACCGCGGGGAGCCACTTCCTGAAGGTCTGCCAAGAGAAAGGCATTGCGGTCGCTGATCTGCGGCCAGGCAATCGCCTCGATCACGACTGGCAAAACTAGCTGCCTGTTGAAAAATTCCATCGTGGCATTTTCCAACCTCGCCAGGCTCAGAGCATAGCTCTTCGCGGCTCGCAAAATAACGACTTACGTCGTAATTTTGGGATCGCATCCGTGCGATCACGCAGTCCGTCGAGAAAATCAACGGACTGCTAGCGCCCCCTTGGAGACGCCAGCGCCGTTCGCCAAGCTGGCCGCTATCATTTAAAATAGATGGCGGCTGCCGACGAATAGCTTACTACAGCCGCCGGCCTGCAGGATTGGCTGGCCTCGTCTCCTCTTCTCGAAGCAAAGTGATGCCCAAACCACAACGCGAGACGCAATACTCTGAGTCGTTACCGCTGAAGCCGGAAGCGGACTACGTGATGCTACAGCGCTGGCCGCAGGATGGCGATGATTGGATTCATCCCGATGATCGTGGGATGGCGGCCGGGATGATCCCCAGCGATCGCATTTTTCGTCGCGAACTGCAGGAAGATGGTTACTACGAACTGACCTACGGCCCCCGCAAGATCCGCGTCCGTCCGGTGATGTGCGAAGACGCGCCGAAGCCCGTCTTCGAGATTGGTCAATTCGTCAAACTGAAGATGGCGTTCGAGTCAGACCGGACCGAAACAGGCCGCATCTTCGCAATCCGCTACAGCCAATACCACGACGCCCCGCAGTACTATCTGATCCGCGGCAACATGAAAAGCCGCACGCCGTATCTGGCCGACGCCCTGGAGTTGTTCACGCCGGAAGGGAAGCTGCGCGAACTGGACGAGTCCGAAAAATGGACGACCCCGCCGCCCGAAGGCGGGCAATAGCGGATTCGCTAATCCCGCGGGCGCCGTTGCCACGTCTGCGTGGCAGTGAATGCGGCGTCCACCGCGTAAAGCATCGACGCCTGGCGCCATACTCTTCTCGCGTCTTTGCGAGAAGAGCATGTCTTCGTTCCCAGCTTTAGTCAAACCCGCCTACTGCTTGCAACCGCATTGTTGGGTTTCGCTCCGCTGCACCCAACTTGCGAACTTACTTCCGCTTTAGCTGGCGATACCGCGTGATCAACGCGTTGGTTGAGCTGTCATGTTCCAGCAGCGGTTCGCTGGTGGCGGACAATTCCGGTACGATCCGTTTGGCCAGCACTTTGCCGAGTTCGACGCCCCACTGATCAAACGAGTTGATCCGCCAGATCGTGCCGAGCGTGAAGACCTTGTGTTCGTACAGGGCGATCAGCTTGCCAAGCGCCCCCGGCGTCAGCTTATCGATCAAAATCGTGTTGGTCGGCCGGTTCCCGGGGAAGGTGCGGTGCGAGATCTGGAACTCGGCGACGCCGTCCGCTTTCACCTCTTCGGCCATTTTGCCAAAGGCGAGCGCCTCGGGCTGGGCGAAGAAGTTGGCCATCAGCTTGTCATGGTGATCGCCCAGCGGATTGAGCGATTGGCAGAAGCCGATGAAGTCGCACGGAATCAACTTCCTTCCCTGGTGGATTAGCTGGTAGTAAGCGTGCTGACCGTTGGTCCCCGGCGTGCCCCAAACGATCGGCCCGGTCTGGTAGTCGACCGGCGTGCCGTCAAGCGTCACCCGCTTGCCGTTGCTCTCCATGTCGAGCTGCTGCAGGTACATGCTGAACTTACCCAGGTAATGATCGTACGGCAAAACGGCCTGGGTTTCGGCGCCAAAGAAGTTGTTGTACCAAAGGTTAATCAGGGCCATCAGCACCGGCAGGTTTTGCTCAAATGGCGCGGTGCGGAAGTGGGTATCCATCTCATGGAAACCAGCCAGCATCTCTTTGAAGTTGTCGCCGCCGATCGCGATCATCAGCGACAGACCAATCGCCGAGTCAAACGAATACCGCCCGCCGACCCAATCCCAAAACTCGAACATGTTCTCGGTATCGATGCCAAACTTCGAGACTTCCTCGGCATTGGTCGACAGCGCGACGAAATGCTTGGCGATCGCCGCGTCGTCCTTCAGCGCCTCTAGGCACCAGAGTCGGGCGGTGTGGGCGTTGGTCAGCGTCTCTTGCGTGGTGAAGGTTTTCGACGCGATGATGAAGAGCGTTTCTTCGGGGTCGAGGTCGTGGATCGCCTCGGCCATGTCGGTGCCGTCGATGTTCGAGACGAACGAGAAGTGCAGGTTCCGATCGCTGTAATGCTTCAGCGCGTCGTACGCCATCGCCGGACCGAGATCCGAACCGCCGATCCCGACGTTGACGACGTTCTTGATCGGCTTGCCGGTGTAGCCCAACCAATCGCCGCCGCGGATCTTGGCGGCAAAGGCCGACATCTTGTCGAGCACCGCGTGGACCGCCGGGACGACGTTTTCGCCGTCGACGTTGATCACCGAGCCTTCCGGCGCCCGCAGCGCCGTGTGCAAGACGGCGCGATCTTCGGTGACGTTGATCTTCTCGCCGCTGAACATCGCCCCGATCCGCTCTCGCAGCCCCGACGCCTCGGCCAGCTCGACCAGCAGCGAGATGGTCTCGGCGGTCAGGCGATTCTTCGAGTAGTCGAGATAGAGCCCCACGACGTCGAGCGACAACTTCGTCCCCCGATCCGCCTCGGTGGCGAATAGCTCGCGGAGATGGACATCGGCGATCTTGTCGTAATGCGACTGGAGAGCCTTCCAAGCGGCGGTTTGGGTCAGCGAAGGTTCGGCCGTCATGGTACGTATCTCCAGGTAATGCGTGCGAACTCTTGGGTATTGCGAGAAGGCGGAACCGTCCCGGGCCGGGACAGCGCCGTCTGGCCTTCAGTTTAACGCTCTGGCCGCGGCGGTCGAAGCGGGCTAGTAGAAAAATGCCCTCAGCCGGGGAAACACTGCGATACCTAGCCCAGCAGCACCAGATGCCGGGCATTCGTCTGCATCCCGGCTATCACGGCTACGACCTCAAGAGCCCGCTGTTTGCTGAACTCCTGAAGCAGGCAGCCGAGCACGACTTGATCGTCGAGCTTTGCGGTTGACTCGAAGATCCGCGTACACAACCGCCGTAAATGCGCGTGCCGACGGTCAATCTTACCCCACTACCGAAGCTCGCCGCCGCAACGCCGAACGTAAAGCTGGTCTTGATCAACGGCGTCAATTCGCCCGGCGGAAAGCTACAGGAAGAGCGCTTCTCGCTGCCGAACGTCTATTGCGACATCGCCCAGCTGGAGACGAGCGAAGGAATCGCCAAACTGCTGAAGGTGATCCCGGCCGAGCGGCTCTTGTTCGGCTCTTACTCGCCGATGTTCTACTTCGACGCGGCGCGGCTGAAACTGGGCGAATCGGTTTTGACCGCCGAGCAAGAGAGGGCGCTTCGCCGCGGCTTCTGCATTGCGGCCTGACTACTCCCCGGCGAGAACATCATGAAGATCTGGGACATGCATTGCCATCTGCCGTCGCCAAGGCGCCCAATGTCTCGATCGGCATCGGCGGGTTTTATCCAACTTCTGGCATCGTCGAGATGGGAGTGCGTCTGCTGGGCGCCGAGCGGGTGATCTTTGGCAGCGACGCGCCAGGGCGAAGTTTCTCGTCCCAACTCGGCAAGGTTCTGGGCGCCGAATTGCCCCAGGAGCAGAAGCGACAGATCCTGTACGACAACTTCGCCAAGCTGATGGCGCCGATTGCGAGCCAAAAGGGCTGGATCGGTTAGGGGCGGGTATTCCAGCCTACGCCTAGACGTTTTTCGTCCCGCGGTGGACGATTCGCTGAAACTCCCGAAATCCAGGGAGTTCACAACGCAAAGTATCTCGCTTTCGCCGATAATCTTGGTAAGATCGCCTAGTAGCGCCCTCGCTTTGGGGCGGCGCTGCTCCCACCCTGCCGATCTGCTGCAACCCCAGCCACACTCCTACCTTACGGCCTACCCGCACCATGGCGCGAATCACGTTCGCCACATCCCGAATGCGCATGCAACAACCCCTCGCGGCGAAAGCTGCGCTCTCGCTGCTGATGATGTCATTGCTAGCGACCGTGGCGGTAGCGGCGAAGCCCGAACTGCCGAAGACGCCGGAAGCGATCCGCCAGTTTGTGGCGACCAACTGCTACGACTGTCATCAAGGGGACGCGTCGGAAGGGGGACTCGATTTCGAGCAACTGTCGTTCGACCTGCAAGATCACGCCGTGCAGGATCGCTGGGTCCGCATTTTCGATCGCGTCGAAGCGGAAGAAATGCCGCCAACCGATTACGGCGAAGCGGACGAAAGTGAGAAAGAAAAATTCCTCGCCGCGACCCGGCTTCATCTGCAACGGCAACAAGTCTCCCAGCACGAGACGCGGGGGCGCGTTCAAGCTCGCCGGCTAACGCGCACGCAAGTCGAACGTTCGCTGCAAGACTTACTGGGCATCGACATTCCGCTGACCGACTTCCTGCCGGAAGAGACGCGCTCGCACCGCTATACGACGGTCGCCGATGGCCAGTCGATGTCGCATTTCCAGCTGGACGCCCATCTGAAGACGGTCGATCTGGCGCTCGACGAAGCGCTGCGTCGCGCCTTGTCGGCGGAAGACGTCTACGAAAAAGACTTTGACGCTCAGGGGGTCGCCCGAACCAACCCGAAGCGGCGCTGTCGAGAGCCTGAAATGCGGGAAGGGAAAGCGGTCATCTGGTCGTCTGGATTGATCTACTACGGACGCATTCCGGCGACGACCGCCCGGGCTGACGGTTGGTACCACTTTGATGTCTCCGTTTCTGGCCTGAAACCGCCGAAGACCGGCGGCGTCTGGTCGACCGTTCGCACGGGGCTTTGCGTTTCAACCGCTCCGCTGCTGCAAGAAGTCACCACGTTCGAGGCGATGCCGGAACCGAAAACGATCTCGTTTGACGCCTGGCTGCCGAAGGGGCACATGCTCGAAATTCGCCCCGGCGACGCCACGCTGAAGAAGGGACGTTTTTCCGGGGGCCAGGTTGGCGTTGGCGAAGGGGAGCCGCAAGACCTGCCGGGCATCGCGTTCGACCGCATTACGATGAAACGGATCCATCAGAACGGCGACGACGATCATGTTCGCCAGCTGCTGTTCGGCGACCTGCCAGTTGCCCCGCACAAAGACAAGAAGAAACCGTACCAGGTGATCACCAAGACGCCGCGGGAAGATGCGGCTCGCTTGATGCTGGCCTTCGCCAATCGCGCCTTCCGCCGGCCCGTCGCGGCTGATGAAATCGCCCCTTACGTTGAAGGAGTCCAAGCGGCGATCGACTCCGGCGACGACTTTGTCGCGACAATGCGAATGGGCTACCGGGCGCTGCTCTGCTCACCGCGGTTCCTCTACTTCTCCGAGATTCCTGGTTCGCTGGATGATCACGCCGTCGCGACTCGGCTCAGCTACTTGCTGACCGGCAGTACGCCCGACGAGCAACTGCGTCAGCTGGCCGACGCCGGCAAGCTGCAAGACAAGAAAGTATTGCAGGCCGAAGCGGCTCGGTTACTGGAAGGGGAACATGGACGGCGGTTTGTGCATGACTTTGCCGCCGAGTGGCTCGACCTGGATCAAATCAACTTCACCACGCCTGATCGCAAGCTCTATCGCGGTTTCGATACGATCGTGCAGCAATCGATGCTCAACGAGACCGAGACCTTTCTCGAGACGATGCTGGCCGAAAACCAGAGCGTGGCCCAGCTGATCGACGCCGACTACACCTACCTCGACAGCCGCCTGGCGCGATACTACCAGATCGACGGCGTTGAAGGGGACGAGCTGCGGCAAGTGAAGCTAGAGCCAAATTCGCATCGCGGCGGCTTGATCACCCAAGGCGCCGTCCTGAAAGTGACCGCCAACGGGTCGAACACTTCGCCCGTTTTGCGGGGCGTGTGGATGCTGGAGCGAATTCTGGGCGAAACGGTTCCTCCGCCGCCGACCAACGTTCCGGCGGTTGAGCCCGACATTCGAGGCGCGACGACCATTCGCGAACAGTTGGCCAAACACCGATCGCATGGAGAATGCTCGAGCTGCCATGCCAAGATCGATCCGCCGGGCTTCGCCCTGGAGAACTTTGACCCGTCCGGCCAATGGCGCGACAATTACATCACCATGGCCGGCGCCAAGAAGAAAAAAGGGCCGGTGATCGACGCCGGTTACCAAATGGCGGATGGTCGCGAGTTCAAAGACCTGCAAGAGTTTCAATCGCTGACGATCAGCAAGCCGCGGAAGTTGGCGGCCTGCTTTGCCGAGCAGTTGCTCATTTACGGGACTGGCGCTCCGATCACGTTTGTCGACCGTGAGGCGGTTGAAGCGATCGTCGATGAGTCGGCCAGCGACGATTACGGGATGCGTTCGATCGTGCAAGCGGTCGTCGCCAGCCCGGTTTTCCTCAGCAAGTAAAGTTTCCACTTTTAGATACGAAAGACGGTGACCTATGTCGCGTCAGGTTCACTTCAGCTTTGGCAAGAAACTGAGCCGCCGGACGATGCTCCGCAGCGCCGGCGTCGCGCTCTCGATGCCGTGGCTCAGCGCCATGAACCAGGCCTTCGCCGGCAGCGACAAGCCGGCCGCTCCGCGCCGCTTTGTGGCGATGACGCTTGGCTTGGGCCTGCATGCCGAAAACCTGAACCCCAGCGGCGTTGGTCGCGACTATGAGCCCTCTCTCTATCTAAAGAGCCTTGAAGACATCCGCGACCGTTACACGGTCATCTCCGGCACGTCGCACCCTGGCGTCAACGGCGGTCACCGCGCCGAAGCGAGCCTGCTGAGCGCCACGCCGATGGGGAGCGGCGCCCAGTCGCGGACCACGATTTCGGTCGATCAGTTGCTCGCCAAGCACCTGGGCAATCAGACGCGGTTTCCGTCGCTCGTCCTCAGTTCGGCTGGCAGCAACAGCCCGTCGTACACCGAGAACGGCTCGATGATTCCGGCCGAAAGCTCGCCGGCGCGGCTCTTTATGCAACTGTTTGTGACCGATTCGCCGGCGGAACAAAAGAAGCAGATCCATCGTGCTCGTCAGGGGCAGAGCATTATGGATCTAGTCGCCGAAGACGCGCGAGCCTTGCAGCGCGAACTGGGCGACAGCGATCGCGATCGGCTCGACGCTTACTTCACCAGCGTTCGCGAACTGGAGAAGCGGATGCTCGACGCCGAACAGTGGGCCAATCGCCCCAAGCCGGAAGTCGACTACGCTAAACCGATCGACATTTCCAACCCGAACGACTTCATCGGTCGCCAGCGACTGATGAACGACATGATTCGCTTGGCCCTGACGACCGATTCGACTCGGTTCGTCTCGTACCATCTGGGCGGATCGGGCGGCGTGCTGCCGATTAAGGGCGTCGATGAAGGATACCACTCCCTCAGCCACCACGGCCGCGACGAAGAAAAGCTGGCGCAGCTGGCGCTGATCGAAACCGAGATCGTCAAAGCCTACGGCGACTTCCTGCGCGGCCTGGAAAAGGTTGAGGAAGATGGCGAGACGCTGCTCGACCGCACTTCGGTCCTGCTGACCAGCAACCTCGGCAACGCGTCGAGCCACTCCAACCGCAACATGCCGGTCTTGTTCGCCGGCGGCGGTTTCCAACACGGGCAGCATCTGGCGTTCGACGAGAAGAACAACTACCCGCTGCCGAATCTCTACGTCTCGATGCTGCAGAAGACGGGTCTGGAAATCGACCAGTTCGCCACCAGCACCGGCACGATGACAGGTCTGGACGGCTAAGGCACGTCCAACTTCAATCAACCGTCGCCCAAGCCAAGCAAGCGCCAGTCGCTTGCTTTTTTCTTCCCCGCAATCGCTTGCGCCCGCATTGTTGGGTTTCGCTGCGATGCACCCAACCGCTTGACGTATAAGACAGTCGCTACACGCGCCGAACACGCCGCGCTCACATGCGCACTTTTGAAAGAGAACTGCGTATTTACGCATGTTCTGACCGCGAATCGCGTGGTACCGTCGAGTTATCGAATTTATCTAACGCCATGCGTCTAGCAGTCCGTTGATTTTCTCAACGGGCTGCTGGATCGCAGGGATGCGATCCCAAAATAGCGACGGAAGTCGTTATTTTGCAAGCCGCGAAGGGCTATGCTCTGAGCCTGGCGAGGTTGGAAAATGCCACGAGGGCATTTTTCAACAGGCAGCTAGCGGAAATCGCCTTATCCCCTCATGCCGACGGACGCATTGATTCATTCTCTATTCCCAATGCAGCGAGCTTGCTATGACTTCGATTCGTAATCATTCCCGCGGTTTTCCCCTCGTTGAGTTGTTGGTGGTGATCGCCATCATCGGCGTCTTGATCGCGCTGCTCTTACCGGCCGTACAACAGGCGCGCGAAGCGGCTCGGCGGATGTCGTGCAGCAACAACCTGAAGCAGGTTGGCCTGGCGATCCACAACTATCACGACACCCACCGCAAATTGCCGATTGGAGCCCAATACTATTGGCACTCCAACTTCTTGGTCCATCTGTTGCCGTTTTTAGAGCAGGGGAACATCTACGATCAATTGCAGTTCAACAACAGCTCGGCGATGCTGTTCGACTCGACTTCCATTTCGGGTTATCGGCTCGACAACTAGAACGTGATGAAGGGGTTTAACGCCCCGGCCTATCAATGTCCTTCGAGTCCGCTGCCGGAATGGGCGGCCAACCCAGGCGGTCCGGTCGAGTGCGGCACGACGTCGTAATTTGGCGTCGCCAGCGCTCCGACCAGCGCAACAGCAGCCGACGCGGCGCCTATCTGACCGGTTATCCAGGCGGCCGGCGCTGCTGATCAATGGGATCGACGATCCGATCTTCCCAATTGCTGGGGCGCGCGAAGGGTTCGCCAAGCTGAAAGAGGTTTATGGCGTGCTAGGCGTCGCCGACCATGTGGACGCCGACTTTTTCGATGGCGGCCACTCGTGGTCGAACAACAAAACGATCCCCTTCCTGAAGAAGCAATTTGGGGAGTAAGCCGCTTTAGCGCGTCAGGCGAATGACGCGCTGGATGTCATCGCCGCCCCCATTCTCGTGGCGGCGATTACTGCCGATGCTGCGGACAATCAGCGTCTCCGAGTCTTTCCGCAGATAAACCAGTGGCGAGTCCCAGGCGTCGTGCCCATCCGCAACGGCGCTGGCCGGGGGGACGCGAAATCGACGCCGCTTTGGCGGAGCGCTTTCAGCGCTTCCTCCAGCGTCTCGCCTGGGAAGGTTCCGTGGGCGTCCACGTACTTTTTTACCAGCGTCTCGAATTGATTGAGGCGGTCGGCGGTCTCCAAGATCGTCAACGGTTTCTCGCCCGAGCCGCGAAACTGCAGCCGTGCCGCATTGATCAGCAAAGAAAGCGCCACCAACCCGGCAACCGCGGCGATGATCACGCGCAAGATCGACGAGTTTCGCCGCTCGGGCGATTTTGCCGAGGTAGAGGGAGCGGAATCGAGAATCGGATCAGCCATGACCAATTCGTTTGAGGGGCCAAATACCAGCCAAACGATCTGAATTAACGAACCGTGTCGATTCGTACTATTGATTGGCAAAAGTTTCTGAACAATTCACGCACAAAAAAAGGGACGCGCCAGGGCGCGTCCCTTCGTTACATTTCGTGGTCACTTACCTAGCGACGCGCCGCCGCGTGCTTCAGCGGCAACCACACGCCGTTCTCCTGGCTGCTGGCGACGCATTGCTGGACGAAGTACATCCCTTCGACCCCGTCGTAGACGTTCGGGTAGATCGTATCTTTCTTCTCGAACGACTGCCCCAGAGCGCGGGCCGCCATCGCGTCGTACGACGAACGATAGACGTTGGCGAACGCTTCAAAGAACGCTTCCGGGTGACCGCTCGGCAAGCGACATGCAGCGGCGCCTAGTTCGGTCATGTACGGGGCGTTCGGGTCGCGGGTGTAGATCTTGTGCGGCTCGCCGTTGGCGCGAACGATCATTTCGTTCGGGTTCTCTTGCCGCCAGAGGAGCGAAGCCTTGGTGCCGTCGATTTCGACCATCACGTCGTTTTCGCGACCATGGCTGATCTGCGAAGCGGTGACCGTTCCGAGAGCGCCGTTTTCAAACTTGATAATCGCCGTGCCGTAGTCGTCTAGCGCCCGACCGGGTACGAAGGTCCGCAGATGGCAGCTGATTTCTTCCGGCAACAGCCCAGTGATGTAACGGCCCAGGTTGTAGGCGTGCGTGGCAATGTCGCCAAAGCAGCCCGCGGCGCCACTCTTTTTGGGATCAGTCCGCCACGCGGCCTGCTTCTGATCGCTGTCTTCCAACTTCGAGCGCAACCAGCCCTGAATGTACTGTACGCGAATTGCGTTGATTTCGCCCAGATCGCCATTTTGGACCATCGCCCGAGCCTGGCGGACCAGTGGATAGCCGGTGTAGTTGTGCGAAACGGCGAAGACCGCGCTGGAGCCTTCGACCACCTTCAGCAGCTCTTCGGCCTGGGCCAGGTCAAAGGTCATCGGCTTGTCGCAGATGACGTTGAAGCCGGCTTCGACGGCCGCCTTGGCGATTTCAAAGTGGGTGAAGTTGGGGGTGGCGACCGAGACGAAGTCGATCCGCTGATCCTCGGGCAGCGCGTTTTCCTTTTCGAGCATCTCGGCAACGCTGCCATAAGCCCGGGCTTCCGGAATGTCATAGTCGGGCGCCGAAGCTTTGGCCCGCTCGGGGTTGGAGCTAAGGGCGCCGGCGACCAGCGCCGCACGATTGTCGAGCACCGCGGCGGTTGCATGGACGCGTCCGATGAACGAGCCAGAGCCGCCGCCGACCAGGGCCATGCGCAGCTTGCGGTTGAGATCTCCGTTGGTTGCCATGCTCAATTTCCTTCGATTTGCAAGTTGGGGGACATATGGAGTGTAGGCGGCGGTGGGCCTCGTAAACTGCGTGTTTTATCAGATCGGCAAGCTGCTGTCATTCCGACCGCCTTGGGGAATTCTGGGTGGCGTCAAAATGGAAACTCTGGTACCGATAGGGGGAAAATGATGCAAGCAGACAATTCGCTGCTGGCTAAAGGCGCCACGATCGCTTCGTAAAGTTTTGCGATTTCGCAATTTATGGCTGACAAATCGATTAATTTTGGCTCACGCGCCTTCCGAGAAGATAAACAGGAAAACCACCCCTCATCTTGGAACGCTGTCGCTGCTAGCATCACGCGGGGTCGAATGTCGACGAATGAATCTAGTCAACGAAAAGCGGTACTGCCGCTTCGCTCTGCGCCCAGCGGCGACGAGCAGCCGCAGACGCTCCGGCAGGCTGTTTGGCGCGAGCGGTGGGCGATCCTGCTTCCCCTGGCCTTGTTAACGGCCTTTACGGTCCTCTGCTACCTGCTGCCGCTCGACCAAGCCTGCTCACGCTACTTCTACTTTGGTGGGCATGACGGCTGGGCGGGCGAATATTGGTTCCTGGAGGACCTCTGCTACTCGATTAGCCCGCTGCCGGGCATCGTGATGGGGATCGGAGCGATCACTGTCTTGGTCTTGGGTCGCTGGTTTCCCGAACTTGCCGCTCGCAAACCGCTCGCTCGTTTTTTGCTGCTAGTTGTACTTGCTGGCCCGTTATTGCTGGTGAACACCCTAGTCAAGCCGGTGATGAGTCGCCCGCGTCCGCATCAATTGACCGAGTTTGGCGGCGATCTTCCCCAAGACGTCGCATACGTCGCTCCTTGGCAATTGTCGGCAGTCGATGGCAAATCGTTCCCCAGCGGTCACGCGTCGATGGGCTTTCTGTGGATGGCGCCAGCGTTTTTCTTCTGGCGGAAAAACTCGCTAGCAGTCGGCCTCTGGCTGTCGTTGGGGGTCGCATTTGGAGCAGGGATCGGATTCTTTCGCGTCGCGGTCGGCGCGCATTTCCTCAGTGATATTGTCTGGTCTTGCGGAATTGTCTATTTTTCCGGCCTTGCTATGTACCTGCTCGTAGGCGGCTGGCGCGAGGGAGCTTTCCAAGCCCGGCGGTCCGATCAGGGAGACGAGATCACGGCCGCATCGGAAGCGGCTGCTCAGAGCCTGCAACCGGAAGCAAAAGCGGCTTAGTCCGCTCCGCATATGAGGACGATTCAAACGTACGTCGTGTGGGAGGTCTTTAAGATCTTCGCACTCTGCCTGATCGCCAGCGTTCTATTGATGGTGGTGGGGGGCGGTGTGAACGAAGGTCTGAAAAAGGGACTTCCGCCGAGCATTATCCTAGGGATGATGCCCTATTTCGTGCCGGAGATGCTCCGGTTTACGATTCCTGGCTGTTTGTTATTCGCCATCTGCACCGTCTTCGGCCGGATGTCGGCCTCCAACGAAGTCGTCGCGCTTAAATCGGCCGGCATCAACCCGATCGAAATCATCTGGCCGGTGCTGGTCGCCACGTACGCTTTGAGCTTCGTCACGTTTGGCCTGTACGACATCTGCGCCGGCTGGTCGCGGCCCAACATGCACCGAATCATCATCCAATCGCTCGACGACACCGCTTACAGCATGTTGCGAACGCAAAAGTCATTCGCCATGCGGGGCTTTTCGGTTCGGGTGAAAGGGGTCGAAGGCCGCCGGTTGCTAGAGCCGTTCATCACCGTGCAGCCGTCCGACGGCGGTCCCGAAGTGACCCTGACCGCCGAAGAAGCCCAGCTCGAATCGAATCCGGAGACTGGCGCGCTGCAGGTCGTCTGCCGCAACAGCTTCATCGAGACGAGCGACGACCACAGCTTTTGGCAGGCCGAACCGTTCGTCCAACAAATCACGCAATTGGGGACGCTGGAACAAGACTTGAACAGCGCGTCCCCTGCGGCGCTGATGCTAAAAAACATCCCGAGCCAGATTGCTCGCGAGGCGAAGCTGCTGGAAGACACGATTTACTCGCTGCAAATGGGAGGCGATCCTGACGCGGTCGCCCATCAGGCCGAAGCGCATCAGAAACGGCTCTGGCGACTTCAGGCGGAACGACAACGCCGGCTCTCTAACGGGCTCGGTTGTTTTTGTTTCGCGTGCGTCGGCATTCCGGTGGCGATGTGGCGGAAGACGAGCGACAACGTCACCACGTTCTTCCTCTGCTTCCTGCCGATCTTAGGAGTCTACTATCCGCTGCTGGTTACCGGCGAAACGTTGGCGCGCGATGGAGTGTTCGCCCCGTATTCGGTCTGGTTAGCCGACGTCGTCCTGTTGGCGATCGGTGGATTGTTACTGTGGAAATTAAACCGCAATTAAGCGACTGACAGATATGACCGCGACGAACATGGATGTTCCTGCGACCGAACAAGCGACCTTCCCCTGGCGCAAAGCGACCTGGTTGTTGATCGCTGGGCTGCTCGCGTTCCGCATCCTCTATACCGCCTTCGTACCGCTCGACCTGGTTCACGACGAAGCGTATTACTGGGATTGGTCGCGGCAATTGGACTGGGGCTATTACAGCAAGCCGCCGATGATCGCCTGGATCATTGCGCTGTCGACCAGCGTTTTTGGCGATACCGAACTGGCGGTCCGCTTGCCGGCTGCGGTGATGGGAACGTTGGGCCTGCTGTTCGTCTTCCTGCTGGCCGAACGGATGTTCAACTCCCAGTGCGGCTTCTTCGCCGTGCTGCTGTCGGCGCTGACGCCTGGCAATGCGGCGCTGGGCCTGCTAATGACGATCGATGCGCCGTTCCTGTTTTTCTGGGTCGCGGCCCTTTACTTCTTCTGGCGAGCGCTGGAAGAAGACTCGAAAACGTGGATTTGGTTTCCGCTGACCGCGCTGGCGATTGGTCTGGGGCTGCTCTCGAAACAAACGACCTTTGGCTTTTTGGCGCTCGGCGGGCTGTTCATCCTGATTAGCCGCAAAGATCGCGGGCAGCTGGTGCGTCCCGGCTTGTGGCTCTGCGCGATCGCCGCGCTCGCCTTTTTGACGCCGGTAATCATCTGGAACGCCCAGCACGATTGGATCACCGCGCAGCATACCTCCGAACATTTCCAGGCCGAGCCGTTTGGCCCGGTCAAGCGGATCTCGCTGGCGCTCGAATTTATCGGCGGTCTGTTTGGCGTCGTCTCGCC
The DNA here is from genome assembly GCF_007859755.1 of Blastopirellula retiformator. Lineage (NCBI taxonomy): Bacteria > Pseudomonadati > Planctomycetota > Planctomycetia > Pirellulales > Pirellulaceae > Blastopirellula > Blastopirellula retiformator. Next base: position 484,950 of record NZ_SJPF01000003.1, on the reverse strand, counting down.
GGTGACGTTCTTCTTGTTCGCGTCGCTGTCGTTTACAGGGTTATTGTCAATCCGCTCGCTCGATCGCCGCGAACAATACCTGCTGTGCTTTAGCGCCATCCCGTTAATGCTGATCGTTTTGCTCAGCCTGAAACAACGCATTGAATTGAACTGGCCGGCGCCCGTCTTTCCGGCTGGGATTATCTTGTGCGTCGGTTGGGCGCTGAAAAAGGCCGAGATTCCGTTTCCGTTGGCGGCGGGGGCGTTTCATATCCGCCGGGCCGTCGTCGCCGGCGCCATCTTTACGCTCGCGACCTACGCGCTGCCGTTCGCCTTGGGCATGTTTGGCCTGGTCGGCAGCAAGGTTGACCCGATCGTCCGACTGCGCGGCTGGGAACAACTGGGGCAGATCGTGGGAGAAGAGATCGAACAAGCAGGCATCGAAGACGCGTTGATCATCACCACCGGGGGGCGCGTGTCGACCGCCGAGTTGGCCTTCTATCTGCCGAATCAGCCGCGGGTCTATGCCTGGAAAGCGGACGACCAGGTGATGTCGCAGTACGACGTCTGGGGTGGTCCGACGCAAGTTGCCGGCCGCACGGCGGTGTTGGTGACGCCGGTCTATCAGCATGTTCCGCCCGAGCTAGCGGCGGCGTTCTCGAGCGTGACCAAGATTGGCCGCGTGACGGTGGCGATCAACGAAACGCGGAAGCATGAGTTCGACCTCTACCGCGCCGAGAACTTCGCTTATTGGCCTGGTCCCCAAAACCAGACGCTGGTCGCCAATCGCGACGGCGAAGCTCAAACCCGCTGATTTTCGTCATAAACGACGAAAGTCGGCTAGACGCGATTAGGGGCAATCTCTACTATCCGCCGTCGCCCCATACGTATGGGGGCGTTGCAAATTGCATGTTTTGCGCCGGCCAGGAGATGAACCCCATGACGTTGTTTCAGCACCTGCATATGTTGGCCCGTTGTTGGCGCTATCGCTTGCGGAGCGAGGCGGCGGACATCGCCGAACTTGCGCGTCTCGACCTGAAAGGGCGGACCGCGATCGACATTGGCGCCAACCGCGGCATCTACTGCTACTGGCTTAGCAAGTTCGTCGGCCCACAAGGGAAAGTGATCGGCTTTGAGCTACAGCCGGAACTACACGACGCCCTGGAAGGGTTCAAGCGTCGCAGCTCGCTGCGCAACGTCGAAGTCGTGATGCAGGGACTTTCCAACCGCGATGGGTTGATTCAGATTAACCGAAACTATCCAGGCTCGACCGGGGCGCAGGTCACCGGCGAAACGACCCCGGCCACTTCGGCCGAGATTCCGCCTGGGTTTGGCAAGCTGACCCGCTTAGACGACTATTGCCGCAAACATCAGGTCAGCGATATCGCCGTGATCAAGTGCGATGTCGAAGGGCACGAAATGCAAGTCTTCCAAGGCGCCGAGGAAACGCTTCGCCGTCACAAGCCAGTGCTTCTGTTTGAAGCGTTCAACGACCAAATTGAACAGACCGGACTCTTCGACTATTTGGCGAGCCTTGGCTACGCCGGTTATTTCTTCAACGCCGGCAAGCGTTACGACGCCAAGCAGTACAAGACCACAGCGTTCCGCAAGAAGATTTGCGCTCATCGCAACTACTTCTTCGTCCCGGCCGCAGTCACGTCGACGAAAATGCAACCTACCGCCGTTCGTCATCCGCAGTCGTACCCCGTTTCGGCGTAAGCGACGCCTACTAGGTTAGCCGCGATAGCTCCGCTATCAGGGTCGACAAAGTCGACAAGAGGCATCAGCCCGCGGGCTGTCGAAAACCGGCGGCTTCAACCCCGTTTGAGCAAGCGCACCGCCCAGAGACTTTCAGCCGGGGAGTGATGCCTCCTACGGCTGAGTCGCCCCGATGTTATCGGGGCCAACCAATATTTTGACGACAGGGCAGGGCGAAGCGGACTACTTGTCGTCGCCCGTTTCCAGAACCGCCATAAAGGCTTTCTGCGGGATGTCGACCGAGCCGATCGACTTCATCCGCTTCTTACCTTCCTTCTGCTTGGCCCACAGCTTGCGCTTCCGCGAGATATCGCCGCCGTAGCACTTGGCGGTCACATTCTTGGCGAGCGCTTTAACCGTTTCACGAGCGATGACCCGCGTGCCGATCGCCGCCTGCAGGGCGACCTCGAACATGTGACGGTCGATCTCGCTGCGCAACTTCTTGACCACCGCCCGACCGCGACGGTCGGCGTCGGCCCGGTTGCAAATGATCGAGAGGGCGTCGACCCGCTTGCCATTGACGAGAATATCAAGACGGACCAAATCGGCCGGGACATAGTCGCGGACTTCGTAGTCCATCGTGCCGTAGCCGCGGGTCGCACTCTTGAGCTTGTCGTGCAGGTCGTAAATCACTTCGGCCAGCGGCAGATCGTAAACCAGCATCGCGCGGGTCGGCGAGAGGTATTCGGTCCGCACTTGCACGCCGCGGCGTTCGGTACAAAGCTGCATCACGGGGCCGATGTACTCGGCCGGTTGCAGCAAGCTGACGCGAACAATCGGCTGCAGGAAGGTCTCGATCTCACCCGAGTCCGGCACATCCTGCGGCTTGTGGATCTCGACCTCTTCACCCTTCTTGTTGATGATGCGATAGGTGACGTTCGGCGCGGTCTGCACCAGGTCGACGTCCGACTCCTGCTCGAGCCGTTGCTGCACGATCTCCATGTGCAACAGACCGAGGAAGCCGCAGCGGAAACCGAAGCCCAGCGCGTCGCTCGTTTCCGGCTCGAAGACGAAGCTCGGATCGTTGATCCGCAGCTTGTTGAGCGCCTCGCGCAGTTGCTCGAAGTCTTGACCGTCAGACGGATAGAGCCCGCAAAAGACCATCCGCTTCGGCTCTTGATAACCGGGCAGCGGCGTCGCGGCGTCGGGACCAGGAATGCTGATCGTATCGCCGATGTTGACCAGTTCGAGCGATTTGATATTGCAAATCATGTAACCGACCTGGCCTGCGCACAGCTCGTCGCAGGCCCGCGGCTGAGGCGCGAACTGACCGACTTCGATCACATCGTGGGTCGTTTCCCCCTTGATGAAGCGAATCTTGTCTCCCTTTTTGACGCGACCGTTCATGACGCGGACGTAGGTGACTGCGCCGCGGAACTTGTCGTAGTGCGAGTCGAAGACCATCGCCTGCAACACATCGTCGCGCGAGCCGGTCGGGGGCGGAACGTTTTCGATGATCGCTTCGAGCAGGTCTTCAACGCCGGCGCCGGTCTTGCCGCTGATCGCCTGGACTTCGTCGGGCATGACGGCAAGCGTCTGCTCCATTTCCTCGATCACTTCCTTCGGACGGGCATGATTGAGGTCGATCTTGCTCAAACAGGGAATGATCTTCAGGTCATGGTCGAGCGCTAGATAGGCGTTGGCGACCGTCTGGGCTTCGACCCCTTGGAATGCGTCCGCCAGCAGCACGGCGCCTTCGCAGCAGCTAAGCGACCGAGAGACTTCGTACTGGAAGTCGACGTGGCCTGGGGTGTCGATCAGGTTCAGTTCGTACTCTTTCCCTTTGTACTTATAGCGCATCGCGACCGCTTTCGCTTTGATCGTGATGCCGCGCTCCCGCTCCAGCTCCATCCCGTCGAGCAGCTGCTCTTTCATTTCTCGCGAGGTCACCGTCTCCGTCTTTTCCATCAGACGGTCGGCGAGCGTGCTCTTGCCGTGGTCGATGTGAGCGATGATGCAGAAGTTGCGAATGTATTGTTGGTCGATCGAGGCCATGGATGTTCCGTACGAAACTGAATGCCGCAACTCCCCCGCGGGCGTTACGTTTTTCCTGCAGTACGCCTGGGCGAAGAGCTTGCCGGCGCATAGCGTTCCCCGGGCGATTGGGGAGAACAATTCATTATACACGTCAGGCCGTTTCAGCCGATAGGCGGACGTAGAAGCCGCCGCGGGGATCGCTCCAAGCTTCTTAGGCGAATCAATTCGCCCGCAATTGCCGATAATGGAGCTGCGACCGAAAGTCATGTTGTGCCAACGACATCGGTTGACGCCCCCGTTACAGTAGAGGCGTTTCCGGTCATCCCTGCCGACACAAAGCGCGCCATGATTTCGCCCAAACTCCGCTGCCTGACTCTGATCGTCCTGAACACGCTGGCCGCGACGGTTCTGACCGTTCCGACCGCCGTCTGGGCGGCCGCTGGCGACGCTCAGGCCGCGCCAGCCCCAATCCGGGCGCCCGCCATCCTGGTCCTGGCGGCGGTCATCTCGCTCGGGCTGCTGCTAGGTCAGGTTTCGCTGTTTGGGCTGACGCTCGGCTCGGCAGGCGTGCTGTTTGTAGGTTTGGTCGCGGGACACCTCCAGCTGCATGTGCCTGGGGGGACTGGAGAAATCGGCCTGGCGGCGTTCGTCTACTGCGTTGGCCTGGGGGCAGGCCCCACCTTCTTCCGCTCGCTGGTGCAGGATGGCCGCAGCCTGGCGATGCTGGGGGCGGTGATTGTTGCTAGCGGCGCCACGACCGCCTGGGGTGTAGGCAAGCTGCTTGGCCTGCCGGCCGAACTGGCCGGCGGCGTGTTTGCTGGTGCGATGACCAGCACGCCCGCCTTGGGAGCTTTGACCACCGCGATCCCCGACAGCCCCGACGTGGCGGTCGGCTTTGGCGTCGGCTATCCGTTTGGCATCATCGGCGTGGTCGCCTTCGTGCAGGTGCTGCCGAAGCTGCTGGGACGAGAACTAAAGTCTTCAACGGCTGGCGATCCCAGTGCGGCGGCGACCCAGATCGTGCGGAAGCTGGTCGAGATCCGTAATCCGGCGATCGTTGGCAAACGCCCCGGCGGCGTTCCGATGCTGGAAGCGGCCAATTGCCAAACGCCGCGGGTTCGCGATGGCGAACTGTTGCGTCCGACGCCGCACGACTTCCAATTTACGATCGGTCAGCAAGTGATGCTGGTCGGCCCCGAGAAAAACCTGGCCACCGTGATGGACATGCTCGGCACCGAAGTCGAAGGCGCCGACCAGTTGCTGCTCGACGCCGAACGACAACGGCGGCATATCGTGGTCACCTCGCCAGAGATGGTCGGCAAGTCGCTGAAAGAGCTGCATCTGCTGTCGACCTACGGCGTGACGATCACCCGCATACGGCGGTACGACGTCGAGTTCGTTCCCTCGGCGATGACGACGATTGAGTTTGGCGACCAACTAACGGCCGTCGGCGAGCCGGAAAGTTGGCCCGAGGTCGAACGTCTAGCTGGGCATCGCCCCAGCACGCTCGATCACTCCGACATCTTGTCGCTGGCGATCGGCCTGTTGTTTGGGATCGCGCTGGGCATGATCCCAGTTTCGATCGGCAATCAATCGATCCAACTTGGCTTGGCTGGCGGACCGCTGATCGTCGGCCTGATCCTGGGACACTTTGGTCGGCTTGGCCCAATCGCCGGACACTTGCCGCGGAGCGCCCGGATGCTGTTGATGGAAGCAGGCTTGGCTCTCTTTCTAGCCAGCGCCGGCGTCTCGGCCGGGGGCAACTTTGTGGCCGTGCTGCAGTCGCAAGGGATCTGGCTGTGCGTGGGCGCTGCGGCGGTGGCGATCGTCCCGCTGACCGTCGGCTTCTTGCTAGCCGACTTTGTGCTGAAGCTGCGACTGCTGAAATCGCTGGGAGCGATTTGCGGCGGCATGACTTCGACGCCGGGCTTGGCGGCGATCACTTCGGCGACCGATGCCGCCGAACCGGTGATCGCGTATGTCGCCGCTTATCCGATCGCGCTGTTCCTAGTGACGATCTTGGCGCCGATTCTGGTGGAGATGCTGCGGTAGCGGAAAAGCGACGACGTTGCCAAAACGCAACCAAACGTCCCTTTGACGCTCTCTTTTTCCACGCGTCTTCTGTGGCGCTCCGAATTCGAATTTCGTGCGGTTGAGATTGCGCAATCGCTGCGATAGCGCGAGACGCACGTCGGCGTGTTGACGAAAGGCGACGCGCGATGATTCTGCGAAACATTGTCGATTGGGTTGAGTTGCCTGCGCTGCTATCACAAGCTGCAACGATTGCTCGGAAATTAGCGATAAGGCGCTCGGTCGACAGCTTGAAAAACTTGAAAGAATTTCTAGTCGCGTAAATCCCAGCGACGTATGATTTTCCAGCGTTTAGACGACCCGAGCCGCAAAATAATCTGTTTGTGTCCGGCGCCGAATTTTGGCAATCTTGTAGTAGGAATTGCCTTCCACAAGGCTGCCCGGCGACGGACTTGCCGCGGCTCGTCAAGCGAGAGGGACTTTGCCCAGAGCACCTCTGGTCGTTTTGATGACCCCCGGTCGAGGAACCGAAACCATGAATCACATGTTCTCTAAATTCGTTTTGACGGCGCCCTTGGTGGCGGCCGTCGTGTCGCCGACGTTCGCTCAGTCTAGTTGTGCCCCGTGCCAACCGGCCTACAAGGTCATTCAGAAAACGGTCTACGAAGACCAACCGGTCACCGTTCGCCGCCTGCAGTATCAGCAGGTCCAGGTTCCCAAAGAAGTGACGACCTACCGTCCGGTTTGGGAAACCGAAATGCGCGAGCGGCGCTATACGGTCGCCAAGCCGATCACCGAAACCAGCGAACGCGAAGAACGCTTCCGCGTCATGAAGCCGGTCTGGGAAGAAGAAATCCGGGACCAAAGCTACAACCAGGTCCGCTACGTCGAAGAGACCGAAATGCGTGAACGCCGCACCACCGTGCTGCGTCCCGTTTGCGAAACGACCTATGTCGAACAGCAAGTTCGCGTGCAGCGCCCCGTGACCGAAACGGTCATGCAGACGCAGACGACCGTTCAGTACACCCCCAGCACCACGCTGCAGACGCAGATGGTGACGCAAAACCAGGTCGTCAACCAAACGGTCTACGAACCAGGCCCAACCCGCAATCGTCTCCGTTGGCTGCCGGGCGCCAGCTACATCGATCCGGCCACCGGTCGACCGATGTACGATCGCGCTGGTCTGCACTGGGTTCCGGAACAACGCCCCGGCACCTATCAGAACGTCCAGTCGGTTGTGCCGACGACCGTCGCTCAGCAAGTTCCGGTCACGACCTACTTGCCGCAGCAAGTGACGCAGCAGATTCCGGTGCAGCGGATCCGCTACGACGAAGAGATCCAGGTGCAGCGGATTCCGATGCAGACCACCCGTTACGAATCGGTCGAACAGGTTCAGCAGATCCCGGTCACCGTTCGCAAGCCGGTGGTCGAACGGATCGAGAACAAAGTTCCGGTCAAAGTTTGCCGCTGGGTCGAAGAGGAAGTGGTCCGCAAGGTCCCGGTCACCTCGACGCGGATGGTTTACGAAGAGAAGGTGGAGCAGACTCCGGTTCGCGTCCAGAAATGGGTCGCCGAGACCAGCACCGTCTATGAAACCAAGCTGGAACCGGTCTGGACCGAGCAACAGATGGTCAAACGCACTCCGCGCGTCGTGACGATGCGGGTTCCCTACGATTCGTCGGGCGCCGTGATTGTCCCTTCGACCATGCCGAGCACGACGATCACGCAGTACGCTCCGCTCTCGACCGCCCCGGCGGTGATCGTTCAACCTTCGCCGACCGAAGCCAAGAAGCCGGCGACCAAGGAAGAAGAGTCGAGCGAAGAGTCGGAAGACCCGATGGAAGAGATCGGCCAAGTGGGCCCGATGAGCCCGCTGGACGACGCCAAAAGTCCGTCGCTGACCGACGAAACGGAGCCCAAGGACAGCGATCCGACCGGCACGCCGTCGCTGCAATAAGCGAACGAGCGAACAACTCGCGAGGGTCTTTCGCCGAAACCCATGTGGCCGCCTGCAACCGAGCGTTGCAGGCGGCTTTTTTTATGCGCTCCTGGTTCTCGCTGGCGGCCGTGGCTTGACAGATTTGGTTGTGAGAACAATTATTGTTCGTGCTACTTATCCTTTTCGGAAGCCGCCGGCGTGTCTAAATCGACCCTGCAGCAACAGCTGAAAAAGTCCGCTCCGTTCGACTCCTTGCCGCAGGAGACGTACCTGAACCTGCTGCGCACGCACAACATGATCGCCGCCGCCCCCAGCCATTTGCTAAAGCAGCATGGCCTGTCGAGCGCCCAGTACAACGTGCTGCGAATCCTGGAAGCGGCCGATCCACCGGGCCTGCCCTGCCTGGAAATCGTCAGCCGGATGGTGACCCGGGTGCCGGACATCACGCGGCTGATCGACCGCCTGAAAGAGGCCGGTTTGGTCTCGCGTACACGCTCGCAAACCGATCGTCGGGTCATTCGAATCAAGCTGACCAAGAAGGGTGAAGCGTTGATCGCCGAATTGGCCGAGCCGCTGGTCGACATCCACCAGTTGAACCTGGGGCACATGACCAAGGCGGAACTGGTCGAGTTGAATCGGTTACTGGTCAAAGCCCGCGAAGCGGCGGAGAACGCCGCCGCCAAATAACGAGGCTGCGCATAACGGTGTTGCATGTCGTCTCGGCTCGAACAAATTGCGCAACATGCGATCGCCCCGGCGATCTTGGTCGCGATGTTCTTGCTGGTTTCGTACGTTGTCCAACTGCTCACCTTCTCCAACACGCACGCGATCTTTCTGTGGCTGCATGATACCGGCGAGTTTGGGTCGGTACCGCATACGCATCGGCTGGCGATTCCGCTGTGGATGTTTCCTTTCGCGCTGTTGACATCGTTGGCGCTGCTGACTTTTCTTAGCTTTGGACTGACGCGGCTTTGCTGGAAGCGAAGTTCAGGCGGCGCCGATTTTTCTCGTACGTCGGAGAAAGAACCGCTAGACTAGCGGCACGCCCTCCTCATTCCATCCCGCTTAGTGAAGGTCCCGCCCCATGAAGCTCAGCACGATTCTGTTCGCGTTCCTGGCGTCGTTCGCGTTTGCCGGGTTCGCCACCGCCGACGAATGGGGCACGATAAAGGGTAAATTTGTCATCAATGGCCCGATCAAGCCGCCCGCACCGATGCCAGGATTTGCCGGCATGGCCCGGATCCCTAACCAAATAATTCTTGTCGGCCCCAAAGGAGAACTTCAAAACGTCGCGGTCTGGCTGACCGTTGAGCGCGGCGAAACCTATCCCGATCCGCACCCCAGTTACGCCGAAACGGCTAGCGACACAATCGAAATCAGCAGCAACCGTTTCGCGATTACTCCCCGTGTAACGTTCATTCACACGTCGCAGACGATCCGCTTTCGGAACGTCGCCCCAGTGGTGGAGAATTTCGTCGTCGACGGTTTCGTGAACGCCCCGGTGAACCTGCTCTTGGACGCCGGCAAGAAACAGGACCTTCGATTTGTCCACGAGGAACGCATACCCATCGTTATCTGGAGCGGTATCCGCCACTGGATGCAGGGCTATCTGCTCCTACTCGACTCACCCTATGCCGCCATCACCGACGCCAATGGCGAGTTCGAGATCAAGAACCTGCCAGAAGGAACCTGGACATTCACCTTCTGGCATGAGTCGGTTGGCTATCTAAAGGAGATCACGCTCGATGGCAAACCGCAAAGCGAGCGAAAAGGAGGGTACGAAATCGAAGTCGTCGTCGGCGGAAGCGACCGACCTGGGGCGGATCGAGATACCCGCCAAGCTGCTGAAAGAGTAGCCGTTCTGTCTGGCCACCGTCTCTAGAGCGATACTGCACCCCGGCCGAGCCGCGAGAGCCCCCTCTCTACTGGCGCCGCCACACCCCGACCAATGAAAAATATTTCGAATTCTTGCAGAAAACACATGTATTCGCCTAATAAAAATCAGGGAAATCTGTAAAATCATGGATCTCTTCTTCGCGACTGGTTAAGGGCCAGGCCGTCGCGTTAATACCGATTTAAGACTCTTATCTGAATATTACGGGAAACCCCAGAGCGATCGTTTTTTCGTCATTCACCACCTTATCGATGGTCGATAACGGAACTGATTGAGGGGAAACCCTTTGATTTTTCGGACGCGAAAGTTGCTTTACTGCAGCCGTCGCGCCCCCTTTTCATCTGCTTTTCTCTTCCCATTCTGAGGTGTCCGTATGTCCGTTTCGTTCTTATCGCGGTCAGGTCGTCGCGCGGGGTTCACTCTGGTCGAACTGCTGGTCGTGATCGCCATCATCGGCGTCTTGATTGCGCTGCTGCTGCCGGCCGTTCAACAGGCTCGCGAGGCCGCGCGTCGCATGTCTTGCACCAACCAGCTGAAGCAGTTGGGCCTGGCGCTGCACAACTACCACGACACGACCAAGAGCTTTCCGTACGGCTCGCGGGGCAGCGGCAACCAGGTCGGTTGGCACGTCGCCATTCTGCCATTTATCGAACAGGGGAATCTGTTCGATCAGATGGACATGACGGTCGATTTCCACGCTGGCGTCAACGCACCGTTTCGCGAAACCCGGATGGAACCGTTCCTCTGCCCGAGCAGCCCATCAGAAAAAGCGGACGATAACAGCGCCCACTTCACCACACACTACTACGGCGTGATGGGTCCGACCGGCACCAATCCAGCGTCCGGTACGGCTTACCAAGAGAACACCAGCGGCAGCCATGGTGGGTTCTCTAAGGAAGGCGCGTGGTCCCACGACGAAGTCCACAAAATGCGCGACATCACCGACGGAACCAGCAACACGTTCTTCCTGGGCGAAATATCGTGGACGCAGCGCAACGGCAACGCCACTCGCTATCGCCCCTGGTCGCGCGGCGGCCGAACGAACAACTTCATGGCGCCCTGCAAGAACGTCGCCCAGCCGATCAACGCCGACTTCATCGCGCTGTTTAACGACATGAGCTACGGCAGCAATCACCCTGGCGGCTGCATGTTCGCCTTGGGAGACGCTTCGGTCCGCTTCGTCGCCGAAACGGTCAATTACGATACGCTGCTGTCGATGGCCAGCTGCGGCGGCGGTGAGACGGCGACGCTGGACTAACAGCCCGTTGAGAAATGCCAGGATGGCATTTTTCAACCTCGCCAGGCTCAGAGTATAGCGCTTCGCGGCTCCCAAAATTACGACTTACGTCGCTATTTTGGGATCGCATCCCTGCGATCACACAGTCCGTCGAGAATACCAACGGACTGCCAAGCGTCTCTGTATGCAGCCCAACTCATCTCGCATCCTATCCCGTTTAAGACGATGTCAAAAATGATTCGCTATTGTGTATTGAGCATGATCGCCGCCGCGGCGATCATGCTGGCCGGCGGCTGCGGAGCGTCGCAGCCAGCCGGACATGCGGCCATCGGCAAGGTGACCTACAAAGGCAAACCGGTTCCCCGCGGCTCGATTCTGCTAAGCCCCGATTCGTCGAAAGGGCATACCGGCCCGGCGATCTCCGCATCGATCGTCGATGGTATGTTTGATTCGTCACAAGCGAAACAGCGACTCACCAGCGGCGCCTATCGCGTGCGGATCAACGGCTTCGACGGCAACGCCCAACCCGACCGCGAGCTGCCGCTGGGACAACAGATGTTCGCCGAGTACACCACGACGATTGAAGTCACCGACGACAATGCAGGGGACCTGATGATCGAGGTCAAACCGTAGCGAAACCGGCTTTCGTCTCTGACGAAAGCAGTTTCGCCAAGATCGGGGGAACGCTTGCGCGGCGTTCCCTTTTTTGATGCGCCGGCGGCGAACCTTAGAGCGGTTTTCCTCCATCTGTATCGTTCTGGCTGGTTGCGGCCGCGCTGGTCGGCGTTGACCTGCATCGACGAATCTTGAGGATTCGCCTGCTTCGGTCGCCTTGACCAGCTTGCCTCACTAACGCCAGAAACGCCACAGATATCAGAAAAACGCTCTAAGACAGTCGCTTCACCACATCGGTCAAAGAAGCGATCGTCGCCGACGCTTCAATATCGGACGGCGACTCGCCATCGCGAGACAAGAAGAGCGACTGATAGCCGGCGGCGATCGCCCCGTGATAGTCGTTTCGCGGATCATCACCCAACAGCAAGATCTGATGCGGCTGCAGCTGCAGCACCTGCGCGACCAGGCTGAAAAACTTCGGGCTCGGCTTCGCCCAACCCACCTCCGACGAAACGAATAACAGCGCGTCGGCCAAACTGGGCCAGTGCCCCGCGACGGTTCGTAGACGCTGATCGAAGTTCGACGCCAAGCCGATGCGGTAGCGCGGGCTTAACGCTTCAAGAGTCGGCAGCGCATCTTGATAAACGCTCCAGCTCTTCTCTTGGGCGAAGTGTCTCCAGAGTTGGTCGAGAATCGCGTCTGGCTGTTCCGACTCGGCGAAGACATGCGTGACGATCTTCCGCCACCGCTCGCGTTCCATCGTCTCATCGCTGCGCAAATCCGCTGAGACCGAGTACAGGGTGAGCGCTTCACGAAACCGCGTACGGATCGTCTCGATGGGCAGGTCGCAGCCAAGAGCGACGCCGGCCGATTGGTAGACCGACGCCACGCTGGGATGCGGATAAATCAAGGTTCCGACGGCGTCAAACAAGACGCAGCGGATCAGATCAGGCGATCGAAGCAATGTCGCGTTACCCCGTGATCCAGGGGAGAAAGCGATTGATATCGAGCCCGATCACACAGAGCATCAGCAGCGCCACAAAGGCGAAGCCTGCGAAGGTTAGCCGCATCATCCATTCCTCGTTGAGCGGTTTGCCCATGATCCCTTCGTAGGCCAGAAAGACCATGTGCCCCCCATCGAGAACCGGAATCGGCAGGAAGTTAATCACCGCCAGGTTAGCGCTGATCAGCGTCAGGAAGAGGAGCAGGCGTCCGATTCCTTGCGACGATTCGCTGGTCGCCACGGCCAGGATCGTGCCGGGTCCGCCAAAGCCGGCCAGCGGCACCGAGCCGGTCACCAGCTTGCGAAGCATCGCGAAGACCTGTCCCATGCCGCTTCCCGTTTCCTGCACGCCCAGGGCGAACGCTTCGCCGACCGATTTGGCGACGTACTTGGGAGCGGGGGAGACGAACACCAGGTAGCGATGTTCGACAAACTGATCCTCCGAATCGACCGGCGTGATCAACACCGTTTGCGTTTCGTCGGTTCCTTCGCGGTCGGCAATCACCTCGACCGGAACGCCGGCCGGTAGATATTGAAACGCCGCGTTGAACGCGTCTTGCCAAGCGATTTCTTCATTCTTGACTAGGCTGAGCGGCTCATCATGCGTCGGCCAGCCATAGCCCGATTCTTTTTGCGAATCGGTCGGCTTGAGTCTCAGCGTGCGGATTTCGTCTCCGGCTTGCAAGCCAGCCGCTTCGGCTGGGCTGCCAGGCAACACCTCGGCGACTCGTCGCTCCAGCGAGTAAGAGACGCCCAGCATGTCGACCGCCAGTTCGCTGCGGTAGCCGCTTTGCGTGTTGTACTGCGTCGGCTCTCGCATTGGGACCGAGATGGTCACCTCTTCCCCATCGCGGTTGACCACGACGTCGACCGTCTCGCCGGCGTACTTCGCGGTGCGAGACGACAAGGTATATCCGTCGGCGGCCGGCTCATCGCCGATCGACACCAGTTTGTCCCCCACCTTCAATCCATGCTCGGCGGCGGGCGACCCCTCCTGGATATGCAGGATCGGCGTCATCTCCATCACCAGGCCGGTCTGACGATACGGCGTCGGCGGCACTTCCACTTCGAAGGTTGTTTTTTCGGCAGCGTCGCCATTCCCTTCGGTTCGCTCAAACTTCAGCTTCAGCGTGTCGGCTGGACGGGTCGCGAGAATCTGCTTCAACTCAACGTAGGTGCTGATCGGCTGGCCATCGACCTCGATCAGCAGGTCGTCGGTTTTCAGCTTGTCCATCCACGCGGGATTGCCGGCGGCCAGCTCGAAGTCTTCTCCTTGCTTGGCGAACTTCAAGGTGTTCTCATGCGAGATCCCCAGCAGCGGGAAATCGGCATCGGGGAACGGTTTCTTCGGCTGCACGTCAAAGTCGATGATCTTGTCGCCGCGGCGAATCATGATCGGCATCGGCTGTTTGTCGCCGTTCATGACGACGGCCAGCGTCAGATCTTTGCGGTAGCGGAGGTTTTCGTTCGGCTCTGCGCCCGGAGTCACCGCCAGGATTTGGTCGCCAGGTCGAATGCCGGCAACCCAGGCCGGTCCGCCTGGCTGGGCCAAGGCGACGTCGCACGGCGTGTAGCTGACGCCGATCATGTAGGCGATCGCGGCGAAGATGACCGCCGAGATCACGTTGAACGTCACGCCGGCCGAGATGATCATCATCCGCTGCGGAACCGACTTGGCCCGGTAGTCGCGCGGATCGTATTGTCCCTCACGCCCTTCGGCTTTCGCCTTGGCCCGCTCTTCTTCGGCGGCGGCAGGATTGTCGTCCTGTCCCAGCATTTGTACGTATCCGCCTAGCGGTACGATACCGATGCCATATTCGGTCTCGCCCCACTGCTTTTTCCAGAAGTGGCTGATCGTCCAAGGGCCGATCTTAATCGACGGATTGAAACCGACGTAAAACCGGAGGCACTTCACGCCACACGCTTTGGCGGCCAGGAAGTGTCCCAGCTCGTGAATGAAAATCACGAGGCCAAGTCCCGCGACGCCCATGGCGAAATAGCCGAGGTTGGTCAGCATGCCCCAGTAGTTTGACTCGGCTAGCAGCACGTAATCCACGCGGAAACCTCCCTACGCGCCCATGCGTCGAGCGCGAGTAGTTGTTCAATAGTTGGGTTCGGGTCAAAGTCATGGCTGTCCAGCGCAGCCCGGCATGCCCGGGGGATATCGGTGAAAGAGATCTCGCCGTCGAGAAAACTCTGCACCGCCGCCTCATTGGCGGCGTTCAAGACCGCACCGGTCGTCCCCCCGCGTTCGGCCGCCTCTTTCCCTAATCCTAGGGCAGGAAAGCGGTCAAAGTCGGGCGGCTGGAATTCCCAAGCGGACGCGATGCTGAAGTCTAGCCTTCGAGCCGGTCCAGGGAAGCGCTGGGGGTACGACATTGCGTATTGTATCGGTAATTTCATGTCCGGGGGGCTCAATTGCGCCAGGACCGACCCGTCGACATATTCAACCAGCGAATGGACCACCGATTGGGGGTGGACCACCACATCGATCTTTTCGGCCGGCATATCGAACAGCCAGCGAGCCTCGATCACTTCCAGCGCCTTATTCATCATGGTCGCTGAGTCGATCGTAATCTTGGGGCCCATTTTCCAAGTTGGGTGATTTAGGGCCTCCGCGGTAGTTACCTGTTCGAGCTGCGCCTGAGTGTGATTCCGGAAAGGCCCACCAGAAGCGGTCAGAATGATCCGGGCGACTTCGGTCTCTTTGCCTGACTGCAGGGCCTGAAAGATCGCGCTATGTTCGCTATCGACCGGCAAAATCGGGGCGTTTCGCTCTGCCGCCAGCCGCATCGCCAGGCCGCCCGCCAAGACGAGCGTCTCTTTATTCGCCAGCGCGACCCGTTTTCCCGCTTCCAAGGCGGCCCAGGTCCCTTCCAGTCCAGCTCGCCCGACAATCGCCGCGACGACAATATCGACGTCATCATGTCCGACCAGGTCGGCGATCGCGTCAGGGCCGGTTCGCAGTTCGGTCTCGGGCGGCAGATCGGACCAATCGCGACTTGCCGCCGCTTCGGCATCGGTAGCGACCACATAGCGGGGAACAAACTGTCGCGCGGAGGCCGCAAGTTCATCCAGTTTTTGGTGCGCCGTCAGCAGATAGCACTGATAGCGTCCTTCCGAGGCGGCGATCACATCCAGCGTGCTGCGTCCGATGCTACCGGTAGCGCCAAGCAGTGCGACGTATTGAGGAGCGGCCGTCATGGCGACGATTCGATCGATGGTGGTGATACGGGAAGACAGTGCGCGACGGAGCCGGGGGTGCGTAATCGCTACTAGCCGTCCAAGCGGCCCCGGCCGGAAAATGCATCGTGCATTCTACGACAACCAGGCGGCCGCGCCTTGGGCGGCGAGCGATGCGCACATCTCTAGATGCGACAAGCACTTGCGAAGCACGCGAATTCTAGGAAGAATCTCCTATCGCAGCAAGTCGAGCCGTTTTCGCCGTACTGGCCAATCCATTGGCTCGAAACAACGCGATGTATAATAGCGGCTGACTTGGACCAAACACCGAAATCAACCGGCTCCGCCGAGACACTCCCCCCTGAGAGCTCATGGATAATCACGACGAACCCCCTCGCCGTTCGGGCGATTCGCGCTCGAATAATTCCATCCTGTACATCGTGGTCGCGATCGTCGTCGCGTTCTTTATCGCGATCTACTTCATTCGACCTTCGCGCGACACCATCACGCCGGCCCAACTGGTCGACCTGATTGACGCGCACGAGCCCGACGCTTCCGGAAAACCAGTCGGCAGCCTGGCGATCGAGAACTCGAAGGGGAAGAAAATCCTCTACTCGAATCTCCGCAACGCGACCGTCAGCAAGTCGATGGTCAGCGCCGTCGTCGATCGCGAAGATCTTGACGCCGACAACAAAGACATCGCCTCGAGCAAAGAGAAAGGGGCGCCGATCGTCACCTACCTGCCGGGGGACGAACAGAGCCTGAACGAAATCACCGACGCCCTCAAAGCGCACGGCTTTAAAGACTACAGCGGCGATCCAGGGGATGGTTTCCTCGAGATCTACGGCGGTCTGCTGTTTATGACCGCGTTGATCGTGATCCTCTTCTACCTGATGATGCGCCGTCTCGGCGGCGCCGGCAGCGCGATCGCCTTTGGTCGCAGCCGCGGCAAGATGCACATGCAGGACGACCTCAACATCTCATTTGAGGATGTCGCCGGGATCGAAGAAGCGGTCGAAGAAGTCAAAGAAATCGTCGACTTCCTCCGCTCGCCCGACAAGTATCAAGAGCTGGGCGGTCGCATCCCCAAAGGCGTGCTGCTGGTCGGCCCTCCTGGTACCGGCAAGACGTTGCTCGCCAAGGCGATCGCCGGCGAGGCAGGCGTGACGTTCTTCAGCCTGTCCGGTTCCGACTTTGTTGAAATGTTCGTCGGCGTTGGCGCCGCACGCGTTCGCGATATGTTCCAACAAGCGGCCGCCAAAAACCCCTGCATCATTTTCATCGACGAACTCGACGCCCTCGGCAAGACCCGCGGCTCCGGCATGGTGGGCGGTCATGACGAGCGCGAACAAACGCTCAACGCGCTGCTGGTCGAGATGGACGGTTTCGACTCTAACAGCGGCATTATCATCATCGCGGCGACCAACCGCCCCGAGATGCTCGATCCGGCGCTGTTGCGTCCCGGTCGCTTCGACCGCCAGGTGCTGGTCGATCGCCCCGACGCGGCTGGTCGCGCCGACATCCTGAAGGTGCACGTCAAATCGGTCAAACTTGACGAATCGGTCGACGTCAAGAAGGTCGCTTCGATCACCGCGGGCTTCGCCGGCGCCGACTTGGCCAACCTGGTCAACGAAGCGGCGCTGTTGGCGGCCCGCAAAGGGAAACCCGCCGTCTCGATGGAAGAGTTCGACGAAGGGGTCGAGCGGGTCACCGCCGGTCTCGAGAAAAAACAGCGGGTTATGCACGAGGAAGAAAAGAACCGGGTCGCCTACCACGAGAGTGGTCACGCCCTGGTCGCCTACTGCCTGCCCAATACTGATCCGGTTCACAAAGTGTCGATCATTCCGCGCGGTCTGGCGGCGCTTGGCTATACGATGCAGCGTCCGACTGAAGATCGCTTCCTGATGACCCAGGGCGAACTCGAAAGCCGCATTCAGGTGCTGCTGGCCGGCACGGTCGCTGAAGAAATGGTCTACGACGAAATCTCGACCGGCGCCTCGAACGACCTGGAACGCGCCACCGAATTGGCCCGCGGCATGGTGACCGACTACGGCATGAGCCGCTTGGGCCGGGTCAACTATCGCCAAAGCGGCCGCTCGGCCTTCATTCCGGAAGCCCCCGATGAACGGATGCGTTCGCACAGCGAAGAGACGACCCGCGAGATCGATCTCGAAGTGAAGCGGATTCTGGACGAAATGCTGCAGAAGACCCGCTCGCTCCTCTCCGATCGCCGTGACTCGCTGATCGCACTGGCCGAGCGTCTGATCGAAGTCGAATCGGTCGATGGCGAAGAACTGCGCCGCGTGATCGAAGAGCACTCGCACGGACCGCGGATCGTCCCCGGCACCGACTCGCCCAAACGGTCGCGTCCGGCCGGCGAAGCGGATAAGCCGGAAGAGGGAGACGCTCCCTCGGCCGAAGGCGCCAGCTAACTGCAAACGCAGTCGAAATTCGTTACACTAACTGCCTGTTGAAAAATGCCATCGTGGCATTTTTCAACCTCGCCAGGCTCAGAGCATAGCTCTTCGCGGCTCGCAAGATAACGACTTACGTCGTTATCTTGGGATCGCATCCGTGCGATCCAGCAGCCCGTTGAGAATATCAACGGACTGCCAAACCAAGTCGCCGGTATGCATGCCGGCGGCTTTTATTAATGGCGAAGGAGGCGAACATGCTGCGAATTGTAATGATGGGAACCGGCCCTTTCGCCGTGCCAAGCTTCCGCCGTCTGCTCGACAGCGAGCATGAAGTGCTCGCCCTGCTGACCCAACCGCCGCGCGTCTTACGGGGCAATCGCCAGGCGCCTCCCAGCCCGATGCGGGCCGTCGCTGAAGAGGCGAATCTGCCGGTCCATTGGCCCGAAAGCGTCAATACGCCCGAAGCGCACGAAATTTTGAAAGGCTATGACGCCGACCTGTTCGTCGTCTGCGACTATGGCCAGATCTTGTCGGCCGAGTCGCTCTCGCTCGCCAAACTGGGCGGCATCAATCTGCATGGTTCGTTGTTACCGAAGTACCGCGGCGCCGCGCCGGTCAATTGGGCGATGTACAACGGCGATCCCGAGACCGGCGTTACCGTCATCCACATGACGCCGAAACTGGATGGCGGACCGATCCTGGCCATCGCCAAAACGCCGATCGACGCGGATGAAGACGCCGTTGAGTTGGAAGAGCGACTTTCGCAGCTGGGCGTTGATCCGGTGATCGATTCAATCGCTCTGCTCGAAGAGAATGGCATTAACCCGCCCGGCGAATTGCAAGACGCGGCGCAGGTCACCAAAGCGCGGCGGCTCCGCAAAGAAGATGGCGACTTGCCGTGGGCCCGGACCGCCGCCGAGATCTACAACCAACATCGCGCGTTTCAGCCGTGGCCGGGCACCTTCACCCA
This sequence comes from Blastopirellula retiformator, assembly GCF_007859755.1. Lineage (NCBI taxonomy): Bacteria > Pseudomonadati > Planctomycetota > Planctomycetia > Pirellulales > Pirellulaceae > Blastopirellula > Blastopirellula retiformator. Next base: position 465,947 of record NZ_SJPF01000003.1, on the reverse strand, counting down.
TTGGCTGCGAGAAGGCGCCAAACCGCTCCGTTTGATCGTCAAACGGATGACGCCGGTCGCCAGCGACGCGCATGTCGCGCCGGGACAAATCGCCTCGGTCCAGGACGGCCGCCTGATCGTAGCGACCAAGTCGGGGCAAATTGCGCTCGAAGAGGTTCAACCGGCCGGCAAGCGAGTGATGCAGGCGGCCGAGTTCTTGAATGGCTACGGCATCCGGCCGGGACAAAGCTTCGGTTCATTTGAACCTCTGCTCGGCGGTGACGCCGCGCCGCCGGCTACCCCTGGCAACCGATCGTAATCTTGCCGAACTGCGTTGAGTGACGCATTTTCTCGATCGCGTCGTTGATCGCTGACAGCGGTAAGGTCTCGTCGACAACTGGCTTGATCTGATGTTGATCAACCAAGTCGAGCATCGCCGCAAAATCGTCAGGCGTTCCCATCGTCGAACCGATCAGGTGCAGCTGCTTCCAGAAGACCTTGAACAGGTCGAGCTTCGGCGGAGGCCCCGCCGTCGAACCATAGTTGACGATCCGCCCGCCGGGCGCCGCCAGGTCAAGCAACGCGCCGTATCCCGATCCGCCGGCGCTGTCGATGATCAGATCGACCGGACCAAACTGGTTATTCGCCTCGCCAACCCAATCGGTGGCGTTGTAGTCGTAGCCAAACTTGGCGCCATAACCAAGCGCAGCGTCGATCTTCTCCTGAGACGAAGAAGTGACGATCACCTCGGCCCCGGCCGCAACGGCAAACTGCAGAGCGAACGTCGCGACGCCGCCTCCGATGCCGCTGACGAGAACTTTCTCGCCTGACTGCAGCTTCCCTTGCGTGAACAGGGCCCGGTAAGCGGTCAGCCCGGCCAGCGGCAAGGCCGCCGCTTCGACCATGCTAAGGTGACTCGGCTTTTTGTGCAGGTACTCGACCGGAACGACGATCTCGGTCGCGAAGGTCCCATCGATCGGCATCCCCAAGATCTTGAAGGCCGAGCTTTGAGCGCGAGGATTGTTGCCCCAATTCCAGCCAGGATTGATGATCACTTCCTGATTGAGCCACTTCTCGCCCGCGGGACTTCCGGCTTTGCTCACCACGCCACAGCCGTCAGAGCCCAAGATGGTCGGAAACTCGATCCCGGGGTACATCCCTTGCATGATCCAAAAGTCGCGGCGGTTGAGGGCCGCCGCCTGTAACTGGACGACCACGCTGTCGCCGCTGGGCTCAAGATCGGCACGTTCTTCCAGCGACAGGGGGGCATCGGCTTGTGTTAGTACGGCAGCTTTCACGGGGTGAACTCCCATCCAAATATCAAACGACCCGGAATTGCCCGGGCCCGCAAAGTCGCCACAATCGACCAGGTCAAGGTGACCCCATTCTTGCGGCGACGGGAGCCAAGGAAATGCGATTGCCCGCAACGCGCATTCGATCTTGACTCTCTCACTACTAGTGTTGTAGTACCGCCCTTTAGATGCTAGTTTTTGCGGGAAATTCCACGCGATATCGAATGGCGGGCAAATTCCCGATTTTTTTCCGGAAAGCAGGAATAAGCACGCTGCGACGTAACGAATGGTTTCCTTAGTAGATCACACGGCACGCCTAACTGCCTGTTGAAAAATCCCCTCGTGGCATTTTCCAACCTCGCCAGGCTCAGAGCATCGCTCTTCGCGGCTCCCAAAATAACGACTTCCGTCGCTATTTTTGGGATCGCATCCCTGCGATCCAGCAGCCCGTTGAGAAAATCAACGGACTGCTAATCCAAGGCAAAGCCGGTTTTCCATAAGCCAACGAAGCGCGACGGTCGAAAATGTCATCTCTCGGGATGCTTTTCGACCGTCTCTTTTTCTTGTCGCTTCGCCAAGGGGCCCATCCGAACCCCTCTAGGCAACCGCCTGTCTTATTCTGAGACGATCCGGCAACAAACGGGTCGCCGACAGCGTCACCTCGCCCGGCACGCCGCGCTGCGGTACAATCCTCGGTTCGACTTTGCCCTAACTCTCGTCAGGAAAACGACTTCAACGGTTCTTCCATGACTGCGCGACGAATTCTCGTAACTTCCGCACTTCCGTACGCCAACGGTCCGATCCATATCGGTCACTTGGTCGAGTACATCCAGACCGACATCTGGGTCCGCTTCCAGCGGCTCCGAGGCGCCGACTGCCGCTACTTCTGCGCAGACGACACCCACGGCACCGCGATCATGATCAGCGCCAAACGGAACGGCGTGACCGAGGAAGAGTTCATCGCCAAGATGAGTACCGAACACCAGGCCGACTTCGCCGGGTTCGACATTGCGTTTGACAACTATGGCTCGACCAACAGCGACGAGAATCGGGAACTGTGCGCCGAGTTCTGGAAGTCGCTGCGCGACGCTGACCTGGTCGTCGAGAAAGAAATTCAGCAGCTCTACGATCCCGAAGCGGAGACCTTTCTAGCGGATCGATTCGTTCGCGGCACTTGTCCCAAATGTGGTAAGACAAATCAGCCGGGCGACAGCTGCGAGTGCGGGCACACGTACACGCCGGTCGACCTGATCGATCCGGTCAGCGTATTGTCAGGAGCGACGCCTGAACTGCGCAGTGCGACGCACCTGTTTGTGGCGCTTGAGCAGCTGCACCCATTTCTCGACGAGTGGTCGCAAAGCGGCGAGCATCTGCAGACCGAAGTCGCCAACTACCTGAAGGGACACTTCCTTCACGAAGAGCTCCGTGACTGGGACATCTCGCGTCCCGGACCTTACTTCGGTTTTGAGATCCCCGACAGTCCCGGCAACTACTGGTACGTCTGGTTCGACGCGCCGATCGGCTATATTGCTTCGACCTGGGAGTGGTGCAAGCGGAACGGCGAGTCGCTCGACAAATGGTGGAAAGATCCCGAGACCGAGATCCACCACTTCATCGGCAAAGACATCACCTATTTTCACACGCTCTTCTGGCCCGGCATGCTGAAGACGGCTGGCTTTAACCTGCCGACCAAGGTGCACATCCACGGCTTTTTGACCGTCGGCGGCGAGAAGATGTCGAAGAGCAAGGGAACGTTCGTCAAAGCGGCGAAGTACCTGGAGCATCTCGACCCGGCCTACATTCGCTATTACTACGCGACCAAGCTCGGCCCGCGTTTGGACGATCTCGATCTGAACGTCGAAGAGTTCGCCGAGAAGATCGACAGCGACCTGGTCGGCAAGGTGGTCAACATCGCCAGCCGTTGTGCGAAGTTCGTGCAGCAGACCGGGCTCTCCGAAACTTATCCGGATGATGGAGGACTGTTTGAGCACGCCGCCAAGGCGGGCGAAGAGATCGCCGCAGCGTACGAAGCGTGCGACTACAACCGGGCGATGCGTTTGATTCTGGAACTGGCCGACCGCGCCAATCCCTTCATCGAAGGGAACAAGCCATGGGAACTGCGGAAAGATCCGGCCAACGCCCAGACGCTGCAAGACGTCTGCACGGTTGGGATCAATCTCTTCCGCCAGATCATCGTCTACTTGTCGCCGGTGCTGCCGAAGTTGGCGAGCCAAGTCGGCGAGTTGCTCAACGACCCGATCACGTCGTGGGAGCAGTCGCAAACGCCGCTAACCGGAACGGCGATCAACAAATTCGAACACTTGATGAAACGAGTCGATACAAAACGAGTTTTAGCCATGATTGACGAAAGCAAAGAAGAATCGGTCGAGTCGGGCCCGAGCCCGGCCGACGAAGTCGCCGCCAAGTACAACGACAGCGCCGATGTGCTGGCCGCCGAACCGCTGGCCGAAGAGTGCACGATCGACGACTTCATGAAGGTCGACCTCCGCGTCGCCCGCGTGCTGCATGCCGAAGAAGTCAAGGAAGCCCGCAAGCTGCTGAAGCTGACCTTGAGCCTGGGCGGGGACGAACGTCGCCAGGTGTTCGCCGGCATCAAAGCGGCCTACAAGCCGGAAGAGCTGATCGGCCGCCTGGTGGTGATGGTCGCGAACCTGAAGCCACGGCAGATGAAGTTCGGCCTGTCGGAAGGAATGGTCGCCGCCGCCGGAGAAGGGGGCGCCGAAGTCTTCGTCCTGACCGCCGACGAAGGCGCCAAGCCAGGCCACCGGGTTCATTAAGCGAACTTCGAAATTCGTGCGAAAAAACGAAGCGACGCTGACGGTTATTCCGCAGCGTCGTTTTTTTATTGGGGGTTAGCCGCAGGAGGCATCAAAGCCAAGCGTGTGGAGTTCTGCCAACCGCTCCGGTATTGCAGCTTCCAATTTACGATCGAGCCGCGGAGCGATGCCTCCTGCCGACTTCGTCGGCCCCGATAGCAAGAGCTATCGCGGCTAGCCATCCTAACTGCCTGTTGAAAAATGCCCTCGTGGTATTTTCCAACCTCGCCAGGCTCAGAGCATAGCTCTTCGCGGCTCGCAAAATAACGACTTACGTCGCTATTTTGGGATCGCATCCCTGCGATCCGGCAGCCCGTTGAGAAGATCAACGGACTGCTAAGCGCCTTACAGCACGCCCAGTTCCCCGTATAACCCTTCGATCGTCTCCGCATCGATCTGCGGCAAGTGCTGGACGGCGCCGGCGGTCAGACTGAGATTGAGCAGTTGCGAGACGCGACGCGGGGTTCCTTCGGAGAGCGCGTGGATCCGGGCGATTGCGGCCTGATCGACTTCCGGAAAGTCGTCCTGCTCAAGCATCGTCGACTCGACAAAGTCTTGCGTCTCTTCCGCCGTCCAAGGCTCGAGATCAACCCGCAGCTCGCACAGCTCGAGAATGCGGCGATCGATGTTGCGGAGCGAACCTTCCTGCGCCGCTAGCACCACCATCAGCTTCGCGCCTTCTTCGGTGGGGGCTCGCAGCAGCTGGAGCACGACGTTGGCGGCGTCCATCGTCATTTCGTCGGCGTTGTCCAACAGCAGAATCGCCGGGCGACGTTCGGCCGCCAGGACGGCCAGTTGATCGGCCAGGGCCATCATTGGGTATTGTCCCGGCTTCAGCCGACCTCCCCACGCTTCGACCAGCATCGCGCCCAGGTCGTAGGCGGCCAGTCCAGTCGCCGCGATTTGGGCGACGGCGACGTGCCGCTTCTCCAGCTGAGCGCCATAGTGCGACAGCAACGTCGACTTGCCGACCCCGGACGGTCCAATCACCACCGCGCAGCGGCGACTAGATTGCCAGACGTAGTCGAGCCGCGCCCAGGCTTCGGCAAACGGCGCGCTACGAAGCAGTTGCTCGTCGCTCAGGTGGTTTGTAGGAAAGTCGTGCTGCGACATGTGCGCTCAACGCAACGGAGGGTATTCGTCCACCTTCGTTATTCGGTAAAATCGGCAGGCGCCCTAAAGCCATTCTCCCAACCAATTCGAGCTAGCACATCGCCGAATGTCGCACCGATTCTTCCTAGACGCCCCAATTACTAGCGAAACCGTTGAAATCGACGGCGCCGAAGCCCATCATCTCTTGCATGTGATGCGGGCAAAAGTTGGCGATAGCGTGACTCTGTTTGATGATAGCGGCGCTCAGTTCGCCGCCGAGATCATCGCCGTCAGCCGCAAATCCGCAACCGCCAAGGTGCTGGAGCGGCAGGAGGTGAGTCGCGAACTGCCGATCACCCTCACCATCGCCGCCGCGCTCCCCAAAGGAGATCGCCAGCGGTGGCTGGTCGAGAAATGCGTCGAGTTGGGCGTCACCGATCTCGTGCCGCTCGAAACCGAGCGAAGCGTTTCGCTGAAGAAGGAAAAGTCGCTCGACAAACTGCGAGGGTATGTGATCGACGCTAGCAAGCAATGCGAACGAAACCGCCTAATGCGGATCGTCGATTCAACTTCGCTGGCGGCACTGTACGAGGCGGCCCCGGCCGACGCCCTGCGACTGATCGCCGATCCAGTCGCCACACTTGGCGTTAGCGAGATTCTGCCGAGCGAGCCGACCAACGTGATCATCGCGGTTGGGCCTGAAGGCGGCTTCTCGCCTGCCGAATACGAAACGGCGATCGCGGCCGGTTGGCGGGGGTTTCGCCTCGGGAAGCGGATCCTGCGGATCGAGACCGCCGCGCTGGCGGCGGCGGCGGCGGTGGCGGCCGCGTACGATCGGCTAGACGCCGATCCGGCCTAGCGCCAGATGCAGGAAGTGCCGCGAAGGGAGTTTCTCTGCCGGCGGTGATAGCATCGCAGCGGACCGGGCCTTGGGCGACGGCTTGGTCGGTTGCTGGCGCAGCACGTCGACGTACTGTCGCGTCGCTTCAATGCCGCACGACAGCCCCATTTTCCGCTTCAGACGATAAAAATCGATGGCGTGGCGATCCAAACCTGGCTCCCCAAGGGTTTGCTGACGCTCGATCCCGATATCGAGCGACGCAATGTTTGGTATCGTCCCGCCGCAGCGGGACGAATGAGCAAAACGATCGCGCGGCGGTTTACCCCTGATAGATCTCCCTTGCCGCTACCGGGCGGGGGCCAAATAGGGAGGCTGCTGCTGCACGCCGCTGCCAGCAACAATCTTTTCGTAGGTCGCCAGATCGAACTTATCGGCCGTCAGAACCACGTTATCGGTCTGCTCGACCGTCTCCGGCTTGGTGCTGTTGTATCGCAGCGGGGGCGTCGCCGCGTCACGGCAAACCAACACATTGTTGCGGACGAACATCTGCTCCGCCTTGTGAAAGCGAAGCGGCGAGCGAGCGATGTTGTAGATCAAGTTGCCGGCGATCGTGATCTGATCGCTCCCTTCGTCCAGGAACATCCCGTTCGATTCGGCCCGGCCGGCGTTCAGCGGAATGTCATGAATATGATTGCCGGCCAGCCGCGTCCCTGGTTGACGGCCAAGCGTGTAGATGCCGCCCCCATCGCTGAGCCGCTGCATCACATGATGAATGTGATTCGCTTCGACCACGTTCTTTTCGACCGGGGTCGGCGACGGATTCCATAGCCAACCAACCGAAACGCCGGAGTAGGGAGTGTCGGTGATTTCGTTGTGCGTGATCTGAGTCTCGGCGGCGAAGGCGACCCAAACGCCGATCGAACCGAAGAACTGTCGCCCGGTTCGCCGTACGACGCAGTTGGTCACCTTGTTGCCGCGGGCAATTTGCTCTGGCGCTGCATCGGACCAACCTTGGCCATCGACCCGCCGCGTCCGATCTTCGCCGACATTAATGCCGTTGCCGCTCACGTCTTCGACCAGACACCGCTCCACGCAGCAGTTCTTGGTGCGCGAGCCGAGCCAAACGCCGGAGCAGCCGATATTGGCGATCCGCCCATCCACGATCCCGCAGTCCTCCGCCAACTCAAACAAGATCGCCGCCGGCATGATCAGGCGCGCCCCAGATCGAATCGCCGGATCGCGGGGCTCATGCATGGTCGCTTGCGAAGAAGCGTAACCTTGCGGAGGTAGCGTCCAGGCACAGTGTTGGAATTCAATTCCGTGGAACTGCACGCCGCGAACCGGTTTCTCGTCCACTCCCCGCACAACCAGCAGTTGCTCTGCCGCCGGCGCGTAGAAGTTGGTGTTCTCCAGCGTCTGACCTTCGCGCGGCAAGTAAGTGAGCGTGCCCGACGTTTCGTCCAGATACCATTCGCCAGCCGCGTCGAGTAGCGCCGCATGGTTCTCAAGGTAGTACCGCGGGTGCTTTTCAAAGTGGTCGATCGCATAATGCTTGGCCGACGGACCGATTGAGAATTTTGTTTTCAGCGTGTGGGTTGATTCATCGACCGACGCGATATCGATCCGCGACATCGACCAGTCGTGCAAGAAGACAAGTTCGGCGCCAACCGCTTCCGCCGGCACGTCGCCCGGCTTTACGGTGAATCCGCTGCGGCGATCGGGCAGCGACTGCTCGATCCGCAGGTAGCCATCGTTCGGATGCCGGGCTCGCATCGCTGGGGCGGCGTTGACGAACAACTCGCGAAACCGCCAATCGCCGCTCTTCACTTCCGGAATCTGCGTCGTCCAAGCGCCATTGTCGGCGACTTTCCAACCGGTGATTTCCCGCCCACCGCTGATGCAGGGCCGGGCGCCTTGGGCCGCCCGAAATGTAATCGCAGCGCCCTGCGGTTGGTGCTGCGGACCAATCTCGATCGCCTGGGTCACAGGATAGACGCCGTCGTGCAGGATCACGTCGATTTCGCCGGCATCTTGCGACTTGGCCAGCTTGTCGAGCACTGCGGAAAAAGTCTTGAGCGGCGCCTCCTTCGTGCCGGCAGCGTTGTCGTCCCCTTGGGGCGAAAGATGGATCTCAGCGGCGGAAAGGAGAAGTGGCGCCGAAATGACGCAAATCAGCGATAGGAGCTGTCGCATGGTATGATTTCTGGGGTAGGCGGGGAATGTCTGGCGGGGGACTCCATTCTACCACACCGCTGCGGGACGCCAAATCGTTGAACAACGAAGCCGCGTTCTGTCGAGCCGACTATTTTCTAGTCGAGATCTGACATGACGGCAGACGATCCCAATGCGGCGCCCGCTTGGGTAAAAGCGCTGACTCTGACGGTCGGAGGCGCCTTGATCGGCGTGCTGATCATGTTAATTCAGCAACGGCTGTTTCCCGGACTAGCAATCACGCTGGTGATGATCGTGATTGGAGCGATCCTAGCGCTACCCAGCGTCTCGTCGACTCGCATCGGCAAGCTGTTCATCGCCACGACGATTGCCAGGAATGTGCCAGGCGCCGGGGAATCGGCCTACGATTGGGTCGACGAAACGGAGCCTGACGTCGTGGCTGACCCCATGATGGCGCGATTTGGAAAGTGGGTTTGCTGTCCCTGCAGTCATCCTCGACATTGGGTCGTCGTCTTGGGAGCGTTGGCCGGCGCGACGCTCTGCATTTCCCTCGCCGTGAATGACGTCTTCACCGTCCGCGCAGGCCAGCCAAGCGTGGTCTTACAAACCCAACGCGTCAGCGACACTCTCTATTGGGAAGCGGCCGCTTGGATCTTTGGCGGTATCGGTTGGGGCGCGGTTCTCGGAGGAATTGTCGCCTCGTCGCGCTATCGTCGACCGTTGCTTGTCGGCATCCCGGTGATCGCGATCATTTCTCTGCCCCCTTTTTCCGCAGTCGCGACGACTGGCAAGTCGCTAAGTTTGCTGTTTGGCGTTTGGATGGTGGTCGCAACGATTCCGATCGGCTTATTGCTGCTGGCGGTCGGCGGCCTTCATCATGCCATGGCGGAAGCGGCGCCAGAGAAACCGAAACGCCTGTTCGAGGATCGACCTCGCTAGATATAGAACATATCCTCAACCCTGCTCCCCGCCTTTTCCGCCATGTCGGCCAGGGTTGCCGATGAGAGAATCTCACGCTGGGCCGCGGCCGCTTCGCAGCAGAGGCTCTTCAGCGCCGCCGCGGCCGGGGTCGGCTTTTGCAGTGCGCCGCACGGCTGGTCGTTTTCCCCTTCGATCACGCGGTGGATATCATAGATCGAAATCTCACTCGGGTCACGAGCCAGACGATAACCGCCGGTCGAACCGCGGGTGCTTTGCACCATCCCGGCGCCTTTCAGCTGCAGCAGGATCTGCGTCAGAAAGTGATTGGGGATGCCATGCGTCGCCGCTAACTCACGAACGCGAACCGGATCGCCCGACTCGTAGAGCGACGCCAGCTCGATCATGGCGACGCATGCGTATTCGGTTTTGGCGGAGATGTTCAAGACACGATCGGCGGACCAGCCGCCGCTATTCGGTAGATTCGAGTTCGATTACTTGCTGTCGTCGTCCAGCGTATGCAGCCCGCATTCGGTCTTCGCGAAACCGCTCCAGCGACCGGCCCGTTCATCTTCGCCGGCGGCGACAGCGCGGGTGCAGGGCCAGCAGCCAATGCTGGTGTAGCCCTGATCATGCAGCGGGTTGTACGGAATATCGTGATCGGTGATCAACTTCCAGACCCACGACTTGGTAACGTTGGCCAGCGGATTGACCTTCACCAGGCCGAACTTTTTGTCCCAGCCGACGATTGGCGCCCGGGCGCGGTCTTCGCTTTGATCGCGGCGGATCGCACTGATCCAGGCATGTTTCCCTTCGGCGCCACGCTTCAGTACGGTGATCTTTCGATCGAGGCAGCACTGGGTCGGGTTTGTTTTGTAGAGGGGCAAGCCGCCGGTCTGGGCTTCGTACTCTTCGACCGACAGTTCCGGCTTCAGCAGTTCGACCTCGATCCCCAACTCTTTCGCGATGCGATCGCGCAGCTCCAGGGTCTCGCGGAACTGGTAACCGGTGTCGAGATTAAAGACCGGGGTCTCGGGGGCGATCTTCGAGAGCATGTAGAGGATCGTGCAACCTTCGGGACCGAAAGCGGTTCCCATGGTCAGCTTCGTCCCAAAGCGCTCGGCCGCCCAGGCAATAATTTCTTCCGGAGTCGCCGATTCCAGCTCCTCATTCTTGGCCGCAAATTCGGCCAGAAGCTCTTCGGTCGGCTCGAGTTTTCCGGATTCGGTTAACACTTGCGTCTTCATTGCCGGCTTCAAAATATCGGAAAGTCGTTTCTTTACAGTGGTTTGCGATGATTTGACGACTGATTTCGCCACGTCGTTACTCCAACTTCCGTGTTGAGTCTTTTCAAATCTAAACCATGTTGACCAACTTAGTCAACAATCTCTCCGATGCCAATTCAGTTCATCGGTTACAGACCGGGCAGAACTTCAGGTTGGGATGATTTTGTCGATTTTGGGCCGAGAACCCCTCTACAGAGCAGTCGGATGTAGGTTGAGTGCAGCGCAGCGTAACCCAACAATGCGCTTGCAAGCAGAAGGTGGGTTACGCAAGCGATTCCTGGCTTCTGAGCCAAGACAGCGAATTTCGCTTGCTGCACCCAAACCCTACATTATTGAAATGTACATGCCCTAGTTCGGCGACAGGTCGAGAGAGTCGACCATCGAGAGCAACGCGCTGGCGACGTGGGATTCTTCGTCGAACGCCAGATCGGCGCCCGAGGCGGTCAGCCGGCCGCGAGTTTCCAGATAGCGGCAGCGGGCCATGATGGTCGCTTTTTTGTTCAGCTTGCGGATCGAGCGGACAATCGTGACCGCCGCTTCGTCGCTGGGGACCGAGACCAGGACCAACTGCACCCGTTCGACCTCGGCCTGCTTCAGCGTCGTCATCTTGGTGGCGTCGCCGGTGACGGTGCGAAAACCGAGTTGCTCCAGCGGATAGGTGTTTACCGCGTTCATGTCGACAAAGCAGACGGCGACCCCGAGCATCTCAAACCGCGAAGCGACCTGCTTGGCGATCGGGCCGACCCCGATCACGACCGCCTCTTTCACATCGACCGGCGGCCGCTTCAGCTTTTTCACATGCTTGACCACCTCGGCCAGATGGTCGCCAACGGCGCGAATACCGTACTTAATCATCGCTGGCGTCAGCAGCAGCGTGGCGATCGCCAGCACCAGCATCTGGTTGTACTGGTCATCGTTGATCAGCTCGAGACGCATCCCTTCGGACAGGAGCAAAAAGCTCAATTCGCCCACCTGCGACAATCCCAGTCCAAAGCAGAAAGCGACTGGCCAACGTACGCCCACAGCCCGCAGCGCTAGTGCGCCGCCGACCGTCTTCAGCAGTAAAATCACCGGCAAGCCGATCAAAATCAGAGCTGGATCATGCATCGCTTCTGAGATATTCAGCAAACCGCCCAGCGAGATGAAAAAGACGGCCGCGAACGTTTCGCGAAACGGCAGGATCAATGCGTCGACTTGCTGCGTCAAACGATTGCCTGACAAAATCAGCCCAGCTGCAAAGGCGCCCAGCGCCGCCGGCAAACCAAGCTCATGCGCCAGAAAACACATTCCGCCCAAGACCGCCAGCGCGAACAGCACCAACAGTTCGCGACTCCGCAGTCGCTGTAACACCGGCACGCCAAAGCTGCGGACGATCGTGCCGGAGATCGGAATGATCGCCATGAACATCAGCGAATAGAGCCCCAGCTTCGCCAAGTCGAGCCCTGACTTGTCGCTCGCCCCGGCCAACAGCGGCACCATCAGCATCAGCGGCACGATCGCCATGTCTTGGAAAATCAGGACGCTGATCGACGAGACCCCGGCAACCGACGTCTGCACGCCTGACTCTTTGAGGGCCCGGAAGACGAGAACCGTCGAACTGAGGGCGATCGCCGATCCCAACAGAATCGCCGCTGACCAATCAAACCCCAGCGCCCGGATCAACAGCGCGGCCGGGACCGAAACCGCAAACAACTGAATCGGCCCCCCGATCAATAGGCGGAAGGCGAACTCCTGGACCTCATCGAGCGAGATTTCCATCCCGATCGAAAACAACAGGAACAGCGCCCCGATTTCGGCCAGGTGGGCCAGCACTTCGCTCTCGCTGGTGAACAGCCCCAACCCGCCGGTGCCGCAAATGGCGCCGATGATTAAATAGCCGACCAGCGACGAAATGTGAAACCGGCGGCAGAGGGCGCCCGAAATGGCCCCAGCCGTCAGAATCACAATCAGGTCGAGCACGACTTGCTCTAAGGTCGTCGGTTGCATGCATCCTCCCAGAGGTCTATCCGTCGCTAATGTAGCATCCAGTGCGGAAAAAAGCGGGGGGGCGTTGCACAGGCGCAAAGTCCGCGCGCTCCCTCGGCAGGCAAATTGCAGCCGCTTGGAATAGGCTTTAAACTGAGCCGCCAGAAGACTTAGCGCAAATCCCCCATGCAAAGCGAAGATTTCCGATGGCGACCAAAACCTATTTAGCGATCGACGTCGGCGCGTCGAGCGGCCGCGTTCTGGCTGGCGTTTTTGATGGCGAGCGGATTCGCCTGGAAGAGCTCCACCGATTTGAGAATGGGCCAACCCACGCTGCTGGCGGGATGTACTGGGACCTCCTCCTCCTTTGGAAAAACATCCAGGAGGGGCTGAAAAGCGCCAAAGCGAAATATGGCGACGACATCGTCAGTATGGGGGTCGATACCTGGGGCGTCGATTTCTCGTTCCTCGGAGACGACGGCGAACTGCTGGGCAACCCCCGCCATTACCGCGATCCACGGAACAAGAAAGCGTTTGACGAAGCGCTACAGATTGCGACCCGCGAAGAAATCTTCGCCGAGACCGGACTGCAATTCCTCGATTTCAACTCCCTTTATCAGCTTTACGCGATGCGGCAGGCTGATAGCTCGATCCTGGATGCGGCCACCGACTTTTTGATGATGCCCGATATTTTCCATTGGCTGCTGACGGGCGAAAAAGGGAACGAAGTGACCAACGTCACCACAACGCAGCTCTACAATCCGGTCACCAAGGGATGGTCGAAGAAGCTGATCGACAAGTTTCGCCTCCCCAGCGTCTTCAAAGAGATCCTGCCGACCGGGACCAACCTGGGCAAGCTGCGGGCCGAAGTCGCCGCCGCGACCGGCATTCGCACCGCCGAGGTCATTTTGCCGGGCACGCATGACACCGCCAGCGCGGTGGCCGCGGTCCCCGCCGCGCAATCGTCGGGCAAGACGCCCAACTGGTGCTATATCTCCAGCGGCACTTGGAGCTTGATGGGAGTCGAAACGACCCACCCGGTGATCAATGCCAAATGTGCGGAGTACAACTTCACCAACGAAGGGGGCGTCGGCGGTACGACCCGACTCTTGAAGAACATCGGCGGCCTCTGGCTGGTCCAGGAATGCCGCCGCATCTGGAAAGAAGCAGGCCACGAGTACAGCTGGTCGGAACTGGTTCGCATGTCAGAAGCGGCGACGCCGCTCGCTTCGCTGATCGATCCGGATCACGCCAGCTTTTCGGCCCCGGCCAATATGCCGCAGGCAATCCGCGACTTCTGCACCCGGACAGGCCAAACGCCGCCGCAGTCGGAAGGGGAAGTGATCCGCTGCGCCTTGGAGAGCCTGGCGATGCGCTACCGCCAAGTCCACACGTGGCTGCAAGAGCTGACCGGCGGCGAGATCAACACCATTCATATCGTCGGCGGCGGAGCGCAGAACGCGCTGCTCAGCCAGTTTGCGGCCGACTCGTGCAAGTGCCGAGTCGTCGCCGGACCGACCGAAGCGACCGCGGTCGGCAACCTGATGACGCAAGCGGTGGCGCTCGGCGATGTCGGCAGCTTGTGGGACAGCCGCGAGGTGGTCCGCAACAGCTTTTCGGTCGCGGAATATCAACCGCGCAACACGACCGCCTGGGACGAAGCGTACGGGCGATTCCTGAACCTACTTAACAAGTAACGCCGGTGGCCGCCGCAGCGGCCCGGCGACTGCATTACTACCTACGAAAGCTACCACAGGAGCAAGCCACCATGATTCGCGTTGGACTCGTCGGCGTCGGTTTCATGGGCTGGATTCACTATCTGGCCTACCAAAAAGTTCGTTCGATGAAACTGGCCGCCGTCAGCTCGCGCGATCCCAAACGTCTGAAAGGGGACTGGCGCGGCATCAAAGGGAACTTCGGTCCTCCTGGCGAAAAGATCGACCTGTCTGGGGTCGCTGGCTATTCGACGTACGACGAATTGCTCGCCGATGACTCAATCGACATGGTCGACCTCTGCCTGCCGCCGGCGATCCATGCCGAGTACACCATCAAGGCGTTTGAAGCAGGCAAGCACGTGCTGGTCGAAAAGCCGATCGCCGTCTCGGTCGCCGACGCCAAGAAGATGGTCAAAGCGTCGCAAAAGACCGGCAAGATGTTGTTGACCGCCCACTCGCTGCCGTTTTTCCCCGAGTACAGCTTCGCTTTGAAAGCGGCCCGTAGCGGCAAATATGGCAAGGTCCTCGGCGGCAGTTTCAAACGGATGATCTCGGACCCGACTTGGGTCGATGGTTTTTGGGACGCCGAGAAAGTTGGCGGCCCGATGGTCGACCTGCAGATCCACGACTCGCACTGGATTCGCTTGCTGTTTGGCATGCCGACCGCGGTCACCAGCCAAGGCCGGATGCGCGGCGGCGTGGTTGAATACGTTAGCTCGCAATTTGAGTTTGAAGACAAGAGCCTGGTCGTGAACCTCAACGCCGGCGTGATTGATCAACCGTCGCGCTCGTTCGCCCACGGCTTCGAGATTCACTTTGAAGAAGCGACGATGCTGTTCGACTTCTGCGTGATCGACGATCAGCCGGTCCTGTCGATGCCGCTGACGGTGATCCCGAAGAAGGGGAAATCAAAGCAGCCGAAACTGGCCGGCGGCGATCCGGTCGAAGCGTTCATCGCCGAGATGAAAGAAGCGGCTTCGTCGATCGAGTCAGGCACGCCGTCCGAGATCCTCTCGGGCGAAGTCGCCGCCGACGCACTGCTACTTTGCTACAAGCAGACCGAAGCGGTGGTCAAAGGTCGCAAGATGAAGGTGTAGTCAACCGAGCGGATCGCCCCGATAGCATCGGCTATCGGGGTGCGCTGCTGTCGCTCGCCTAGCGTGTGTCGATGCGAGCCTTGTAAGGAACATTCGCCAAATAAATGAAGCTGGGTATCATCCCAACCACGCTGGCGACAAACGGCTCGGCAAAGAAGAAGTAGCTTGAGCCGAGCAACGTCAGGCGAACGTAGCCGTAGAAATAGGCTGCGAGGACCGCGCCAAGTCCCAGCATCAATCCGGCGATCGTTCCATGCAAAGGCCACCCGGAAACGATCACCACGCTGATTGAGCCGCCGATCATGGCGATCGCCAACCAGCCCCAAAAAGGCAACACGTTCAGTTGGGGCAAAAAACCGCCAGCGATCGCGGCCGGCGGAAAGACCAGGATCACGGCGATGATAGCGCCAAATTTCTGCCCCCGGGACTCGCCGTCGCTCACCATCCCCCGATTCCCCCATCGACGCTTCAAGATTCCACTTTGCGATTTTCGCTTGGGCGAGCCGCCGCAAGCGAGCAGGACCAACAACTACCACACGTTGGAGGCAATTGCTACTAAATGCCTCTTGAGCATCTCAGGAAACGATATGACGCTTGATGAAGCCGCCGCGCTACTCGCCCAAATCTCTGGTCAAGAATTTCGCCCCTATTCGACCGTCAATTTTGGTCGCGATGAAAATGAAGCGGGGCGATCGGTCGTCGTCTCGCTCGATCGAGCGTTCGAGATCCTAGGCGAAATTCGTCCGCAGCTTGGCCCCGGCATCCTCGCCTTCGTCGGCTGCACCCGATCTCTGGATGAAGGCGCCGATCCAGAGGCGAGCGAGGTGGTCGTCGCTTGCGGAGAAAGCCAATTCGACATCCCCCGCATCGCCATGACCGACGCGGCCAACTTTGACATGGATACTGCAGATCTGGTGACGAAGCTGCAGGCGTACGATTCGCAATACGGCATCGATATCTTCCACGCCGAAAGCGACACCATCCAGTTCCGCTTTGAACAGTTGCCCGATGACATCGCGGCCTTTTGCGAGGACGTGTACGAGTTCTGTCCTGATATCGTCGATCAGGGGATCGGAACCGTCGAAGCGCTGCAGGACGCAGTTGCCCAAACCAGCGTCGTCTATCTGTGGTGGGATTAGCGCTGTCGCAGCTAGTTGCGATCGGCGACAAAATACATGTAGAGCAAACCCGGGATCGATCCCAACCCGCCGCCAATCAACAGTTCCAGCGAAAAGAAGGTCCCCCCTTCGATCAGCATCGAGCGAGCGATGATATACGCGTGGACGCCCAACACCGCTCCCACTCCGATGATCAGGCCAGCGATCGTTCCGTGCAGCCAGTTGCGGGTATAGACCGCCACGCCGATCGCCCCGCCCAAACCGGCGATCGCCAACCAGGCGACGTACGGCAAGACATTTAGCTCCGGCATGAAGCCGCCTGAGATCAAGGCCGAAAACGCAATCACGATCACCGCGATCCAGCCGCCGATTTTTTCATTCAGGGTTTCGTCATCACCGCTCATGTTTCCAGCCTTTGCTTAGAAGTGCCATACTTTTCCCGCCGGCCACACAGTCCTACAGAGGTATCCAGCCTACACGCTGAAGCCCCCAAGCCAAAGCACATTCCGCGGCTATCCTTTGAGGCGAACGCCGCCCGTTCTCTCCGGCGAATCTTACGAAGAACGCTGTGGTTTGGCTTCGACGATTCTTCACGATGTCGGCAGGCAAGCCTTGCATTCGCCTACCGGACCGGGTACAGTTAAGAGACGTGACATGAGATTCAATCTCAATACCAACAAGGCCACGCCAAGTTCATGATTCCTCTCGACCTACTACCGATCGGCCAGTCTGCCGAAATTGCCGAAGTTCTGGGCGAACAGAATGACGTCAAACGTTTGGCCGAGATGGGAATGCGCTGTGGGGCCGTCGTTCAGGTCGTGCAGCAAGGCAGCCCCTGCATCGTCCGCGTCGATGGATGCACCCTCTGTTTTCGTGAGTGTGCTCATCTGCAAGTCTTCGTTCAGCCGGCCGCAACCTTCGCATGAAGACTCTTTCCACGCTCCAAGTGGGAGATCGCGTCACCGTCAGTTCGATTGAAGGGGACGACGACATCTCGGTCCGCTTGCTCGAAATGGGACTGGTGCCCGGCGTCGAACTGACGGTCGTCGGCTACGCTCCGCTGGGCGATCCGATTGAGATCGAACTGATCGGCTATCGGTTGTCGCTGCGAAAATCTGAAGCGTCGCGCGTCGTCATCGCCGACTAACCCTCCCACCTAGCTTCCGCTTGAGTTCTCATGTCGATTCAGCAGCAGACCGAGCCGATCGCCATCGCTTTGATCGGCAACCCCAACACCGGCAAGTCGACGCTGTTCAACGCGCTTAGCGGCGTTCGCCAACGGACCGGCAACTATCCGGGCGTGACGGTCGAAAAGAAGCATGGAACCTTCGGCGTCAGCGACAAAGCGATCGAACTGATCGACTTGCCCGGCTCGTACAGTCTGGCGCCACGCTCGCCCGACGAGATGGTCGCGGTCGACGTCTTGCTGGGTCGCCTTCCGGCCGAACGCAAACCGCAAGCGGTGCTGGTGATCCTCGACGCCGGGAACCTGGAACGCAACCTCTACATCCTCAGCCAAGTGCTGGAGCTACGTCTGCCGACGGTCGTCGCGCTGAACATGATCGACGCCGCCGCCGAAAAAGGTGTGACGGTCGACGTCCCGAAACTGTCGGAAAGGCTCGGGGTGCCGGTCATCCCGACCCGGGCCAATCATGGCGAGGGCGTGCAAGAGCTGCGTGAAGCGCTCGCCAACATCGAACAACTCGCTCCGCCTGAAGCGACCAGCCCTTTTCCGCCGGCGTTTCGCGACGAAGTGGCCGGACTGCAAGGACAATTGGTCTCACGCAACGTCTCGACGCCGCGGTACCTGGTCGAGCGATTGCTGCTCGACACCAGCGGCTATCTAGAGTCGGAACTCAAACTGGGCGGCGACGATTTTCACCAGTTCATTGCCGACGCCCGCACCCGACTGAAAGAATCGGGCGCCCCGGTTCCGGCGGTCGAAGCGATGTCGCGATACGGCTGGGTCCGCGAGACGCTCCAAGGTATCGTCGAGCGGAAGCAGGTTCCGCCGCCGCTTTCGGACCGGCTCGACCGGATCATGACCCATCCGGTCTTCGGCACGATTATCTTCGCGGTGCTGATGATGGCCGTCTTTACGGCAGTCTTTAGCGACTACATCGCCGGCGTGCCGATGGGCTGGATTGAAGGCTTGTTTGAGTTTCTCGGGGGAGTGGTCGGCGACAACTTCGCCGAGGGACCGTTTCGCTCGTTGTTGGTCGACGGGGTGATCGCCGGCGTGGGAGGCGTCCTCGTCTTTCTTCCGCAGATTTGCATCCTGTTCTTCTTCATCGCCATCCTAGAAGACTGCGGGTACATGGCCCGGGCCGCGTACCTGATGGACCGCCTGTTCTCGAACGTCGGTCTTAGCGGCAAGTCGTTCATTCCGCTACTGTCTTCGTTCGCCTGTGCGATCCCCGGCGTGATGGCGACCCGCGTCATCGAGAATCGCCGCGACCGCCTGATAACGATGTTGATCGCGCCGCTGATGAGTTGCTCGGCCCGCATTCCGGTCTACGTCATCATGATCGCGGCGTTTGTACCACAATACTCGTTTGCTGGCGGTCTGCTCAATTCGCACACGCTCACCTTCGCCGGAATGTACCTGGTCGGCGTCGTCACGGCGGTGCTGGTCGCGCTGGTGCTGAAGAAGACGATTCTGCGAGGGGCGACGCCACCGTTCGTGATGGAGCTTCCCTCCTACAAATGGCCCTCGATTCAGACCGTCTTGATGCGGGTCGTCGAGAAAGGATGGGCCTTTATCTATCGCGCCGGCACGCTCATCTTTGCGTCGTCGGTGCTGGTCTGGGCCGCCGCCTACTACCCGCATAACGAGGCGATCGTCGCACCGGAGATCGAGCGTCTGGCCGCCGTCGAGACCGAGCTAGAGCAAGCGACGGACGAAACGAAAGTCGCCGCTCTCGAAGAAGAGCAGGCGGAATTGCAAAACCACATCGATGGCGCCTTGCTGCGGGATAGTTATCTGGGCCGGGCCGGACACTGGATCGAACCAGCCGTTCGCCCCCTGGGCTGGGATTGGCGAATTGGCTGCGCCACGATCGCCTCGTTTCCCGCGCGGGAAGTGATCATCGGCACGCTGGGGGTGATCTTCGACATGGGCGGAGACGACGAAGATACCGCTCCTCTCCAAGAAAAACTGCAAACCGCCACCTGGGATGGGACCGACAAGCCGCTGTTTAACCTGCCGGTTGCCCTCTCGGTGATGGTCTTTTTCGCCCTTTGCGCACAATGCGCAGCTACCTTGGCGGCGATCAAACGAGAAACCAACAGTTGGCGATGGCCGATCTTCACTTTCTTCTACATGACGGCACTGGCGTATATCGGTGCCTTTATTATCTATAGAATCGCGTCTTTTTTCACCACAACGTGATTTCGCTTCGTATAATGAAGCGCTGTTGAAAGCATCCCTTTTCTCGAGGCGCGAGCATGTCAGACGTATTTCAGAACGTCGGCGTATTGCTGTTGATCGCGGGCAGCGCAACCTATTTGGCCATCTCGATATGGCGAACCGTCCGCTCCGAAAAAGCAGGCTGCGGCGGTGGTTGCAAGGGCTGCGGCTCCAAGCAGCACGGCCCGCACATCGGCACCACGCTGATTCAGTTAGACACCAAGATCGTCGAACCGAAACGGTAAACGACGATCACCCATTCAACCGGCGCTATTGCCAGCCGGGGGGCGCGATAGCGCCCCAGGTGCGAGCGACTTTCTCCACACGAGTCGCTCACTTCTTTCGGTTTCTTCGCCGCTATCAGCCTGTTGAAAAATGCCATCGTGGCATTTTCCAACCTCGCCAGGCTCAGAGCATAGCTCTTCGCGGCTCCCAAAATAACGACTTACGTCGTTATTTTGGGATCGCATCCGTGCGATCACGCAGTCCGTCGAGAAAATCAACGGACTGCTATACCTTCTCGGCACCACGTTCCCGGATCGCGGCCAGGTCTTCGACCGCCTGGAAATAGGCGATCACCACCTCGGCGCCAATTCGCAGCAGCAAGATCTTCAGCAGGCTAATCACGCCGCCGACGACGAAGTAGGTCGCCGCCACACCGATCGCCGCCGTCAGCGGTTGTCCAGAGAACATGCCAATCAAAAGGAGGGCGGCGGTTCCCCCGAGCCAACCGAGCAAAATCAGCGTCAGCCCCACGTAAAAGACAATCTTGATCACCGAGGGGGCGATCATCGTCTTGAAGCTGAAGAGGCCGCCCAAGCCGCCACCGGAGCTCGATCCGCTGGAAGGGGCGCGAGCCGCACGCACTTTCCCTTTTTTCTTCTTTCCTTTGCCGCTCGACTTGTCGCTGGGAGCGACCGAGATCATCTCCGAGATCTCCGGCTCCTCTTCCTTCGGCGGATCGACGGCGACTGCCGCAGGGGCGGCCGGCGGAGGTGGCGGAGGCGCCGTAATTGAGGGAGGGGTCGGCGCGTCTTCGTCAAATGCCCGCGGCTCTTCTCCCACGCCTTTAACCTGCGCTTCGCCGGTACCGCCGGTCGGATCCGGCAGCCGCGACGGCAGCGAAATGCCATGGTCGTCATCCAGCGAGGTCGGAATCGACGATTTCACTTCGTCTGGCGTTTCGACCGGAATCCCCATCGGCACTTCGCCGGCCGTGGAAACAGGCGCCGCCGTGGACGGAGCGACCGTCGGCGGCGGTCCGCTGGGCAGTTCCAATCCGCGGACGCTGGTCGCATGGACCCAGGAGCTTTCCCCCCTGCGTACGAGGGTCTCGGGCGTAATCTGCCCAGCGGCGGCAAGCTGCCGCATCTTCTTCGACGAAAACGGGCCTGTCTCCGGCGCATTTTCGTTTGCTTTCAGGTAGAATTCTTCGGCCATGAGATTTCTCGGGGTGGGTCGACGCGGCCAGAATGCCGGAGCGCCTACTCTGTGTCGTCCATCCATCTTGAACGCGGCGCAGCGTCAAGTCAAACAAACGGTGGACCCGCGTAGCGTGAGAAACCCCATGGCAGTACTGCTCTTCGCCGCTGGACGCACTACCGATCGGCGGGTACGTTGAGCCGAGCGTGAGAAGATTCCGCGAGCCGTCCCACCTATGCCATTGTCGACCATGGATGATTTTTCGAACTTCTGCCTGCCCAATCCCAATCTGGATGAGGTGACGGCAGAATATGCTTCGCTCCAAACCGAGCTCGAGGCCGCACTAGGCGACTCGAAGACGTCGGACGATGCGCTGCGAGCCGTCGTGGCCAAATGGGACCAATTGCGCCGTCGGCTTGAGTCGTGGAGCAACCTGGTCGAGATCCGTTTCAATCAAGAGACGAACGACCCCAAATACAAAGCGGCGCAAGACTACCGCGACGAGATCTCCCCCAAGCTGACCGAGCTGAACGTCAACATCCAAGAGATGCTGGTCGAAACGCCGCTGCGTCCGCGATTGGAGGCGATCTTTGGCGAGCATGCGTTCAAGCTGTGGGAAGTGCAGAACAGCACCTTTGATCCCTGTATCCATGACGACCTAGTGCAAGAGTCGAAGCTCGTCTCGCGCTATAACGAACTGACCGCCGGCGCCAAGATCGAGTTCCAGGGAGAAGAGTACAACCTCTCCAGCATCGCCAAGTTTGAAGAGCACGCCGATCGCGACATTCGCTACGGCGCCGCCCGGGCGATGTGGCAATGGTACGCCGCCAATCGCGCCGATCTCGATCAGATCTTCGCCGAGCTGGTCACGATCCGGCATGGCATCGCGCAGAAGCTAGGCTACGACAGCTTTGTCGAGCTGGCCTATCGCCGCATGTCGCGAACCGACTATGGCGCCGAAGAGGTCGCCCGGTATCGGGACGAAGTTCGCGAGCATGTCGTCCCCCTGTGTCGCGAGATCCATCGCACGCAGAAAGAGACCCTGAATCTTGAGGACTTGATGTTCTGGGACGAAGGGCTGTTCGATAGCGCCGGCAATCCGGCGCCGCTCGGCGCCTACGAAGAGCAGATCGAGCTGGCGCAGCGGATGTTCAACGATATGAACGTCGACCTCGGCCAGTTCTTCCAGCTGATGTGCGACAAGAATCTGCTTGACCTGAAGATTCGCCCCTGGAAAGCCGGCGGCGGTTTCTGTTCGAGCTTGCCCAGCGAAGAGTTGCCGTTCATCTTCGCCAACTACAACGGCTCGAAGGGAGACGTCGAAGTCTTCACGCACGAAATGGGACATGCGTTTCAGTGCTATAGCAGCTTCGATGGCGCGGCCCTGCTGGAACATGTCTGGCCCACGTACGAAGCTTGCGAGATTCACTCGATGAGTCTCGAGTTCCTCACCTGGCCGCACATGGAGATGTTCTTCGGCGACGCAGCCGAACGCTTCCGCCGGATTCACCTGCTGACGTCGATCTTGTTCCTGCCGTATGGCGTGGCGATCGATCATTTCCAACATGCGATCTTCGCCGAGCCTGACGCAACGCCCGAGCGGCGGCACGCGATCTGGCAAGAGATGGAACGGCTTTACCTGCCCGACACCAACTACGGCGACCTGCCGCATGTTTCGACCGGCGGACGTTGGCAGCAAAAGCGGCACATCTATATGTCGCCGTTTTACTACATCGACTACACGCTGGCGCAGTGCTGTGCGCTGCAGTTTTGGGTGCGGTCGGAGCGCGACTTCGCCCAAACGATGCAAGAGTACGTCGACCTCTGCAAACGAGGCGGCACGCTGCCTTTCTCCGGCCTGGTCGACAGCGCCGGCCTGAAGAACCCGTTCAAGCCCGGCAGCTTGAAGGAAGTGGTCCAGCAGGCCCGCGAGTATCTGAAGCTGTAAGCCGCGGCGAGGGCGATGGACGTCGAATTTGAAACCAGCAAAGCCGATCTTGCGGCGTTTCAGGAAGCGGCGCCTCCGCTTTCGTATTTGAAGCAGTACGCCGTTTTCCTTTGCCTGTTTTTGATCTTCACTGGCCCGGCGTTTCTGCCTTACTTCGCCAGCGGTCGAACGATCGCCGGAGTTGTCTTTTTATCGATCTTCTCCGCCATCTGGATAGCGATCCTCTACCAAGCCAATCGACACGAGCGACGCAAGCTGATTACCTGCGAGCATTTGCAGCTGCGTCTTGATCCGCGCGGACTTGTCGAGCGAGAAGATCACGCCACGACCTGGGTCTCGTGGTCTTTGATTGAAAAAACCAACGCTTTTCCAAACGTGATTCAGATTCTCTTTACCTCCAATGCGCACATCCTGATTCCTGCCAGGGCATTCGCTTCCGAAGAAGAGACAAGCCGTTTCGTTCAACTTGCGGAACAATACCGAGTAGCTGCGAGTGAACTACCAGCCACTCCATTCCCATCGCCTACCGAAGAATTCTATCCCGCCTGGGCTGCTGGAATCACGCAGGCGATCGAATACCAAAACAACGCCGACGAATTGGCGTACGTGGTCGCCAACGGCGTTCCCCCTTTGAAGCGTCCCAACATTTATCTCAGCTCTTTGCACTCGCTGGCGTGGCTGATAGGCGCCGCGTTGGTACTTGCCTGGGGCATGGCGAATCCGCCGATCGACACCAATCTCGTAACGATTGCCCAAGAAAGTCGCAGATTCGATATGCCGATGTACATTGCATCGGTGATATGGTTCGTCGTTTCCTTGGTGGGCAGCTCGACGGCGATACGCTGGTACAATCGCAGTCGCATGTCGACAACATTCTTGACGCCACGTCGCCTGACGATGACCGCAAAAGGCTATCTCCTCCAGACTGCCGCGGTAACGCACTGCGGCCAATGGAAGAACCTGAAACAGGTCGATCAAAACGCCGAGTTCCTGGCGTTTAAGAACCAAATTGACCAGCATATCTGCGTCGTGCCCAAAAAAGCGTTCGCCACCCCACAACTGGCGCAGGAGTTCGCCGACGAAGCGCAGCTATACTGGCAAGACGCCCAGCAACCGGACGAAACGGAACTAGGCGACGACGTCATCCAGGCCGAACTCGCCGACGGCGACAATCCGTACCGATCCCCTCACGCCTAACCCCCTAGCCAGATGCAAGTCGAGTTTGAATATTGCCCCGAAGATTCGGTCGCCTTTGAATCCGAGACGACGCCACAGCGGAATGTGATTCTGCCGGTGATCATCGGCGGCGTCATGATCGGCATTCCCGGCATCGCGCCGGCGCTTGCGCTCGGCTACAACTGGGTCGCGTTGATGATCGCGATCGTTTACTTCAGTTGCTTGGTGCGCTACGTGCAGCGTTTGTCTCTCAAACCGCAGCCGGTCACCTTGGCCCCTGGACCGATGCAGGTTCGCCTGGAGCCGAACTATCTGGAGATGTGGACCGACCACAACCGCGGCCGTATCGCCTGGTCGCACGTCGAGCGAACTGTCGTCGAGCGGGATTTCGCGACGCTCTACGAAAGCGAGCAGCGGAAGACGCCAATCCCGCGCCGGGCGTTCGACACGCCGCACGCAATGCAAGAGTTCGTGCAACTAGCCGAGCAATATCGGCTTGCCGCCCAAGAAACGACGCCGCCGGAGATCGGCCTGTATGACGACGATTTTTTCGCCGCATGGACCCGCGACGCCGGGCTAAGCGTTGAGTACGAGAACAGCCGCGCCGATTGGTCGTACGTGATGGAAAAAGGAGCGACCGAGTACCCCTGGCAAAATCGGGGCGCTCGTATCGGCCGCAACGCCCTTTATCTGGTGCTCAGCGTCATCATGGGTGGGATGGCGTTTGGCGTCGGCCATCCTGGATTTACCGCGTTCGCCTTAGTCGCATCGGCCGCCTTCTGGTATGTCGGCTCGATCACGCTACTGACGATTTTCCGCGAAATTCGACGTGAGCAAGACATTCCCGCCGACTGGCTCTGCCGCCGGAACCTGTTTATCTCGCCCGCAGGCTTGATCAGCCTGACCCCCTTTGCCATTTTCTGCAGCGATTGGCTCACCCTCGCCGTGGTGCAGAACACCGGCTTCATCTATCTGACCGATACGGGAGGTACGGTCTACTACACGACTCCCAAGCGGGCGTTCCCGACGTTCGGCCAGGCTGAACACTTCGCCCATGAGGCCGAAAACTGGCACGAAGCGGCCTACATCGCCTATTGCGAGCGAGTCGCGGAAGAAGCCGAACAAGTCAAGCGCGACGCCGCGCCGTCCGACGAAGAAAACCCGTTCCGCTCTCCGCAAACTTGAGCCGCGCGGCAAAGTAAGGGACAATGACGCCGCTTGGTTCCTGTCCCTCTTGGCCGGTTATGGAAGTCAAATACGAAAACCAGCCCGCAGATATCCAGTACATCGTCCGTACGCGGTCGACCTGGGCGCTTGCCGAGATGTTTTTGACGGCGCCGCTGATGGTGCTGTTAGCGGCCGCGCCTGCCTGCGGAATGCTGCTGCTCTCGCGTTATTTTGTGGCTGGCGTTCTCGTCATCGCTGGCGTCATCTTCAGCGCCGGCTGGCTCTTCTGGAAAGTGCGTCAGGCAATTCGGTCTAGCAAGGTGATCCCAGGCGTGATCCGCCTGCGCATTACGCCGGCGTTTTTGGACGTGGAACATGCGGAGTATCGATCGCGGCTATCGTGGCTGGCGATCGAGTCGGTCCACCACGTCGACGACGCCCTGGTCATCCTGCAGCCAATGGGTCGCGGCTATATTGTGCGCGATTCGTTCTTCAAGTCTGCAGAAGCGGCCCAGCAGTTCTTCGCCGCGGCCAGCCAATATCACGCTTCGACGAAAGCAGTCGACCCGACGGTCAGCGATCGCTCCAGCCTGCCCGCTTGGACCGGCGATTCGTCCCGTCATTCTATTTCGTATCAAAACACGATCGCCCAATGGACCTGGGCGCTGAAGACGATCGGCGCGGCGAATAAGACGATTTTCACGTACTTGTATCCGATCCTGCTTTGCGTCGGATCGAACGGCATACTGGCCTACATGACGATCGGCGACTTTCGGCAAGCAGACGGAGGCCGGGTACCGCTTGATTCAACGTTTGAATTGTTTCTCTTGATGCTCCTGTTGCTCATCTCAATCGCCTCTTCGTTCGCGACGCTGATGCTGTTGCGAGAACTCGCCAACCGCGTTCGCATTCCGGACATCTGGCTCTTGCCCAAAACGGTCGACATCTACCCACAGGGACTGGTTTCCGGTACCAGCGTGGGAACGTCGGCGATTCGCTGGCCGGTCCTGGGCGCCGCCTACCGCCAAAAGGAACTCCTCTGCGTCGATGACCAGCAAGGGAGACCGACCGTCATTGTTCCGGCCAGCGCCTTCCCCGACGAAACGGCGGCCGAAGCGTTTCTAGCTGACATGACCGCCTGGAACGACGCCGCAATCGAGGCGTCGGCCAGCATCGACGATACGTTGATCGTCGCCGAATCGGTCGATGATCAAAATCCTTACCGATCTCCCCAAACCTGATCGCCACTTCCCGGGTATGCCTTGTGGCCCCCGTCAGGCTGTGCCGGTTACGGCGACTATGCCAACTGGGCCGGGCCGAATGTCGGGGGCGTGGGCCCTTCGCTTCGCTCCTCCGCGGCGGCGCTTCCTTTTCCATGCCATGTTGAAGATGGAAGGCGTCCGACCGCGGCGTCCGGTATTTTTCGCTTCTTCTTGGAGAATCAGCCCCTATGTCGCGACTTACTTCCCTTTCGGCCATGACGCTCGCCTTGCTGCTTGCAGCCCCTTTGACTGTTGAAGCTGGTCCGCGCGGCGGCGGCGCTCGTGGTGGTGCTCGCCCTGGCGGCGGTGGCGGCGTTCGTCCCTCGGGCGGAAACTTTAGTGGAGGAAATTTCAGCGGGGGGCAAAACCTGGGCAATCGCTCTCTGCCCAGTGGCGGCGGCGACCGCAATCTGCAGAACCTGAGCGGCGGTTCGCGTTTGTCGAGCGCCTTGGAAGGGAGCAACCTCGACAAGTTTCAAGGGAAGGGCGCGGCGCTTGG
This sequence comes from Blastopirellula retiformator, assembly GCF_007859755.1. NCBI lineage: Bacteria > Pseudomonadati > Planctomycetota > Planctomycetia > Pirellulales > Pirellulaceae > Blastopirellula > Blastopirellula retiformator. The sequence continues at coordinate 438,752 of NZ_SJPF01000003.1, read as the reverse complement.
CAATGGCTCGGGCAACGGCAACGGCCGTCCCAACAACGATCAACTGAACAACTTCCTGGGTATCGACGGGTCGCGCGACAAGACGGACCTAACCAATCGCGATCTCAGCAATGTTGACCTGAACAACGTTGATCTGAAGAACCGCGACACCAACATTCGCCAGAACAACGTCAACGATCGCAACGTCAACATCAACAACAACCAGGTCAACGTCAACGCTCGCAACGGCGAGATCTATCACAACGTCAGCGGCTATTGGAACCAAGGACCCAAGCCGTTCTCGCCCGCGTGGTACACTGGCCACCCCAACGCCTGGCAGTACAAGTATCCGCATGCTGACGCCTGGGCGGCGGCCACGTTTGGCGCGGTGACTGGTTTTATCGTGGGGGCTTCGACCACGCCGACTAACTACGTCTATAGCGACTCGTACTACTACCCGGCCGGCACGACGGTCGAAGATCAAACGGCCTACGCCACTCAACAGGCCGACAACGCGTCGCAACTCGCCTCGACGACCAATGAAGTGGGCGCCGACGACAGCGAACAATGGATGCCGCTAGGCGTTTTTGCGATCGTCGACAGCCCTAACGCGACTTCGTCAAAGATGCTGTTGCAGTTGGCGGTCAGCAAGTCGGGCGGAATCGCCGGAACGTATTACCATGCGTTGACCGGTAACAGCCAGCCGGTGCATGGCGCCGTCGACCTGAAGACCCAGCAAGTCGCCTGGCAGATTGGCGACAACGAAAGCGTCACCTTCCAAACCGACCTGGAGAGCCTGACCAAGGACGAAACTCCGGTCCTGATCCACTATGCGAGCGGACAAAGCGAAAAGGTGGAAATGGTTCGCATGCCGGACGAATCGAAAAAACCGTAAGGCAAACCGCAACCCTTAAACTCGAAAGAGGAGCCATTTACGGCTCCTCTTTTTTTATTGCTCAAGTTGACGGCGTCTCTTGCCGGCTTGGCTGCGCAGCGGTTAGGCATTTTTCTCTGCGAACCGCGAAAAAGTCGCGCATTATCACTTTGGCCGATAGTGCTATCGGCCTAGGTACTGAATTTCTTATTTTCCGCAAGCCATTATCTGCTATCGGGTAACGACCGCTCTTCGGCAGCCCGCACGCGAATTGGCATAGATTTCGCCATAGCTCACTTCGCATGCGGCATTACGTCGCAAGTGACTCGCCGACCCTTCGCCGCTTATCGGAACAGGGCGAGGGGATATCCCTCAACCAAGGATGGATGAAAGGACACGAGCATGACTACTCTCATCGCTGCGAGCCTTCTTACGCTCGCCGTCGCTGGGGCCGCTCCTTTGGAACCGGCCGCTGTCGACAAAGTTGACCTGATTGAGGTCAACCATTTGTATGATCAACAAGGGCGACACGTGATCGACCAGCTCATTTTTTATGACTGGGACAGTTCACACGGCCGCTTTCAGGTACGTGCCTGGCGATTGATCAAAAGCCCTGGCCAAATGCCACAGCGAGACTGGAGCAAAGACGCCTACGTCAGCTACTGGCGCGATATGCACGTGATGCGGCGGGTTTACGCCAGTCGAATTCGCGAAACTTGGACCACCTACGATCCTGAGGTGCTTGAGCGGGAAGTGCTGCCGATTGAATACCGGCAGGAGCTAAGTCAGGGGGCGCCGACCCGACGGCGGATCGCCTCGAACTAGCGTCATTCTCGTCTGCCGTCATTCGTCCTATAATTCCGTAGGAAACGAGATATTCGCCTACGGAAAGGGGCCGATGGCCGACACCAACAAAATCCTGATCGCCGACGATAATCAAGCCAACGTCGAACTGCTGGAAGCGTACCTGGCCGGCGTCGATTGCAACGTAGAAATCGCCGTCAACGGCCAAGATGCGCTCGACAAAGCGGCGTCGTTTATGCCGGACTTGATCTTGCTCGACGTGATGATGCCGAAGCTGAGCGGTTTTGAAGTTTGCCAAAAATTGAAGAGCGACCCCGCCACCTCGCGGATCATGATCCTGATGGTGACGGCGCTCAACGAATTAGGAGACATCGAACGTGCCGTTACTGCCGGAACAGATGATTTCCTCTCGAAGCCCGTCAACAAAGTCGAGCTGCTCAAGCGGGTCTCGAACATGCTCCGAATCAAGGACATGCAAGACGAAAACGAACGGCTCCGCCGGTACATCGACGACATGGAAAGCGAATCGGGACACGACCCGAAAGCAGAATAAACCAGGTGGTTAGGGGTTAGCCCAGATAGCTCTCGCTATCCGGGGCGACACCGTCGCCAAGAGGCATCGGCCCGAGGCATGATTGCCATCGGCTGCTTCCTAGGCTAAACGACGTCGCCGACCTCCCGCAACTTCCAACTGGGCTTTGATGCCTCCTGCGGCTGCGCCGCCCAGATAGCGGGAGCTATCTGGGCTAACCAAGTGACGGTTGGCTAGAAGATCCACTCAATCGGCACGCCAACACTCTTCCGCAGCTCGTACCATCGCGCTGAGCTGAACTTCCAGTCGACGATACGCTCTACCAAGCCGGCACGAACCGGATTCTGGTGCATGTAGCCCAGCTTCTCGATCAGTTTCTCTTGAGAGTAAATCGGAAACGAGTAGAACCTTGGCGTCCAAAGTCGATCAATGGAACCGCTCTCTTTCAGGTATTGCACGTTCTGTTCAGCATACCAGCTCCGTATCTGAAAGCTGGACTGCCGCTTCCAATCTTGAATGAAGCTACTAAGCCGTCCAGTCTCAGGAAGCCAAATCAATGCATGAACATGATTCGGCATGATCACATAGCCGACGCACTTTGCCGAATATTTGAGAAGTTGCGCGTTTAGCTGGCCCAACAAGATGCGACATGGCTGCTCAAGTTCGAGCAAATTGCGACGTGCGTCGCAGCCAAAGGTAAGAAAGTGGCAGAACCGTTCATCGTCAGCAATTCGGCGACGATGTGCCATGGTCTTCTTCGCATTGGAATTAAAAGGTTAGCCCAGATAGCTCTCGCTATCTGGGGCGACATCGTCGCCAAGAGGCATCCGTCCGAGGCATGATTGCCATCGGCTGCTCTCTAGCCTAATCGACGTCGCCTGCCTCCTACAACTTCCAATCGGGCTTTGATGCCTCTTGCGGCTGCGCCGCCCTGAAAGCGAGAGCTTTCAGGGCTAACCTTATAGGGCGCCTAGCAATACGTCTCTTCATACTGCTGCCGGCGTTCCGCGATTTCCTCGTCGCTCGGCAAGCCGCCTACATCTTTGCGGCTCTTGTAGTCGATCACGAACTCTTCAATGTCGTAGGCGATCTCTTGTAGCGGCGCCGGTTGCATCCGATCGAAGAACATGATGCCGTCCAGGTGGTCGGTTTCGTGCTGCACCACGCGGGCCAGCATGCCGTCGATGCGCTTGCTGAAGAGTTGCCCCTGCAAGTTGTACGAGTCGAGTTGGATTTCGGCCGGGCGTTTGACCGGGCCGTAGACCTGCGGCAGGCTCAAACAACCTTCCTCTTCTTCCGCGTTCCCTTTCGGCCGCGAGATGACTGGGTTGATGAAGACCAGTTCTTCCCCTTCTCCCTTCGTCCCCGACAGATTGATGATGAACAGGCGAATCGGCAGGTCGACCTGATTGGCGGCCAGGCCGATACCGCGATTCTCGTACATCAGCTCGAACATCTCATCGACGATCTTGCGCAGATCGGCGTCGACCCGTTTGACCGGTTTCGATTTGTAACGAAGCGTGGGGTGCGGGTAGTGAACGACTTCAAGCGGCAACGGACGTCTCCTCAAACGGCCACTTTCCCAGTGGGGAAAATAGGGACAGTGATAATCCTTCAATTATAGGGAAAATGTCCGCTTGGGGGAGGATGCCCAGCGGTCGGCGTTGCCCGCTGCCAGCGTCCGGCAACCAATATTGCCCCCAAAAACACGAAAACGGGGCATAATAGAGAGCTGCCCGCGGTCCCCGCTAGCGGCGGCGACGGTTTATCCAACGTTGACCCACAGAAAGCGTCCCTCTAGAATCCGCGCGCTGAAATCGCGTTTCTCCTTTTCGTCCCAACTACTTACGACCACCCGATGATCACGCCTGTCCATCCGCCGGAGGCTGAAACCGACAAAGCGCCCCGCCGTTTTGCGATGCCGGCTTGGGCGATGTCGATGCTGGTCCATGTGACGATCATCGTGGTGTTGGCGATCACCATCCGCACCACGCCCCGGGGCGCCGCGAGCGAACCAAGTCGCAGCGGCGGCATTGTGCTGGCCGAGCGATCGGAAGGCCGGACCGAATATGTCGACGGCGACGCCGATGATAGCGAATCAGGGGAGAGCGCCGCGTCGACCGCTGACTCTTCGCTTTCCGAGAGCCTGCCCTCGGTCGATCAGCCGCCGCTCGACATGGCCGGCTTTTTGCCGACCGGCGACGCCAGCGACGCCGCCGCCTCCGAAATGTCCGGTCTGCCGGGCGCGAGCGGTTTGACCGGCGGCGGTGGCGGCAAAGCGGGCCTTGATGGCGCCGGCACGACGCGGGTCTTTGGCATCGAGGGAACCGGCAGTCGCTTCGCCTACGTCTTCGATCGCTCTGGCAGCATGGGCAATTCGGCCGGTCGTCCCTTGGCCGCCGCCAAAAGCGAACTGCTGGCCAGCCTCCGCGATCTCGACAAGCTGCACCAGTTTCAGATCATCTTCTACAACGAAGAGCCGCGTGTTTTCAATCCGCTCGGCGGCACGCCGCGGTTGATGTTCGCCGACGATCAAGGCAAAGCGCTGGCCCAACAGTTTGTCGGCAGCATCGCCGCGACCGGCGGTACCGATCACCTGAAAGCGCTCCACATGGCGCTGGCGATGAATCCCGACGTCCTCTTCTTTTTGACCGACGCCGACGGCGCCCCTTCCGAGCAAGAGATGGCCGACATTCGTCGCCGCAACCGCAGCGCCGTGATTAACACGATCGAGTTCGGCGTGGGCCCCTGGGATGGACGACGCAACTTCCTGGTTCGCCTGGCCGAAGAAAACGGCGGACAACACGTCTACGTCGACACCTCGAAACTGAGGCCGCGCCGTTGAACTCGCTACGCCTCAGTCTGTTCGCGCTGCTTCTAATGAGTAGCGTTGCGGTCGCGGAAGATCGCGTCTATTTGCGGTCGAGCGCTGACTCCCGAACTCCGGAGGTCTACGTCGGCCAGATCGACGACTACACCGGCCAAACCTTGAAGATGACGACGCTAAGCGGTCGCTCGATCGAGATCCCCGCGGCGAAAGTGGCGAGCGTCGAGTCAGAGTGGCCCGAGGCGATGCGCGCGGCCCAAGCCTTGTTCGCCCAAGAGAAATTTGCCGAGGCCGAAATCGCCTTTCAACAGGCGTACCGCGCCGAACCGCGCGGCTGGGTCAAACGCATGCTGATCGCCGAGACCGCCCGCTGCCGGCGAAACCTGGGCCGCAATGACGCCGCTGGCGAAGCGTTTCTCGCGTTGGTCGCCTCCGACCCTTATACGCCGTACCTCGACGCAATGCCGCTGGCCTGGAAGACCGGAGAGCCCGACGTCAATCTGCATCGTGCGGCGATCGCGTGGCTCGAGAAGACCGACTCTCCCTATGCACAACTCATGGGCGCCAGTTTTCTGCTGAGCGCCGCCGAACGCACGAAAGCAATCGCCGCCTTAGAACGCCTGAAGTCTGCCGCCCCGGCCGAACTCGCACTGCTGGCGGAGATGCAACTGTGGCGAACCGAACCGCCTGCTCGCGACGCTGACAAGACCGCCGCACGGCGCAAGCAGATCGAACAGTTGCCGGCCAACGTGCAAAGCGGGCCGCGTCTGTTGCTGGGCGACGCACTTGCCCGCGACGATCAGCATGAGCAAGCGACGATCGAGTACCTGCGAATTCCGATCCTCGATAACATCGACCGACCGCTGGCGGCCGAAGCGCTGCTGCGGGCCGGTAAACAACTCGAACTCATGGGACGCCCCGCTGCGGCGAAGCGTCTTTATCGCGAAATCATCACCGACTATCCCGCCGCTGGCGTGATCGGGCGCGAAGCCTCGTCACGTTTGGAACAAGCTGGCGGCGCCTCGCCGTAAGGAGACGAACTTGGCGAACATGACCCGCATCCTGATCTGGTCCGTAGCGATTGCGATAACTGGCGGCGGTTATTGGCTGACCTCCGGCCAAGGCTCGCAGGCGAACCTGCTGCTCGCGCAGAGCCCCGCCGCGCCGACAGGTACGACGCCGGTTGCGCCGATCCAAGCGGCGCCAGTCGAGCCGCCCCCGGAGACCGGCTTTCTCGACATCCTGCTCTCCGGCGGGATCGTCGGCAACTTGATCATGCTGCTGCTGTTAGCGCTGTCGCTGACCGCCGCTTACCTGGTGTTTGAGCATGCGATGGCGATTCGTCACAAAGAGCTTTCGCCCCCCGGCGTGGGCGACGAAGTCCGCGATCTGCTTGCCGCCGGCAACGTCAAAGAGGCGGAGAAAATCTGTCACGCCAATCCCAGCTTCCTTTCGTTCGTCTTGCTCAGCGGCATTGCCGAACTCGACAGCGGTTGGAGCGGCGTTGAGAAAGCGCTCGAAGATTCGGTCGCCGAGCAATCGGCTCGCCTGTTCCGCAAGATCGAGTATCTCTCGGTGATCGGCAACATCGCCCCGATGGTCGGCCTGCTCGGTACCGTGACCGGGATGATTTTCGCCTTCCAGCAAGTCGCCAGTACGCAAGGAGCCGCTGGCGCTGCCGATCTGGCGGAAGGCATTTACCAGGCGCTGGTCACGACGGTCGGGGGGTTGCTGGTCGCGATTCCGTCGTTGGGCGCCTTCGCCGTCTTCCGCAACTGGGTCGATGAACTGGTCGCCGAATGCGCCTATGAAGCGCAGCAAGTCTTCACCCCGCTCAAGCGGCGGCGCCGTCAGGCGGCGGCCGCGCCTTCGGGAGGCCGCAACGGATGAAAGTCCACGCCAACCTCCGGCCGGGACAATTCGACTTCAACATGACGCCGATGATCGACGTCGTGTTTCTGCTGATCATCTTCTTTCTCGTTTCCAGCCATTTGGCGAAGCAAGAAAGTCAGTTGCCGCTGCCGCTGCCGACTGCCGAAACGGGAACCGAGATCGTCGACGATCAAAGTCCTCGCGTGGTGGTCAACGTCGAGCGTGACGGCCGCATCTTGCTGGCCGGCAAAGCGGTCAGCCTGGAAGAGATCGGCCGCCGGCTGGAGTTTCAGCGCGGGCAATCAGGCGACGACCTGGAAGTTCGCATCCGCTGCGATCGCAACGTGCCGTACGAATACGTCAAACCAATCATGTTGGCCGCCGCCGAAGCAGGCGTCTGGAACGTCAACTTCGCCGTGATCCGGCAGGAGGATGCCCGCTAATGCGCCGCGTTTCTCCTTACATCGATCGCCAAAGCCTGCAGATTGCGATGACGCCGATGATCGACGTCGTCTTTCTGCTGCTCGTTTTCTTCCTGTGGACCGCCAGTTTTCAGGTTGTTGAGTATTCGCTCCCCAGTTCGATCACGCCGCCCATGGGAACCGGCGCCCAGGTGCAGCCGCCGCCCGAGATGGCCGACTTCGAGCAAGTCGTCGTTCGCCTGCAGGTCGAAAACGATCGCCTGGTCTGGAAAGTGAACGATCAGCCCCGTTTCCAATTGGCCGAGGTACGGCAGCTAATGCAGGTGCTGGCCACGATCAAAAACGACGTGCCGCTGGTGATCGATGCCGATGGCGCCGTCGGCGTGGGTGACGTTATTGACATCTATGACCTGGCCCGCGAACTCAACTTTCAAGACATTAAATTTGCCGTCGACGCGAAGAGCTGACCGATCGAGATGGGTGACAAACGGACAATTCGCCTGCTGCTTGGTCTGACGCTGCTGCTGTGCGCCAATGTCGCTCTCGGCGTAGAGTCGACCGACGTCCGGATGATCTCGGGCCTGCGTGATCGGCAATTGTTTGACCTGGCCGAGCGATACGCGGCCCAGCAGTTGGTCGCCCAGAATCAAGATCCGGCGCAGCGGGCGATCCTGGCGGGCGAGTTGATTCGCACGTTCGCCGCCCATGCTCTCAATTCGCCCACCGGCGAGCGTCAGCGGTGGTGGGACGCCGCCGAGCGCGTGCCGCCAGAGTTCGCCCGGCAGTTTGCCGGCGATCCGCGTCAAGTGTTGGTCGACGCGCAAGCCGCTCTCGCCAATCTCGCCCACGCCGAACAAATCCGCCAAGAGTCGCAACTGGGTGCTCCCGGCGCCGAGCCGGTCGAGCAAACGCAGATACTGCTGCGTCGGTCGATCGCCCAGTTGGAAGGCCTGGTCGCCGAAGCGAAACGACTTGGCATCGCCGCCGAAATGGCCCGCGGCGAACCAGGTCTGTCGGCCGAAGAGCTGACCGGCCTGTCGCGGAACCTGCAGTTTGAACTGGCCCGCGCCTTCGAAAACCAGGCCCTCACCTACCCGCCTGAGAGTCTCGATCGCATCAACTCGCTGACGATGGCGCTGAAGGCGCTCGATCCGCTGACGAAACTCGGAGACAAGTCGCCGGTCACCTGGCCCAGCCGTCTGGCGGAGATCCGCGCGCTGCGACTGCTCGAAAAATATGGCGAAGCCGACCAGGCCATCAAGCTGCTGGCCGCTGATTCGCCGCCCCCTATGGTGCTGCTGAAAGCGAAAGCGGAACAGATCTTGTTGGCGATCGACGCAGGGCAACTCGATGTTGCGAAGAAGCTGATCTCGCAGGGCCGCACGCTGCAGGGGATCACCTCGCCGGAGCTCGACTTCGCCTATTTCCAGACCTACGTCGCCCTCTGGCAAGCGGCCGCTGTAAGTGGCGACGCCGACGGACAAAAGTGGCAGGCTCAAGCGTCGGCGGTGATTCGCGATCTGGAACAGCTTTACGGTCCGTACTGGTCGCGTCGAGCGGAACTAGTCCTGACGCAGAACGCGCAGTCGGCCGGCACCAAAGATATCGACCTGCTGAAGCGAACCGCCGATGGTTACTTCCGCCGCCAACAATACGAAGACGCCATCGCCACTTATGACCGGGCGGCCGCCGCCGCGGCGGAGGAGAAAGATGCGGCGCAAGAGTTTCAGCTGCGGCAAACTTCGGCCGCCGTCTTGGCCAAGCTGCAGCGTTATGCCGAAGCGTCCAAGCGACTGCGCCAACTCGCCAATCTTTTTCCGTCGCAGGAGGGCGCCGATCAGACGCACCTGACCGCCGCTTACTACCAGTCGCTCGCAATGCGTGCTGATCCGAAGCTTGAGAGCGAAACCTACGCCGCGCAGCTGCGCGAACAGCTGATCCGCTGGCCAACGGGCGACGCTACCAACACGGCCCGCATCTGGCTCGCCCAATATCAGTTGGCCGCCGGTCATCCTCGAGAAGCGTTTGACGCGCTGTTGCCGATCCCGCCCTCTTTCGCCAAGGCGAATGATGCGGCGACTTTGGCGCTGGCAGCGCTGCGTGACCAGTTCGCCAAGAACGCGCAAGAGGGGGAAGTCTTGCCGCGCGACATCACCAAGGCGCGGCAGTTCCTGGAAAGTTACGCCCTGACGTCGCCATCGCCCGAAGCGCGCCGAACCGCCGCCGAAGCGCTCGCCGAGCTGCTCCTCTTCTACACCACCGATGGCTATCCGGCGGCGCAAACGACGATTCGTCTCGCCCTCCAGGCCGATCCCGACGCGCCGGCCGATTGGCGAAGTCGCATGCAATCGCTGTTAGTGGTCGCTTTGGCAGGCGGCGGCGATCAGCAAGGGGCGACCGCGGCGCTGGACGACGTTAGCGGCGGCGAGCCCGAGAAGCTTTTCCAGATGATTACCGCACTGCGGCAGATCGGCCAAACGGCCGGCGGCAATGCCGGGGCGAAGCTGGCCCGGCTTCAATTGCAGGCGATCAGCGAACTCAAACCGCGCGCCGCTCAACTCTCTGCGGCCCAGCAATCGCGACTGCAGAAATTTGAGGCCGAGGCGCTCGCCGCGGCGGGGGATCGCAACGCGGCCCTGACCGAGATGCGCGCCGCCGCAGCCGCGAAGCCAAAGGAAGTTCCGCTGCAAGTGGCGCTAGCCGAATTACTGGCGAAAGATGGAACCGCCGCCGAGCGCCGCGAATCGCTTGGCATTTGGCGTACGATCGGCGCTCGAATGAGCCAGCCGCAATCGGATCGCTGGTACCAGGCCAAGTACGAAACGGCTCGCCTGCAAATCTCCCTCGGAGAAACCGAAGAGGCCGGCAAGCTGCTGCTCTACCTGCAAACGCTCTATCCCGATCTGGGCGGCCCGACCTGGAAGCAAAAATTCCAGCAGCTGAGCCGATCGCTGAAGTAGTTATCGATGGTTACCAGTCCGTTGATTTTCTCGACGGACTGCGTGATCGCACGGATGCGATCCCAAAATAGCGACGTAAGTCGTTATTTTGCGAGCCGCGAAGAGCTACGCTCTGAGCTTGGCGAGGTTGGAAAATGCCACGATGGCATTTTTCAACAGGCAGCTAGCCGCGATAGCTCTCGCTATCGGGGCGGCGCAGCCGCAGGAAGCATCAACGCCCGGCCAGTTGCACATGGGGGCTGGCGACTTTGATCGATCTAGGGAGCTTCCGCTGTAACGCCCTCCTCGGATGGATGCTTCCTGCCGACGATCTCGGCCCCGACAGCAGAGCTGTCGGGGCTAACCGGGGGCGGTTGGTTTGCTTAGAAACCTGGGTCATCCCCCAGCGTTCGCGGATCGACCGCATTCACGTTCGACTTGAGCGGGCCTTCCAGGTCGATCTGCAGCGAGTCGGTCGGGCCATCGACCTTAGCTCGCAAGCCCGAGGTTCCCAGATCCTGGTATTTCTCTGGAATCAGCGACGTCGGATTTCCGCCACGGCCGATGGCGTTGACCGTCACGCTCACTTCGTGCGTACCGACCAGGGCGCCATCGCCGTCTTCATAGCTAGTCAAAGTAAAGCGGCCTGTTTCGCCGTCGATCTTGCCGATCGCTGGTCGGCCTGCTGGGGGAGCGAGCGTGACGAAACCGTCGACGCCCGCCCTCATCGGTTCTCCGTCAATCATGATCGTACCGGTGACCGGCACAATCTTTTCGGTGCGACCGCCGCAACCGATCGCCGCGACCGCGGCAAGCAACAGCGCGGCCGCCATGATGATTCGCAACATCGATCGTTCTCCCTGCTTACTTACCACGATTTGGGCACGCCCGAGTCGCGACGTCCCAGATTGCGATACACGGTCAGATTGATCGTTTCCGGGATGAACGCGACCGAACCGTCGCCGAAGCCAAAGTTGCCGCCGCCAGGGTGACGACTGGCGAACGCGGCGTTCAGCGGCGTGCCGTACGGGCTGGTCGTTTCGCCTTGACCGGGATAGGTATTGACCGGGTTACGAGTCGAACGGAGCGAATCTTCCAATCGCCCGGCGCTCGCCCAACGATTGCGGCCGCGCGAATCGTGTCCGTCGACCACTTCGCCGATGACGAAAACATTCGATAGGCCATCGGTCGCATCGGCGATCTTCTTAGCATCGCGATAGACGAACATGCCGCTGTTCAGCCATTTCACTCTCGACCCGATCCCCTGGTCCGGACCGTAGTGCCCCGAGCAAAACGCGTAGCTGGAGGTCGCCCAGTCTTTGCTGCTGAGCGTGACGGTCGGTTCCATGATCGAACTGGGGCAAACGAAGGCGTCGGGCCGCTGCGACAAGACGCTCGACGGCAGGCTACCGGGGAAGCTGTTGTTGGGGCCGTAGGGAGCGAATTGCTCGTACAGGTTCCCCTGTTCCAACTGCGGCAGCAGCAGCACAAACCCACTGGTGGCGGGACCATTCTGCGGGCTGCAGGCCCCGTCGCAACCTAGTCGTCCAGTCGGGAAGACCTTGAATGACGACTCGTAGTTATGCAAAGCCAACACAAGCTGTTTGATATTGTTGGTGCACGACATCCGACGGGCCGCTTCGCGGGCTTGCTGGACCGCGGGCAAGAGCAGGGCGATCAAGACGCCGATGATGGCGATAACCACCAACAGCTCTACGAGCGTAAAAGCGTTTCTTTTTTCCATAATCGAACCTACGGGATGAGATATGATCGCAAAAAGAAAAGGATTCGCGAAAATTATTGTGACTCGGATCGATCGCGGAAAGTCAAAAACATCAATAAATCATAATTTTTCCAGAAATACCTCGTTCGTGCGAGGTTTGGACACAAAAAAACGGGCGCCGAATTGCCCGGCGCCCGTTTTAGGGGGGATGAGAATGGTTGCGATCTTCTCTATTTCGCCGTCCGTTTGCTTTCCTTGTCGGCGGTCGGAAAGTCGCTCGGAATCGGCTGCGTCACCTTGCCGGTCGCTGCCCACTCGGCCCCGCGGCAGAGCGTGGTGATAAATCCGGCGCACTCCATCGAGTAGTCGGCGTGCCCCATCGGCGTGTGGAAGACGCGGCCATTTCCGTATTCGATCGTCATCAGCATCGGTTCATGTCGGCCGCTCCCCCCGGTCTCGGGATCGGCGTACGCGGTCGCCAGGATGTCCATGTTTTCGCCCGGCCCGCGGAGCAAGTCGTAGAGTTCATCCTTGGTGTGCATCCAGGCCTTCGGCATTCCCTTGGTGACCGGATGTTCGGCGTCGCGCACAACGATCTGAAACGGATGCTGCGCGCCATGATGACCGCCGCTCCCTTTGTCGGTATTGCGGACCAGTTTGTCCTCGTGGTCAAAGTAGACGTAGGGGCCTGACTTCTCGTTGCGTCCGCCCCAGCCCCCCAGACCAATCATCTGGTTGTACTCGGGCCAGTTGCCGAAGGCGTTGTTCGCCGCATGGACGACGACGAACCCGCCGCCGCTTTTCACGTAGTCGACGAACGCCGCTTGCGTCTCTTTCGGCCACGGTTGTCCGTTGTAGTTGCTGATCACAACGTCGTAGTTCTTAAACTCTGGCGCGAACCCGGCGGTCGACTTCGGCTCGGTCGTGGTGACGTCGACGGTGAAGAGCCCGGTGTCGATCAGATTCGCTTTCATCATCTGGGTCGTCTTTGGCCAGACGCCATGATTGTTTTGCCCGTCGACAATCAACGCCTTTAGCTTGGCGTCATCCGCCAGGCCTGTGGCCGCGAACGTGAACAAGCAAAGCAGCGTAGCAAGAGTCCGCATGAGAGAAGCTCCAAAGTGCAAAGGTAGAGGGAGGATAGCAGGCAGGCCCGCGTCGACTAGCGACGCGATCGTTTGTAGCGGATGTTGCAACCGATCGGGATCGTCTCGGTCTTCTCGGGAAGCTCACCTTTCAATGCGGCGTCGATCGCCAGTTGCACGTAGTTGGTTTTCGCTTTGTCGACGTCGGTCGAGTCGTCGAGGGCGCCCATATAAACTATTTCACGCCGCTTGTTCAGCACAAAGAACTCGGGCGTCCGCGTCGCGCCAAACTGCTTGCCGCTCTCTTGCGAGAGATCGGAAAGGTAGGCGAACGCAAAATTCCGCTCTTTCGCGCGGTCCTTCATCGCATCAAGCGAGTCCTCTTCCGTGCGATTGCAATTGATCGCCACCACGGCGACTCGGCTATCAGCGGCGGCGTACTTTTGGCCCAGTTGCTTCAGGCGCTGTTCGTAGTCAACCGCATAAGGACAGGTGTTGCAGGTAAACGCGACGACCACCACATCCTTCGCCGCGAGATCGGTCAGCGAATGCTCTTTGCCATCGACGCCTGGCAGATCATTCCAGGCCGGCGCTTTGTCGCCAACGCTTTTCACCGGGTTGTACTCACCGGCCGCCACGAGCGAAACGCAGCAGCCAACCGCAATCAAACTGAGAAAACGAACGAGCATCATCAACCTGAGGTTAGAAACTTGAACTGGAGGGCGTCCTCCTAGTTTAGCCGCTGCAAGCAACGTTTTCACCGTCGCCCAGGGTCAAGAAAGACAAAGGCCGTCCTCAGGACAGGACGGCCTTCGCCAGCAACGGGCAACACACACAGAAAGGTTGCAATTCTTCACTCTGGAGCCGGTCTCCTGGGGAGGATGGTCGACGACGACCGAAGCCGCCGCCGACCATCCGGCAGGACACGTCTCACGCTAGTTCGTCTCGATCTCGTAGACCAATTGCGGTGGCGGGACCTTGGCCGCAATCTGTGCAAACGCATCGAGGAGTTGCGATTCCATCTCGGCGACGGTGGCGCCGCCAGGAACCGCAATATGAATGCCGCCGCAAGCGAAGGCGATCGCCGTCATCAAGCCGCGGTCAGCGCCCAGGCCGACGCTCATCGTGTGAATCGTCACATCTTTCTTATGAGCCTGGATCGCTTCGTAAAAGGCGTACTGCTTCGATCGATCGTTGGTCGAGTAGTCGGCGACGCCGTCTCCGTCCATGTCGGTATAGTCGGCCCAGTCCCAGCCGTACGGCAAGCTCCATCCGCCGGGATAGCGGTTCGCCTGGCCGTCGGTCATCAGCACCATCGTTGGGCGGGCCCCATGCCGCGCGTGATCGGTCAGCAACTGACTCGCTTCGTTCACGCCGTATCCCATGCCGGTATAAGAGCCGTAGTGGCCAGCTTGTTTATGCCGCTGGATCAGGTCGAGCGTGTCGTAGTCGTCGCTGATGTTGTTGCCGCCCAGGGTCGCGTATTCGCCATGCTCATTCAGCGTATGCTCAACGCGCGACGATTCGTCGTACGAGACGATACCGACTTCGTCTCCAAAGTCGAGGTCGTCCAAAAAGGTCAGGAAGAGCGAAAAGCCGTTCTTCACCGCATGGAACGGATAGTGCGGCGCCTTCCACAGGTCCTGCGTCTTCCACGAGTTGTATCGCTTCGCGAGCCAGTAGTTGGCCAGCGTGACGCCGCCATACATGTTGCGATAGCCGGCATCGCGCACGTCGCGATCGTTGCGGCAGTAGTTGATGTAGTCGTTCCAACTGCCCGAAGCGTACGGATACGGAACGTCGTCCAGTCCGAAGGCCACACGCACTGCCTCGTTGGTGTCGTCAAACCGTTCGCCATAGCCCCGGCCTTCGCCGCTGTCGTTGCAGCCCGACTTGACCCAGCAGCGGGTGATGACGCGGTTGTAATAGCTAAACGTGCCAGTCCGACCTTGGTTCAGATTGTCGAACTTGTACTTGCTGCCGTTGCTGAACTGCACGACGACGTTCGACAGGTCCTTGCTCGATTCGACGTAGATCTCGGTCCCTTTAAAGGTGACCTGAATTTGCGGCATGCAACCTTTCGTCGGCGGAGCCCCCACCACCGTCAGATAAGTGGGATCGACCGGCAAGTTGCCAGCGTTGGGATTCATCGAGGTGAAAATATCGGCCAGGTTGTCGGTCACCGAGTCGACGCCTAGGCGGTCGATCGCTTTGAACTGGCTGTCGTCGTTCATCGAGCCGGAGAAGTCGAGCACCACCACCATGTCGCGGGCTTCGACAAAGCTGGTCGCCGAAGTGACCAGCGGCACCGAAGGAACGCCGACCGCCCAGCCAAACGCCAGCGGCACGCGGCCGTCAGGCGCCGACAGGTTTTCTTGATCGCGATGCGCCTCGACCTTTACTACGTTGTAGGGCCCTTCGTTCCAGTTGTAATTCCATTCGCCGCTGTCGGGATCAAACGAGCGTTTGCCGAAGACGATGTCGCGGTCGGGGTTTAGATAAACGCCGTTCGCCGCGGCCACGTCGACCGCCATCTGTTTGGCGTAGAAGATCGAAATCGAGTTGGGATCGCTCCCCTCGTCGCCGGCTTGTGCGACCGCCGAAGTGATCTCCTGCGAGGCGGCCAGCGCCGCGGCGTCTACGCCGTTTTGCATTTTCGATTGTTCGAGCGAAATCAGACCGGTGTCGATCCCGAACGAAATGAACCCAAACAGCATGACCATCACGACGGCGGCCAGCACGACGAACACGCCCTTACGAGCCGCTCGGCGATTTCTCCCCATTGATGCGAAACTTGGCATGGCGAAACTCTCCTCTCAGAATCAGGTATATACAAAGGACGTATTGGCGGCGCGATCACTGTACGATCGTGCTCTTGCTATTGCGAAATACGACCTTGCTCACCATCTTGAGTTGGTTTTCGTTGTCGTTGTGCGTTTCGACCAGCGGATTCAGCGGCACCTCGATTCGCAGCTCAAACAGCTCGAAATCGTTGGCCGGGTCGTCCAGGTCGAAGTCATTGCCAGGTTCGCCGGGAAACTCAATAAAGACGTCGACGTCTTCAGGATCAAATCCGGCCGCCGCCAACGTATTACGCACATCTTGCTTGATCTTGTCGTTCGAATTGATGCCTTGCGAAACCCAATCGGCGCGATCCATCGCCCCCAACCGAGCTCCATCGCGAGCGGCTTGCGCCATCACCGAATGCGAGTCGAACAACTTGCTCCCTTGCAGCAAGCCGAGCGTCAGCAGCAAAAACAGCGGCGCGACAACGGCGAACTCGACAGTTGCCGTTCCGCGGCGGGTTTCGACTCGTTTTCGATTGTGGCGTGGCATCGGACTCTCCTGAGAAAAGCGGGCGCTGGTGGCGACGACGGATCGTGCGGCTATTCGTGCCGCGTGATCGATTGGCCGCCCAGTACTACGTCGGCGAGCCAAGGCTGCGGGATGATCGTTACGTCGCCATAGCGTACGGTAGCGCGAACCAGAAACATCTGTCGCGATTCAGCGTCAGAGAGTTCGATGTCAGGCAGAGAGGCCCAGTCATCGTTGTCGGCAGGCAGATCGCCGCCATCGTCAAAAAAGCTCGCGTCTTTCACCTGGATGGTTACTCGATCGGAGTTGACCGCCGACTTCATCTGATTGCGAGCGTAGTTGGTTACTTCTTCGGTCGTCGCTCCGCTTGCCGCCCCCCAGCGCGCCGCGTTTCGGCAGGAATTCTTCATCACATTCGATACCATCGTCGCGTGGCCGAATTCCATGATCGCGAATACGAACAGGAAAAATACCGGCAACACCATGGCGGTTTCGACGATCGTCGCGCCGCGACGATCCGCAGGTCGTACTTTACGTACTGAAGGCATGCGACGTGCGTCTCAGAAAAGGTGAAAGGATCGAACAGGACAAGGTGCGTCTCTTGCGACGCCAGCGAAAACTGACCGTTATCTGAAACGTATGTCAAAGCGGCGGCGGAAGTCGGCGAACAATGCAGAAAAGTTGATAGATTTTCGTTTAGGCGGGTTGTAGCGGTTATCCAGGCCGACGATCCCGCCGGTTCCGCGCAACCGGATGTCGCTCTAGCAGTCCGTTGATTTTCTCGACGGACTGCGTGATCGCACGGATGCGATCCCAAAATAACGACGTAAGTCGTTATTTTGCGAGCCGCGAAGAGCTATGCTCTGAGCCTGGCGAGGTTGAAAATGCCACGAGGGCATTTTTCAGCAGGCAGCTAGTCAAAGTAGGGCAGGCCGTGCCTGCCGAATGCACACGGTCTCCAACGGCAGGCACGGCCTGCCCTACAAAAAAACGGCGCCAATCTGGATTGGCGCCGTTTGCGTGGTTTCGAGTTGTGAGCGACGTTTTAGCCCACCTTCTTCAGCAGCGAGACTCGCCCGCCGACGACCCATTCGGCCAGGTAGATGTTGCCATCCGCGTCAAACGTGGCGCCGTGCGGGTGAACGAACTTGCCGTCGACCCACTTGTCGCGTTGCGAGCGAATGCGGCGACCATTGGCGTTCACCTTGTCCCGCCACTCGGCGTCGTCATCCAAGTAAGTAATGACCTTGTTGTCTTTGTCGAGCAGCGTCAGCCGCGAATCGAGTTCGCCGACCAGCAAGACTTCGCCCCGCACGTCGAGCGACGACGGGTAGACCAGGTTGTCGACGTAGCCGAGATGCTCGCCATCGAGCGTGAAGTACTGTAGGCGATTGTTGGCGCGATCGGTCACGCACAGCGAAGGCTCGCGGCCTGGTCGCGTATCGACGTACAGACCGTGCGGGCAATTCAGCAGACCCGGCTTCGCGCCGCGGCCGCCAAAGCTGCGTACCCAGTTGGCGTCGGCGTCGTACTGATGCACATAGCTTTGGCCATAACCGTCGCCGACATAAAAACCGCCATCCGGCGCCAGGGCGATATTAGTTGGGGTGTACTTGCCCGGGTTGTCGTACTTGCCGGCCGCTTCCGGAAAACCCTTCTTCCAGACAACTTCGCCATTTAGATCAAGCTTGGCGATCTGGTGGTTCCGCACGTCGCTCAGGAAAAGGAATTCCTGGCCGTCTTCGGCACGCAGGTCGAGGCCATGACCGCCGCCGTGGAATTCTCTGCCGAACGAACGGACATACTTGCCATCGGCGTCGAACACGACGATCGCGTCCATCACCGTCGGACCGCCGTTTTGATGGGTGATATAGATGAGGCCGCTCTTGTCGATCGCCACATCGTGCGTCGCCCCCCATTGAATGCTGCTGGGAAGCTCGCCCCAGTAATGTTGGCACTCGTAAACGTATTCGCCCGAACCGACGCGCAGCGGGTTCGATCCCGACTTGTTTTCGGCACGCAGGAACAGCGGAGTCGCCGCAACTGTAGCAGCAGCGGCAGTCGATTGAAGAAATTGACGTCGAGTCGGTGAAGACATGCGGCGGGAATCCTCTCTGCGGATAAACTGGAAGGAGACGCCTGCTTGGCTGGGGTCGTCTCCAACCGCAAGCGTGACAGATACAATTGTAGTGGGCGGAAGCCCAGTTCGCGAACCTCCGGAAAGTACTTCTAAATGGGTCGCCGGGCGAAAAGCGAAACAAAAAAATAACTCATTGAGCTTCTTCGCATGACTTGTCGTAGAATTTGCCTCTGATTCGCCCCAGAATTTTTCTTGGCCTGTTTCGAGCCACACGGAAAGCCAGTCCCCAACGTTTCCCACTTCGAGATCCTGGTCGATGGCCCACGAACCGTTCCCGCAAGTTCGCTTTCGCGGAAAATTGCGCCCTTCCCAGCACGATGCGGTCGACATCGCCCGCAAAAGCCTCGACGCCGGCGAGCGCCAGTTGTATGTGGTCGCCCCCCCCGGTTCCGGCAAAACGGTCCTGGGCCTCTATCTGTGGGCCGAATGCGTGCAGCGGCCAGCACTGGTCCTCTCTCCCAACTCGGCCATTCAAATGCAATGGGCGGCGCGGACCGACCTGTTTGATCGGACGCCCCCCGCCGGCGAACTGGCCAGCACCGATCCACAGACGCCCGGCCTGCTCACCTCGCTGACCTACCAATCGGTCACCTTGCCGCGGCGTGGCGACGACGGACTCGACGACGCCGCCTTCGACCTTTGGCAAAATCGATTGATCGAGAAAGATGCGGCTCGCGATCCCGATGAGGCCCGCATCTGGATCCGCGATCTGAAAAAGCACAATCGCGACTACTACGACCGACGTCTCTCGGCTTACCGCAAAGCGATCCGGGACGAAGCCAGCCAGCGAGGCGAAACGCTGGAGATGCTCCATCGCTCGTCGCTGGCGACCCTCGATCGTTTGAAAACGCAACAGATCGGGCTGATCATCCTCGACGAATGCCATCATCTGGTCGGCCATTGGGGACGCGTATTGGCCGACGCCGCGGCGATGTTCAACGATCCGGTGATCCTTGGCCTGACGGCGACTCCGCCCGATGTCGACAACAAATCGCCGCAAGACTTCGAGCGGTATACCACCTTCTTCGGCCCGATCGACTACGACGTTCCGGTTCCGGCGGTCGTCAAAGATGGCTTCCTGGCGCCCTATCAAGACTTGGCTTACTTCGTCCGTCCCAGTGAAGCTGAACTGCGGTATGTCGCCAGCGCCGATGATCTGCTGCATGAGATCGTTGACCTCGCCTGCGTTGCTCGCCATGGAGACGCTCCGCTCGCTGCCGCGCAACCAGCCGAGCCAGCGAAGCCAAATCCGCCGATCGCCAGCGAGGGAGAGGTCGAGGCGCCGATCACGCTGCTCGATCTGTCCGACCTACAGGTAATTGGTTCGTCCGAAGCGGCCTACTCGGAAGAGCCCGACGAAGAGCCGACCGTTGTCACCGATCCGGTGGCGGAACCGACCGTAGAAGCGGACACGATTCCGAACGCGCCGCGGGTCGCTCCGTTGCCGACGTGGCTCTTCAACAGCCTGGCCGAGCGAAAGCATGCGGCGCAGACGTTCAACACCTGGTCGGCGTTTGAGCGTCGCGATCCCGAGTTCGCGCTAGCGGCCCGAATCTTTCTACAGATGCGAGATCGGGCGCTGCCGCCTGACGTGCCGCCGGCGCAGTGGGACCCGACGGCCGAAGCGCCCGAGATGGCGATTCTGGTGCCGGTTCTGGATCGCTATGTCCGCCACGCCCTGCGGCGGTCTCCCAACGAAGAAGACCACAAGCTCGGCCGCGACGTCATCGCCCGGCTGCGGATGCTGGGAGTGCAAATCACCGAAACCGGTTCGCAGGCCTGCGCTTCGCCGGTCGGTCGCGTGCTGGCCTATTCGCGTGCCAAAGCGCAAGCGGTGATTCCGATCTTGCATGCCGAGATGAAAACGCTCGGCGATTCGATCCGGGCCATCGTCGTCGCCGACTACGAGAAAACGGCCGCCGCCATGCCGGAAACCGCCGACTTGCTCGACGATGAAGCGGGAGGCGCCGTCGCTGCGTTTCGCACCTTACTCTCCGACGAACAAACCGACCGTTTGCAGCCGATCCTGGTAACCGGATCAAGCGTCTTGATCGATGACGACCTGCAGGCGCGGTTCGATCACGTGGCGCACAACTGGCTGCAGAAAGAAGGCTTTCAGGTCAAACTCGACTACGGCGAAGAGAAAGGTTTTTGCGTCGTCCGCGGTCAAGGCGCCGACTGGTCGCCGCGGGTTTACATTGAAATGATCACCGAGCTATTTCAGCAAGGAGTCGCCCGCTGCCTGGTCGGCACGCGGGGCCTGTTGGGCGAAGGTTGGGACGCCAACAAGATCAACGTCTTGATCGACCTGACGACCGTCACGACCAGCATGTCCGTTCGTCAGCTCCGCGGGCGATCGTTCCGGCTCGATCCGACCGTACCAGAAAAGGTCGCCAACAACTGGGACGTCGTCTGCATCGCGCCGGAGTTTAGCAAGGGCCTGGACGACTACGCCCGCTTCCGTAAGAAACATGACAACATTTTTGGCGTCACCGACGACGGCGAGATCGAAAAAGGGGTCGGTCACGTTCACGCGGCGCTGACCAACCTGCGGCCCGAGCTATTGGAAGATTCGATCCGCCTGCTCAATGGCGATATGCTGGCCCGCGCTGCCATGCGGCCGACGGCGCGTGAACATTGGAAGATCGGCGAGCCGTATCATGGCGAGCCGCGATCGACGCTGGAAGTGAAGCTCGATCGCGAAGAACGCGAAAACGGCGGCTTCCCTCCGTTCAAATCGAAAGGGGAAGTCTGGAGCGACGACTCGCTGGTGATGAGCATCGGCACCGCGATTCTGTCTGCCCTGGCCGAAACGAAACAGATCGCCCGCTCGGCTCGCCCCCACGTCAAATCGCGAGCCGGCGGCTATGTCCGGATGTTTTTGGAAAACGCGTCGGAAGAAGATAGCCAACTGTTCGCCGTTTCGCTGCGCGAGGCGCTCGGTCCCCTGCATCGCCCGCGGTACGTAATCCCCCGCAAGCTCCGCTTCTCGCGGCCGACGTTCTGGTCGAAACTGCTGCCCGAGTTCCTGGGCCAATATCTCGAACAAAAACAAGACGAGATGGTCATGCTGCACGCAGTGCCAACCGCGCTGGCAAAAAAGAAAGAAGTCGCCGAGATCTACGAAAAGTATTGGAACCAATTCGTCAGCCCCGGCCAGGCGCTCTACGCACTGCGCGGCGAAGGAGAAGATCTACGGATCCGAGCCGAAAAGAAAGGCCTCACTCCCCGCGGCACTTATCACGAGAAGGAAGTCTTTTCGTAGAAGTCAAAACTAACCCGAGGCGCGAGCCGAGGGAATATGTCCGCAAGCAAACGCGCGGTCCACGATTGGCGACCGCGGCATTATCACCGGGCAGTTTACGGCAGAGGACGTGGAAGCAATGGTGCTTATTGGCTCGCTCGGGAAATATGGAAAACTCCCGCCGCTCCGCTTTCTTTCGCGGGACAAGGTCGATCCGAAATAGGCCGGGATCCGGCAACTTCCGAATCCCCGCAGCTACGCGCTTCTTTTGCTTGATAAAGCGCACGCAATCTTTGGTCGATTGCCAGGTAGCGTCTGAAGAGTGAAGTCTCCCCAGATCGCATCACTCCGCCCGGTCTGTGGCGGAAGAAAAAAGAGGACGGTCCCGGGTCCCATGTTTGGCCAGGTCCCAAGTCCACTTTCCGCTCTCCACTTTCCGCTTTTCCCCCCAAAACATCCCCCAGCTTGGATGCGTCGTAGCGGTCAGCATGCCCCGATTGGCGGGTTCTGGCGGCGATTTTGTCTTAGTCGGGGCGTTTGCTTGTGTTGGCCATCTGGCGCAACTACGATATTGGCTGGAAGTTGCCGCGTTTTCCCTGCGGTGCAATGGATCGCTAAAGTCCGCTTTTGGGTGACTTTTTTCTCAGGATGAGTTCCACTTCCAACCTCCGGGCCGCCAACAACTTGGTCCAACTTTTCGCTTGTCTGACATGTCACATCCACTGCTCCGCTTTGAATCTGTAGGGAGATTCCTTTGATGACGAGGAACGTTGTCTCGGCGTCAGCCGTCGCCGCACTGCTGTGGTTCGGAACCCCGTGCGTGAGTTCGGCTCAAGAACCGGTCGTCGTCGAGCTCTATGGCCACGGGGTTCATCAATACAATCGCGGTCAAATGTCGGACGCGTTTACGACGTTGTCGACCGCCATCGAGCAAGGGTCGAAAGATCCCCGCGCCTATTACTATCGCGGGCTCGCACTGTGGAACATGGGCCGTCCCGAACAGGCCGAACTCGACTTTGCCGAAGGCGCCAAGCTCGAACTGAGCGCCGATCGCTCGTACAACGTCGGCAAGTCGCTGGAGCGCGTTCAAGGCGAAGCCCGACTGAAGCTGGAAGACTATCGCCAGAAGATTCGCGTTGAGCAGTTCATGGCTCAGAAAGCTTGGGAACGCCAACGGTACGAAATGCGGAAAGCGGCCGAAGAGGATGTCCTCCGTGGTAGCGGCGCCGCCAAAGCGAGCGCCAATTTACCGATCGAGCCGAAAGCTTCGGACCCGACCGATCCGTTCGGCGGCGGCGAAGCGATCGAACCCGGCTCGCCGGCCCCGGTCGAACCAGAAATGACCAGCCCGCCCATGGGTGAGGACAACCCGTTTGGCGCCCCTGCGACTCCGACCACTCCGGCCCCGGCCAGCAGCGATCCGTTTGGCGCTCCGGCGACGCCAGCGACTCCGGCCGCCGACCCCTTCGCCGCGCCGACCGAACCCGCCATGGAATCGGCTCCGGCCGCTCCGGCGACCGATGATCCGTTCGCCGCTGGGTCGAACCCGCCGCAAACGACCGAACCTGCCGCCATTGAGCCAGCCCCGGTCGACAGCACCGATCCCTTCGGCAATGGCGCTGGCGCCGACATGAAAGCGACGCCGGCGGCTGATCCGTTCGCCGCCCCCGTGACCGACGCCCCGAAAGCAGGCGAAGACGCCCTGGGCGCTCCGCTGCCGCTGAAGGACGACCCCTTCGCCGCGCCGACCGAACCCGCCATGGAATCGGCTCCGGCCGCTCCGGCGACCGATGATCCGTTTGCCGCTGGGTCGAACCCGCCGCAAACGACCGAGCCGGCCGCCATTGAGCCAACCCCGGTCGACAGCACCGATCCCTTCGGCGGTCCGATGACTCCGACCAAACCGGCCACTCCGGCTGCAGATGATCCGTTTGCCGCCCCGATGACGCCCATGACTCCGACCCAGCCGGCTGCTCCGTCCTCGGATGATCCTTTCGGCGCTCCGATGACTCCGACCAAGCCGGCGACCCCGGCTTCGGATGATCCGTTCGCCGATCCCTTTGCGGCTCCGGCCAAGCCGATGACGCCGACCAAGCCGACCGCTCCGATGACTCCCTCGGACGATCCGTTTGCCGCTCCGGCGCCGCGGACCGCTCCTTCGGCGATGAAACCGGCTCCGGCGGCCAGTGACGATCCGTTCGCGACTCCGGCCTCGCTGAAGCCGACGCCGACCGTCGAACCGGCGCTCGTTTCGCCCCCGGCGCAACCGGTGATCAACGATCCATTCGGCACCGGCGCCCCGCAGGAAGATAACTTCGGCCCGGCCGTCACCCCGGCGACCACCGAGATGGAACAGCCCGAAGACGAAGTCGCCGACAGTGAGAACGCCAGCGTCAAGGAAGCGACCGACTCCGATGAGAAACCGGCCGCCCCGGCGACCGATGATTCGGACCCGTTCGCCGATCCTTTCGCCAAATAAGCCCTCGCCATAATTTGCGGGACTCAAGGCGCCAAATCGTCTAAAATACTGGACGTCGGGATAATCCCCGGCGTCCTTTTTTTGCGCCCACCTCACTCGCCCGCCTGTCTTGGTCTTCTGCTAGAGAGCTTCCGCCATGCTGCGCGCCGCCACGCTTTCGCTCGTCTTCACGCTGTCCGCCACGCTCGCTTGGAGCGCACCGACGATCCGCAACATCACGCCGCGGGGACTCCAGATCGGCGGCGTCACCCGCGTCACCATCGCAGGCTCGAGTCTAGCGCCGCAGCCGCAGCTGTTGCTGCCCGCCGGCGGTACTGCGAAGCTGGTCGGCGACGCCAAAGCGGACAAGCTGACGTTTGACGTCACCCTGCCGGCTGACGTTTCGCCGGGCATCCAGACGCTGCGGATTGCCAGCGACGCTGGGATCTCGGCCCCGGTGAAGATCGGCGTCGACGACTTGCCGCAAGCGACGTTCGCCGAGCAGATCGATCAGCGGCCGACCGCGATGACCGGCAACCTGGCTGGCGCTCAACTGCTTAAAACGACGCTGGCCGGTAAACAAGGCGAACGACTCGTCGTCGACGTCGAATCGCGGCGGCTCGACAGCAAATTGCGGCCGGTGATTCGCTTGCTTGATGATCGCGGCGTTCAAGTCGCTTTCTCACCGCAACACGATTCGATCAACGGCGACGCCCGACTCGACTTCGTGCTGCCCCACGACGGGCAATACGTCATACAACTGCAAGACGCGCTCTACAAGGGAGGGAACCCCGGCTACTTTCGGCTGAAAGTCGGCGACTTGCGCTATGCCGATTTGGCCTATCCCTTGGGAGTCGCCCGTAAGGCAAGCGGCTACGTGCAGCCAATCTTTACCAACCTGGATAGCCAGCAGCTCACCAGCGGCAGGGCGACCAGCTTCGCCCCTACCACATCGCCCAAAATCGCTGCGTCCCATTTCACAGGCGTCGCGCCACGTTTGTTGGTCAGTCAATCGGCCGAGTTTGTCGAACAGCGGCAGAAGCCAGGCGAGCGCATCGAAACGCCTGCGGCGCCGGTTTCCATTAATGGACGCTTCAGTGGCGAGCGAGAGCGCGACGAGTACGTCGTGCCGGTCGAGCCGGGCAAGAAGTACCGCGTCGAAGTGTTGGCCCAAAGGTTGGGCGCGCCGACCGACGGCGTGCTTGAGGTTCACAAGTCGCAAGGTGGCGGACTTGGCTCGAGCGACGATCAGGCCGCCACCGCCGACCCCGGGCTGACCGTTGACGTTCCGGCCGACGTCAACAAGCTGGTCATTGCACTTCGCGACTTGCAGGGACGCTATGGCCCAGAGTTCGTCTACCGGATCGAAGTGACGCCGCTGTCGGTCGGCAATTTTACGCTCTCTGCCGACGCCAACCTCTGGAACGTCCCCGCCGGAGGCGTGCTGACCATTCCGATCCACGTCCAGCGCCGCGGCTATGGCGGGCCGATTGAACTTACCTGGGATGGCGAAGCCGGCGGGTTTGACCTCGCAGGCGCCACCATTCCCCCAGGCGCCACCTCAACGCTTCTCTCGGTCACCGCCGCAGCGCCTGGCAAGTTCGCCGTCGCTCGGCTGATCGGCAGCGCCAAGATTGGCGACCGCGATGTCGTCCGCCATGTACTTGCGCAAACCAGCGACAAAGGCTATGTCACAAACGAGCAGGTGAAAATCGGACTTGGCGTCATCGCTCAGCCCAAGCTGCGTGTGGCGCTGACTAGCGACTATTCCAGCGACAAGCTGTCGCTCGGCAAGACGATCCACGCCAATGTGCAGATTGTCCGCAGCGAAGGCGCCAAAGGACCGGTTCGCTTGAAGCTGCTGACGACGCAGATCGCGCCGCAAAAGGAAGTCGCCGATCCCAAGGACGCGAAAAAGAAGATTAAGGTCAATGACGTTGACCGCATGTTGCGCTTGGCCGAGGAAGTCGTCATCCCGGCCGATCAAACCGACGCTGTCGTCACGATTGCGGCGCCGCAGGACCTGGCCGATCGCAGTTGGGATTTGGCGATCGCCGCCGAGTTGTTGGCAGATGACAAGAAACAGGTGGTGGCGACGGCGACCACCACGGCCCAGCGATTCTCCTTATCATCACCGATCTTTCTGCAACTTGCCGGCGAATCGGTCTACCGCGTTCAAGGCAAGCTGGTTCGCTCCGCAGGCTTTCAAGGAGTCGCCAAGATCACACTGGAAGGTTTGCCGGTCGGCGCAACGGCCGCCGAAGTGGAAGTTCCCGCCGACAAGAGCGATTACGTGATCGAAATCAAGCTGCCTGCCGGCATGACGGCCGATGCCTTAGCCGACGTCAAACTGATCGCGCGCAGCGAAAAGGAAAGCGGCGAGGTGGTTAGCAACGAGGTCTCGCTTCCACTGAAAAGCCCTCGCTAGCTTGGCAAGTTTGCTCGATTTCGCCGAGGAACTAGCGAAGGTGAAGAACGCCGTCCTGCCGATCCACGTCACCCGCCCCGCTCTTCGCGGGTAACCGTCAACGGCTTGCAATAGTCGACAAAGAGGCTCAAAAACGGGAAAATCTTTGACAAACGGGTAACACTGTTTCTAGTTCTTTTTGGCAAGAAGTTGTGTACAAAAGCATGGCCTCGTGCCATGATTGATAGATGGATTTAGCCTAGAATCCGCCCCTGATGAACTGCCCCCCCGCGTTGGTAGACGTTCGTCTTCCAGCACTTGAAGTATATGCCTAGGAGCGTGTGGATGCCCTTTTCTGGAAGACTGCGGATCGCGGCCGTCGGATGTTTGCTGTTGATGGTCGCGACGTCGCTGGCTCAACGTCCGACCGCTTACAAGATGGAGATCCGTCCCCACTGGTTCGCCGATGACGCCTTCTGCTGGTACAAGAACGACCTGCCTGGCGGCAAGGCCGAGTACATCCTGATCGACGCCGAAAAAGGGGAGCGCCGCCCGGCGTTTGATCACGCCAAGCTGGCCGCCGCCCTCACCGCAGCTGGCGTCAAAGACGCGAAAGCGGACGCCCTGCCGATCCGGCGCCTCTCGTTTCGGGACGATGGTCAGCAGGTCTTCTTCCAAGTCGGAGACGACTCGTGGAGCTGCGATCTGACCTCTTACGAACTGACGCAGTCCAAGCCAGACCAACTAGCAGCCGAACTAGAAATGGAACGTCTACCGCGGCGTCTGCCGAGTGGAGGTTCGCAAACCGAAACGACGATCACCTTTCGCAATCGTCTGGAAGAGCCGGTCGAGCTGAGCTGGATCAATTCGTCGGGACGACCGGCGTCGTATGGCAAGCTTGGCCCCGGAGAGCAGCGGAAGCAACACACGTTCGTCAATCATGTCTGGGAAGCCCGGACCGCCAGCGGCGACGTGGTCATCGTGTTCCGCGCAACCGCGCGGTCCGACTTCGCTACGATCGACAACTCCAACCCTGTCGAACCTGGTCCGCGTCGCCGGCGCGGCGGGCCCGGTCGTGGTCCGCGGACGCCGCGTGATCGCTCGCCCGACGGCAAGTGGACGGTCCAGATTCGCGATAACAACGTCGTGCTCAAAAACGTCGAAAGCGGCGACGAGACGACGCTGACCACCGATGGCGACGCGAAGTCGAGCTATGGTCAGTTGCAATGGTCGCCCGACTCGCAAACGCTGATCGCGCTGAAGACGACGCCCGGCGACCGTGGTGAAGTCTATCGCATCGAATCCTCTCCCAAGGAAGGAGGCCGCGCAAAACTGCACACCAGTCGCTACGCGCTGCCCGGCGACAAGTTTGACGCCTTCGACATTCATCTATTCGACGTCGCCAAGCAGGCCGAAATCGCCTGCGACGCCGATGTCGTCGACTTCGGCATGCCGCGTTTCCGCATCCGCGGCGAAACGGCGACCTATGAACAGGTCGATCGCGGACACCAACGATTTCGCCTGGTCGAAATCAACCTGCAGACCGGAGCGGTCCGCAATCTGATCGACGAGAAATCGGAAACGTTCATCTGGACGATCCATACCGAGGGACAAGGCCTCCGTCAAATCACGTGGCTCGGCGATGACGAATTCATCTATTGCTCGGAAGAAGATGGCTGGCGTCACCTCTACCTTCACGACGCTAAGACCGGTGAGCTAAAAAACCAGATCACCCAAGGCGCGTGGGTCGTGCGCGGCATCGATCGGATCGACGAAGAGAAGCGCCAAATCTGGTTTCATGCCGGCGGCATTCATGAGGGGCAAGATCCGTACTTCGTCCATTACTGCCGCGTCAATTTCGACGGCAGCGATCTGACGATCCTCACCGAAGGAGACGGGACGCATGAAGTTGAATATTCGCCGACCGGCAAGTATTTGATCGATCGCTACTCGCGCGTCGACATGGCGCCCAAGACCGAACTCCGTCGCACCAGCGACGGCACGCTAGTTTGCCCCTTGGAAGCAGCGGACATCTCGGAGCTCGTCAAAGCAGGCTTTCGTTTGCCGGAGCATTTCGTCGCCAAGGGACGTGACGGTAAGACCGATATCTGGGGCAACATCTATCGCCCCCGCGATTACGATCCCAGCAAGAAGTACCCGATCATCGAGGATATCTACGCCGGACCGCACAACTTCCACACGCCGAAGAAATTCAACGCCAACAACTATTACCGCGATCTACACGATCTGGGCTTTGTGGTGGTGAAGCTCGACGGCATGGGAACCACCGGCCGCTCGAAAGCGTTTCATGACGTCTGCTTCCAGAACCTGAAAGACGCCGGCTTCCCGGATCGCATCGCCTGGATGAAAGCGGCGGCGGAGAAAGACCCTGGCCTCGACGTTTCGCGGGTCGGCATCTACGGCACCTCGGCCGGTGGACAGAACGCCGCCGCGGCGGTGTTGTTCCATCCCGACTTTTACAAGGCGGCCGTCGCTTCGTGCGGCTGCCATGACAACCGGATGGACAAAGCTTCGTGGAATGAGCAATGGATGGGCTATCCGGTTGGTCCCCACTATTCCGAGTGCTCGAACATCGACAACGCCGCCAAATTGGGAGGCGCCTTGATGCTGATCGTCGGCGAGATGGACAACAATGTTCCGCCCGAGTCGACGCTCCGCTTCGCCGACGCACTGATCAAAGCCGACAAAGATTTTGACCTGCTGGTCATGCCAGGCGTCGGGCATTCGGCTGGCGGAACCTATGGACGTCGCCGTCGCAATGATTTTTTCGTCGAACATTTGATGAACAAGGAACCAAGCGGCCCAAAGGCCGACGCCAAAGAGCCTAATCCCGGTTACACGATCGATCAAAGCCGGATCGAAGCGGCCGGCAATCGGGTGATTCGTCTCCGCGAACGCTTCAACGCCGATCAAGGAAGTCTGGGACGACGCTACACGCTACGCGAGTCGCCCGCTCGCCAGCAGCGGATGCTCGGCTTCTATTGCGATTGGGTGAAAAAGCTTGATGCGTATGACGCAGAATCGCTGACCTCGCCGGAACAAGAGCTGCTGGCAGGCTTACGTCAGGAGGTCGTCGATCGCTTGGCCGAAGTCGCTCAGGACCAAACAGAGTCGACTGAACTAGCCCAGTTCTTTCCCTTCGCCGAAACGATCATCCCGATGGTCGAAGCTCGGCAAGAGTTCGCCAAGATCGATCCGCAGCAGGCGGCCGCTGACGTCGTAAAAATCGCCGAGCAAACCGCCGCGGTCCACCAGCAGACCGCTCCGGAAATCGCTTCCTATGATCTAGAGCAACTGGGCGCCGCCGCCCGGCGTGCCGATCGTTTGCAGAAGGCGCTACAAGAGTGGTATCGCTTTTACGATGGTTACGACCCGCTGTTCACTTGGTGGGTGAAACAGCCGATGGCCGACGCCGAAGCGAAACTGACCGCCTACGTCGCGCTGCTGAAATCGACGACGCCAGAGCCGAAAAAAGGAGAACGCGCTCGCCGCCCCGAAGTCAAACCGCTAGACGACGCGGCGCTGCAGACGTTGATCACCGCTGCCCCTGCGGCCAGTGACGCGCCGGCGCTAGAGCCGCTTGTTTCGCCGCCGGTCGGCAAGTTGGAAGCGGCGATTCGCGTTTATCGCCAAGATATTTCGCGCTGGGGCCGCCGTCGCGAGCAGCAGCGGAGCGACAGCGACTGGGCCGAGATTTACGCCGCGTGGCGCGATTTGCTCGACCAGTACGACTTCGACTCGCTATCAAAGGACGATCAGTTCGACTACGTCTTGCTTCGGAACGAACTCGATTACCAGATCCAGCTGGCCGAGCTCAAGGCTCGCGGCGCTGACACGATTGGTTCGGAGAGCACCGACGAAAGCGGCATCAAGGGCACGCCGGTGGGCCGCGAGCGTCTGTTGCTGGAACTGCAGCACGAAATGATTCCGTACACGCCGGAACAGCTGATGGAAATCGCCGAGCAGGAATATGCGTGGTGTCGGGCCGAGATCTTGAAAGCGTCGCGGGAGATGGGCTGCGGCGACGATTGGCAAGCGGCGGTTGAGAAGGTCAAGCGGATGCATGTCGCCCCCGGCGAGCAGCCGCAACTGATCAAGATGCTCTCCGACGAAGCGATCGCCTTTCTGAAAGAGCACGAACTGATGTCGATTCCGCCGCTGGCCGAAGAGACCTGGCGGATGCAGATGATGACGCCGGAGCGGCAGCTGGTGAATCCGTTCTTCACTGGCGGCGAAGTGATCAGCGTCTCGTTTCCGACCGACACGATGACGCACAAAGACAAGCTGCAAAGCCTCCGCGGCAACAACATTCCGTTCGCTCGCGCGACCGTTCATCACGAGCTGATCCCTGGACATCACATGCAGGGGTTCATGAACAATCGGCATCGCAGCCATCGCGAGCTGTTCCGCACGCCGTTCTGGCTCGAAGGTTGGGCGCTGTACTGGGAAATGCTGTTGTATGACAAGGATTTCCCGAAGTCGCCGGAAGACCGAATCGGCTTTCTGGTGTGGCGTTCGCATCGTTGTGCCCGGATCACCTTTTCGCTCGGCTTTCACCTGGGCAAGTTGACGCCGCAGCAATGCGTCGATCTGCTGGTGGCCCGCGTCGGCTTTGAGCCGGCCAACGCCGCCGCCGAAGTTCGCCGGTCGGTCGGAACCAGCTATCCGCCGCTCTACCAGGCAGGCTACATGCTAGGCGGCCTGCAGCTTCGTTCGCTGCACCGCCAACTGGTCGACTCGGGCGAGATGACCGACAAGCAGTTCCACGACGCGATCATGCGGCAGAACTTCGCCCCGATCTCGATCGTCCGCGATATCCTGATGCAAAACGAACTGACCGCAGACTATCGCCCCGCGTGGAACTACTACGAGTTCGAGAAAGCGGAAGCGGCGGCGAACTAAGTTCGCCAGGCGCTTCGTAGGTTGGGTGCAGCGCAGCGAAACCCAACAATGCGGTCGCAAGAAGAAGGTGGGTTGCGCAAGCGACTTGCGCTCCATCAATGGAAACGGCCGGTGCGCGCTTGCTCCACCCACCCTACAAATGCGGCCCCAATCCGCTACCGCCCCAACACCGGTTCCAACCACATCGCCCAGTCGCGGGTATTGCCGTCGCCGCCATCTTCGACGACCAGTTCCAATCGAGCGGCGTCGGTCACTTCGACCCAAAAGTCGTGCAACCGGCCCGCCTCGATTTTGGGACTACGATAGAGCTCTTTTCCATCCGCGTTGATCACAAAGACGACCGAACCGTCGGTTCCGGCCAGTCCTACCGTGCCGGAGAAGTTATCCCAAGCGCCGCCCAGGTCGTAGGTGTGCTGCGCCGGAGCATGAGCCCAGATGCCGTGGGGGAAAATCCGACCGCGAGCTTCCATCAACATCTGATCGCCGGGAACGTGATCGTAGGCCACGCGGCCATACCCGACATGCGCCGTTTCGGGCTGACAATCGGAAAGCGGAACTTCGGTCACTTCCTTCGGCACGTACAGCGGCGAAATATAGGGACGCTTCGCTTTACTGGGCGCCGACAAGCGTTTGGCGACTTCGGCAACCAGCTTGTCGTCCGCAGCCGCTAGCTGTTCGCGTAGCTCGGCGATGCGCTTCTCGTCTTTCGACTTCACCGCTTCGATCAGCGGCAGCAGTTTCAGCTTTTGACGAATCGTCTTCAATTGCGGCTTGGCGTTGCTATCGGTCGTCAGGTCGAATCCCCACCGCGAATTATCGCCGGCGTAGGTCGTCGCGGCGCCATTGACCTGACACACGTCGATCCGTATCCGCCCCTGAAAATTGGGCGTCAGCGGACGATAGCGCAAAGTGAACTCGCCCGCTTCGTTGGGCACAGCAACCGCCGTGTTGGCGTCGTAGTTGCTATGTCCGTCCGGATCGAGATACCCCAGCACAGCATAGGTGGGCGGGTTGGCGGTGACGCGGCCGGTCAACTGCACGGCGCCGTCCACTTCTTCCACATCCAGGATCTCTACTTGGGCGTCGCTCTTGGAGCTAAGACCTTTGATCGAACCGGAGAACTGCGGGTGCGACGCCAACTTCAGCCCATGAGCCAGCGTCAGAAACGTACCGCGACCTTCGCCCCGCAGATCATCGCCGTAGCTGCGATTGCCCGACCCCATCAGCGCCGTACCGAACGCTTCTTTCTGGTCGGGGCGTTCCTTGCAATGGGGCAGGCCGAGCGAGTGTCCCAGTTCGTGGCAAACGCCGCCAATGAAGATCGAGTTGTACTTACCCAGCGAGATGTCGCCATACTGGCCATCGCGGACGTTGTCCCCTTTGTTGGCCAGCGACGACAACTCGAGAATCGGCGAATCGACTTGCCAGGCGTTGCCGCCGGTCGGACTGCCGCCGGCATAGTAGGGACTGTTCTGGCGAATGGTTCGCTTTTCGGGGTCCCAGTTCGACATATTGCAGAAGATGACGATCGTCTCTTCGTCAGGATTGATGCCGGCCTCTCGCAGCGTCGGGATGCACTCTTGGCGAATGCGGCGACCATCGGGCGTGTCGTACTGCTTGTACGGTCCTTCGCCGGTGACGACGTGTAGGTTGACCAGGCCGTCTTCCGCCAAGTCGAGCTGAATCGTCCGCGGCCCAAAACCAAACCGCGACATTTCCGTGGCGTAGAAGTTTTGAATGTTCAGCAAGATCTCCGACAGGCGTTCGCGGTAACGAGGCGCCGGCTCGCGATCATTGGGAGTCCAGTAGACGACGTGCAGTTTGCGATCTCCAGCGACCGGATCGGTTTGCTCCCACTGCTGCAGGATTTTCATCGCCTGGGGAACGAGCTGGTCGATCTCTTGTTGGGGAGTGAGATCTTCGGCCGCGACTAGCGACGCGAAAGTGAGAACGAGCAGGCAGCAACCGGCGAGAGACTTGACTGGCAACATGACGTTTCTTATCGAGGCGGGGGGGAATACTTCGGCAGGCAGGCGGCCAGCTTTCCGCCGCCTATCCCTTTATTCTACGTCTCGCTTCCCAGCCAGATAGCTGATTCTCAACGAGGTTTATCGCGACTTCTTCGTTAATGGGCCGAGGTTTGCGCTGATTTCGCTTGGGTTTCTCAAACGATCGGTTCGTCTTTGCGAACTTCACGCAACGTTGCGACACTAGAAGTCGACGCCGACGTGCCATTTCACCCGGTGCCGCTGCGCCGTCTGCAGCAGCGATTGCCACTCTCGCAATTCCAGCGAAATCTTGTGACTATCGGCAACGCAGTCGGGCTTAGCGGCGAGGTGTTCCAATAGAGCAGCGATCGTCGTCAATCCATCGGCCGGGGCAAACCAAACTTCAGCCGGCAGATCGAACTCCTCCCCCAACTCCTCTTCGTCATCCAAAAAGAAATCGGTCTCGTCAGCGCCCTGTCCAAAGAAAGCGGACAACGCCGTCACACCGAGCGTCTCCGCGATTTGCGTCATTTCGTGTTCGCGCTCGGTCAGCGCTTCGCCATGCACATACGGCAGCACATCGGGAATCTCACGGCGGAGCACAATCATTAAGGTGGGCATATCAGGGCGCCATTGCGAAACAATCTGGGAGGGGCCATTGCACACTTCCAAATTTACCCGATGCCTCGCTTCACGTCAGGTGGAAGCAAGAAACGGAAAAGGGCGCCCGAAAGCAGAAACTTCCAGGCGCCCAGTTGCTACAACAGGTTCACGATCCGATCGGCCAAGCCGCGCTCGCCAACCACCACGTTCAGCTTGCCCTCAGCGGCGATCTTCTCCAAGACCTCCAGCTCACGCAGTCGCATTAGCGTGGGATTATCGGCCAATAGCCGTGCGGTGTTCGCCTGGCTGCGCATCGCGGCCGTCTCTTCCCGCCGGAAGATCAGGTTCGCCTCCGCCGCCTTCTTGGCCTGCGTCACCTTGTTCAGCAGGTCCTTCATCTCGCCAGGCAAGATCACATCGCGTACGCCCACCGTGATCAACTCTAGACCAAGCGTTTCAGCCCGGCGACGAGCGATCGCGGCAATCTCGTCGGCGACGTTTTCCTTCTCCGACAAGAAGACCTCCAGTTCGCGAGCGCCGATCACCGCCCGAGCGGCGAGCTGCGTCTCGCGGTACAAGGCCTGCGCCACGTCGAGCGTTGCGGCCGCCGCCTTTAGCGGATCGACCACGCGGTAGGTCGCGACCAGGTTCAGCCGCAGCGTCACCTTGTCGGCCGTCATGATCTCTTGACCGGCGACGTCAAGCGTCTGCTCGCGCAGGTCGATCTCGACGACGCGGGCGTCGACCGTCTCGCGCCAGAACGCGTAAACGCCTGGGTCGAGCGTCTCGACGTACTTGCCGTCGTAAAACAGCACGCCGCGGTGGAACCGCTGCACTTCGCAGACGTCGAGCGCCGCGCGAACCAGTGACTCGCGGGCGATGCGCGACAGGTGGTTACGCTGCAGACGAACGTCTTGCGCGTCGTACCGCTCGATCTCGACCTTGCGCTGACCGTTCCAGTAGACGTACAGGCCCGGCTTCAGGATCCGGTCGAAACGGCCGTCGATCATCACGATGGCCCGCTCGTGCTCGGTCAGGTCGACGACCACGGCCTGATCGCCCAGCAAACCGCTGCGAGCAATCACGTCGAGCTTGTCGTGACGCAGCCACGGATCGCGCCGCGAGACGATATCGACCGTTTGCTTGCGGAAGACGCTCCACAAGCGATGACGCCCCGGAGCGAGCACGCCGACGAATTCGCCGTCGACAAAGTGCAGGCCCGCTTCGTACGTTTGGATTTGAATTAGCTGGTTAAACATCATCGTCGTCATCTCTCCTGCTCCGCTCGTCTGTTAACGCATCGGAAGCAATCTCCACAAAAAGGTTGAAAACGAAAAAGCAATTCGGCCGTGATTGTGCGTGTACGAAAAATGCCATCCAGGATGCAAGCGTCCGCTGCGATCCCATCTTTTGCCGCGGGGGATCGTCGGTGCGCATCGCGAGCGTCAAGCGTCTTTCCACTTAGAGAGCGCCCGCTCTTCTCGCAAGAAGAACCAGACGCGCTTGCCGTAGAGGTCGGCAACACGCAGTATCGATGCGGACCGTTCGTCCCGCAAAGCCGCAAACCGATGGGGCCGCCGACAAAGCGAGTGTCATTCTCGGCATCTCCGCCAAGTGGCCGAAGCCAAAAAGCGTAGTTGCGTTGACCGACAAGACGCCGCGTCGACGACTGATCGTGCGATCGTCGCATCCCTTCAGGCGGTGGTTAACCGTGCAAGATTCGAACTTGCTACAGCCAGATTAATCGTCTGGTGCTCTACCCATTGAGCTAACGGTAATGGTGGAAATGCCATTGGGCATTTCCTGGTGCAGTGGATGGGAATCGAACCCATACATTCGGTCCTCAAAACCGACGTCCTACCTTTGGACGACCACAAGAGAAACGCAACCGTCGAACCCGTTTTCGCGGAACGCTTTTGACCAATCTGAACAAGAGGCCCAAGCGCCGCCGGAGTATTGCGTCTCTCGATGCTTGCATCAAAAAAACGTCGGCGGGAATCGAACCCGACGTGCGAGCCGTTTTGCAGACGGCCGGCTGTCCAACAGCGACGACGTTAAAAAAGCGGCTCACCCAGGAATCGAACCTGGCCTACAACCTTCGCAAGGTTGCGTGCGAATCCGGCACACTCGCAAGCCGAGAGAGAAGAAATGCCTAATGACCAATGTCTATTGTTGTTCTGTAGCTTTCGATGGTTGTTCGCCGCCCCAGCTTGAATATTGGAGCGAACCCAAGAATCGCGGTTTGATCGCTAAGAAAACGCAATTCGGTCTTGCGTTTCAGCATTGGCAGTCCGTTGATTTTCTCAACGGGCTGCTGGATCGCAGGGATGCGATCCCAAAATAGCGACGTAAGTTGTTATTTTGCGAGCCGCGAAGAGCTATGCTCTGAGCCTGGCGAGGTTGGAAAATGCCACGAGGGCATTTTTCAACAGGCAGTTAGACATTCGTCATTCTCAAATAGCGGACGCGGGAGTCGAACCCGCTGCCCGAAGCTTATGAGGCTTCGTCGAGCTCCGGCTCGTCCGCAGTGAGCATCAAGGTAGAGCAAGGGGAGTCGAGTGTGTCGGGACGGAATTGAACCGCCAAAGTTCGAAAACGAGTGGTTTACAGCCACTTGGGCTCGCCAATGCCCAGCCGACGCGTAGTGGATAGTGGCACGAGTGAGACTCGAACTCACAAAGTCACGAAGGTCTGAGCTTCGCCGCTTTGCCAAGATTTGCGTACCGTGCCGAAAATGGGAAGCGAGAACCGCGGCAACTTGTTACCGCGAATTCTTAAGCGCACCAGACGGGATTTGAACCCGCGACCTCCGCCGTGACAGGGCGGCGAACATTCCGGACTGTTCCACAGGTGCATTTTCGTTTGTAGGGCGAGCGACAAACCGGACCATCGTAGCCCAACAAGGCTGCGAGAGCTGGAATCGAACCAGCGGCAACCTGATTCAAAGTCAGGCATCACTACCAACAGCGAACCTCTCGCAACAGCAATCACTAGCCGAATTGTCAAAGATCAAAGTGGCCGAAACGTCGTTTCGGACGTTGCGGCGCGCTCCCTCGCTTGTTCCCACCCACTGGGAGCGCGCCGCCTCAAGTCGCTAAATCACGTCGAAGTAGTCGGCCGAGACTTCCAAAGCCCGGCGACCGCCTCCGAGTCGCAGTTCATAGGCGTCTTGGCCAACGCCGCTGGGTCGCAGGTCGACCTCCAACTCTTGGCCGCCGCGAAACTGTAAACGCTGCGGCTCGTCCGCTTCCTGCGGTCCCAGCACCACGGCGTAGCGCTGCGAAGCGCCGCCCCGGAAGCGGATCCGAGCCGAGCGGATCGCCGGCCGACTGGGAATTTCGAAGCAGGCGGCGATCGCTTGTTGAAACAAAGGTTGACTGTTCATCATCCGTCTCCTGATAGTGGACGAGGGAGCGCTCGAATCTCCGTCTTCTGGTTTTCAGCCAGACGCTACTCCGTCTCAGCTACTCGTCCGTAGATGCACAAAAAAAGCCCGGCGTCGATAGTCGACCCGGGCTTGTGCAGAACATCCGCGCAAGTCACCCGCGTCGAGAGCGAAAATCGAGATACAACGATCGCATCAGGCAGCAGCCTGAGGTCGCGTTACCTTCGTGTTGTCGCGGCAAAAACGTCATGGCGGAAAGGTTTTCTCGCAAAAGGTTGGTGGTCGCTATCACTCGCCCGCTGGCAGACATGGCACAAGCGGTATGCAAAGGTAGACGACGTAGCGCCGAAAAGGTTCGAGGCAAGAGAGAAAAAAACTTGGGAAGGAAGCCGAACCCGCGAATAGTAGCCCGAAGCGCAAAAAAAGCCCGCTCTTGGTGAGCGGGCTTTTTCGTTTACTTGCGAGGCCAAGAACTACTTCGGCAAGCGTTCCGTCTCAACGGCGGGGAACTCGCCGGTCAGCGATTCCATGAAGGCGACCAGGTCTTTCTTGTCCTGCTCGGTCAGGTCTAGCTTTTTGACCTTGTCGCTCAGGTACGGATTGGGGTGGCCTCCCTTGGCGTACCACTCGACCACTTCCATCAGCGTCTTTTGGCTGCCGTCATGCATGT
This sequence comes from Blastopirellula retiformator, assembly GCF_007859755.1. Lineage (NCBI taxonomy): Bacteria > Pseudomonadati > Planctomycetota > Planctomycetia > Pirellulales > Pirellulaceae > Blastopirellula > Blastopirellula retiformator. Next base: position 400,562 of record NZ_SJPF01000003.1, on the reverse strand, counting down.
ACGGGCCGGTCTGAGCGATGTTACGCAGGGTCGGGGTCTTGAAGGCGCCCTTGTCCTTTTCTTCCTTGGTCACTTCGTAGCGTCCCAGATCCGGCTTCTCAACCTCCATGCCGACGCCGAGGTTGTGGTACAACTCGTCGGTGAAGTTGGCGCCAGCGTGACAGGCGGTGCACTTTCCTTTTTCGCTGAAGAAGATCTCACGACCACGGCGAGCCGATTCCGACATTTCCTTCGCCCCATCAACGGCGGCGGTGTACTTCTTGTACAGATCGGGATCGTCTTCTTCCAGGTATTCGATGTCGTCGCCCAGTTGGTTCTCGAACGTCCGCTGCACTTCGTAGTAGTCGTACGGCGCCGGACCGGTGACGATGGCACGCTCAAACGTGGCGATCGCCTTACCGACTTCGTCGATCGTGATCTCTTCGTCGCCAAAGATCTCTTTGAACTGCAGCACGTAGCCCGGGATCTCTTTCAGGCAGAGAATGCAGGCGTCATGCGTGAAACCCATTTCGATCGGGTTTGCGATCGGTCCGACCGCCTGGTCTTCGAGCGTCGCCGCCCGACCGTCCCAAAACTGCGGACCGCTTAGGATGCGGTTAAAACTGACCGGCGAGTTACGATTGCCTTGCTGCCCTAGAATGCCGACGCCGAACTGCGTTTCTTTCGCCCAGCCGCTGTTGGGATGATGACAATCGGCGCAGCTGATCGTTTGATCGACCGAGAGGCGCTTGTCGAAGTAGAGTTGGCGGCCGAGCTCGATCTTGGCGCGGGTCATCGGGTTCTTGTCGATCCCGGTGATGTTGCCGGCCTGGGCGGCGATGCCGTAGGGCAATTCGACTTCCAGCGTTTCGCGGTTGGCGGGATCGGCGAGCCATTTCTTCAGCTCGGCGATTTCCAGCGGACCTTCGCCTGGGATGCCGGCGGTCAGCGACGGATCGCCCAGGGTGACGTTGTTCGATTTAGCGGCTGGCTCGTCGGCGAACAGACAGGTCGTACAAGCGATGGCAGCAATCGCTAGCGCGCCCGATAGTTGGCGTTTCATCAGTTCTCCTAGCAGAACGAGAGAGGAAAGGTGGGGAAGGAATGGAGACATATCCCCTGCGAGATCTCGCTAATGGGATATAGGTAAAAAAAGGCGTCGGAGCAAATGCCGACGCCTCTTTCGTGGTTCATCCTTGACCGATACGTCGGATCGAGTGCGGGCGAGGCCGCGCAACCGATCTAGCCGGCGTATTCGGCGCCGAAAAATTCTTTCGAATCGGTCGGGGTCGGTTTGATCGTGCGAGCCCCTTCCTTCCAGTTAGCAGGGCAAACTTCGCCGTTGGTCTCGAAGAACTGCAGGGCTTTGACCATGCGGAGAGCTTCGTCGACGCTACGACCCAGCGGCAGGTCGTTGACCACCTGGTGACGGACGACGCCGTCTTTGTCGATCAGGAACAGACCGCGAAGCGAGATGCCGCCCGGCAGCAAGACGTCGTACTTGGTGGCGATGCTCTTGTCGAGGTCAGCGACCAGCGGGTACTGGATGTCGCCGATACCGCCTTCGCCACGAGGCGTGTTGCGCCAAGCCAGGTGCGAGAAGTGGCTGTCGATCGAGCAACCCAAGACCTGCACGCCCAGCGCCTTGAAGTCTTCAATGCGATCCGAGAACGCAATGATTTCGGTCGGGCAGACGAAGGTGAAGTCGAGCGGATAGAAGAAGAGCAGGACGTACTTGCCTTTGTAGTCCGACAGGCTGACTTCTTTGAATTCGCCGGTCTCGGTCACCGCGGTGGCTTTGAAATCAGGGGCTTCTTTCGTGACCAATACGCTCATCGTTCGTGTCTCCGTGTCCGAATTTGTGCTGTACGCCGGAACCTTCTCGCCATGGACGAGACTGGATAGGCTGTTGGATAGGTTCTACTATCATGACGGGGCGCAGACCCATCCGACAAGTGCCTAACGCGCTATGTCTGCGATAACTTTTGGTAATAGGGAAATCCCTGACGCGATTCCCGCAAATTTTCGAACCCGTTCATGTGAAAAAAGGGGCTCGCGATCCGAAATCCGCCGAAAGCGCAGAAAAAACGCCGCCGGCGAGAACCATCAGCCCGTTGATTTTCTCGACGGACTGTGTGATCGCATGAATGCGATCACAAAATAGCGACGTAAGTCGTTATTTTGCGAGCCGTGAAGAGCTACGCTCTGAGCCTGGCGAGGTTGGAAAATGCCACGAGGGCATTTTTCAACAGGCAGCTATAGCTTCGCGGAGGCGGCGATGTAGTTTGCGTGTATTGGCGATCGCGTTAGAGCGGTTTTCCTCCATCGGTATCGTTCTGGCTGGTTGCGGCCGCCTTGACCAGCTTGCCTCACCAACGCCAGAAACGCTACAGATATCAGAAAAACGCTCTAGCTGAACAGCTCGGCAATCGGAGTTCCGCCGTCGGTGATCGGCACTGGGCGATCGCCGGCGTACAGTTCTTCGTACGGATTGATGCCGAGCGTCTGGTAGATCGTCGCAAACATATCGGGGACCGAAACGGGACGATCTTCGATCTTCATCGCCAGGTGGTCGGTCACGCCGATCGCTTTGCCGGTTTGCAAACCGCCGCCAGCCAAGACGACCGTAAAGGCGCCGCCGTGGTGACCGCGACCGCCGCCGCCATCGAACTGGGCCGGGCGGCCGAACTCGCTGGAGATGACGATCAGCGTCTTGTCGAGCAGCTTCTTTTCTTCCAGGTCGGTCACCAGCGTCGAAATCGCACCGTCCAGTTCCTGAATCAGCAGATGCTGGTTCAACTGACCTTCGTTGTGCGTATCCCAACCGGTGCCGTTGACGAAGTTCAGGTTGTGTGAGACTTCGATAAAGCGGACGCCCCGTTCAACCAGCCGGCGCGACAACAGACAGCGCTGACCAAACTCGCCGCCATACTTGTTACGCAGCGCGTCCGGTTCGTTCTCCAGCTCGAACGCCTTCATGAACTCGGGCCCCGAGAGCCGCAGCGCCGCCTGACCCGCTTCGGCGTAGTCGGCGACCAGCTTCTTCTCTTCGGCCTTGGTCAGATAGCGGCTGCGGAGTTTCTCGAGCACGTTCTCGCGACGCGCCGCGCGGCTGTCGGAGATGTGCGGCATGCGAGCCAGACCGCTGGGGCCTTGCGCCGTATCGGTCAGATAAACGTAACCGGCGGCGGAGCCAAAAAAGCCAGGACCGCGGGTAACGTTCGGATAACCGATCAGCATATAAGCCGGGGCGATGTCGCTGGCGGCGCCGCGCTGATGCGCGACGACCGAACCGATCGACGGATAGACGATCGTTCCGGAGGTGTCGCGACCGGTGTGCATGAAGTTGGTCGCCGCTGCGTGCTCGTCAATCACATGGTGATTGACGGTCCGCACCGGGTTAAAGCGTTCCATCAGCGGCGCACAACGCTTCAGATGTTCGCAGACCTGCAGACCGGGGACCGCGGTATCGATCGCGTCGTAGTAGGCGCCAGCCTTCTTGGCCTTGGCGTCTCCTTTGGCCTTCGGGTCCCAGGTATCGATCTGGGCGGCGCCACCGCCGAGCCAGACCATGATGCAATGCTCGGCCTTGCCCATCGGCACGGCGGGATGAGCATGTTCGCCTTCATTGGCCAACAGCGGAACGCCGCCAGCCATCGCCAGGGCGCCAGCCGCGGCGGCCGATTGCTTCAGGAAATTACGTCGATTGGTATTGGGAATGGACATTAGCAGGCGTCCTTGTTTTGATCTTTGGTGAATTGCAAATGGGGTCAGCGGCGTGTTACGGGACGAAGACGAATTCCGGCGTATTCAACAGCGCCCAGAGCGCGTCTTCCATCCGAGTTCGCCACTCAGGAGTCAGTCGCTGCGTCGGCAAATCGCCTTTCCGCACGACGTGCTCCAGTTCGACGACGATTTCGTTGGCGCGAGGATCCAAGTGGTTGGTCCACGAGACCAGCCCGCGCGGCAACGGCGGACGCTTGACGATCAGAGCGTCAACGCGACGGGATTCGTAGCCCGGCGAGAGGAGCTCGCGGAAGATCGCCAATTCTTCGGCGTCCGGCTCGCGGGTTAGCACTCGCATGAACAGGCGACGCGTTAGATCATCCAGCTTGACGTCTTCCAGGGCCATCTCGGTAAAGACGCTATCGTCGCTGAGACGCGTAAAACGTTCGCCCAATTCACCGTTGGCCAAAATCGCCGGCTGCAACACGTTCGGCTCTTTCTCACGCTGGGCGATCGGATTTTGGCGAGCGCCGGTCCAACCGAACGATTCCATCGTCGCCACAAACGGCGCCGCGAACGGCTTGGCCAGACTCGGACGATCGCGCTCGTTGGAGAGCGAAATGAACTCCCAGGCGCGAGTCGGGACGCCGAAGTCGGTCGAATTGCTGCTAGATCGCGAGCCGTCGAGGTCGATGTTCAGCGGGCCTGCGTCGAGCGGCTTCTCACAGGCGACGAACAACGAGTCGACGATCTGCTCGGCCGTCATCCGGCGAGTCGCCGGACCGGCGAAATCGAAGCCAAACGGCGACGGCTCGATCGAAGTCCGCTGATAGGCGTCGGACGAGACGATCTGTCGCGCCAGATGCTTCAAGTCGTAGCCATTGGCGACAAAGTCGCGGGCCAGATATTCCAACAGTTCTGGGTGGCTCGGATCGGCGGTTTCCCAGTCGTCGACCATCTCGACAAAGCCGACTCCCATCAGCCGCTTCCAGACGCGGTTGACGATCACCTGGGCGAAGCGAGAGTTTTCGGGCGCGGTCATCAACAGCGCCAATTGCTCGCGCGAATCGTCGGCGTCATTCAAGTAAGCGTCGTCGGGATCGGCCGTCAGTTGCTCGAAGGCCCAATGGGGCGTGATCTTCTGCCCCGGCTTTAGCATTGACTTGACGATTCCTTCACGACCGCCGCCGGGCACGGTGCTCGACTTGGGAACCGAAATCTGGCTCCGATTGAGCATCGCCCCCATGCCGAACAGGTCGGCCTGAGCGATATCGTGATACGGCGCGTCATGGCAGCGGGCGCACTTCATCTGCACGCCGAGGAACGCCTGACCAAGCACAAACGCCTTGGCCGCCATCGGCGAGTCATTTTGCGAAGCGATGCCGAAACCAGCCGCCCCGCCCAAACGCGTGCTCCCTTCCATCATCACCAGTTCGGTCACCATGCGATCGAACGGCTTGTTGTCGAGGAACGCTTCGTACAGGTACCAGCGGAACGGGCCGGTGTTGTTGAGCGTCGGATTCACCAGATTCGGGTTTTCGGCCAGCGCGTCTTGCCAATATCCCACCCAGTGATCAGCCCAGCCTTGGTCAGCCAGCAGACGATTAATCGCCCAGGTGCGGCGCTCGCCGGCAGGCTGCTTCTGGTATTGAGCGATCAGTTCGGGCGTCGGAATCTGACCGATGACGTCCAGCGACAACCGCCGTAAAAATGCGAGGTCGCTGATCGGCGCCGTCGGCTCTTCGCCAGCGTCGGCCAGCTGCACGTTCAAGAAGCGATCGATGTCGATCTTCGCGGTTTGTTGATACGGATCGGCCAATTCAGCGACCGAAGGAACTTCGACCGGCTCGAGCCCGGCCACATATTTTTTCGCGTAGGTGTGACGTTTTTCCCAGTAGGGTCGCGCTTCGTCGATCTCGGCGCGGCGACGAAAATCGAGATCGCGGTACATTTGACGCTGATCCGCGGCGAACGGCAGCCAGGTCTCATCGGTGATCGCGATCTGAAACTCATCCCGCGGCGAGAGGAGATGGAAGTCTCCTTCCGGCGTGGCGATGCTGACCGACGATTCGCCAAACGTCTGACGACGATTGCCGCCGCCAACGATCATCTCGAACGCGACGATATGCTCTTGGCCGTCACCTTCGATCGTGATCACTTTCTCTTGATCGCCACGCTGCAGCGGGCGAATGTTGGGGGCCAGCGAACGATCCGGATCGACCACCGAACCGTGGGCCGAACTGCTGATGTTGTGAAACGGCGTGGTAACCTGCAGTTCGCCGTCGATGTAGACGCGGGCCGAGTTCCGCGAGCGGGTCAACATCCGATGCTCGCCTTTGGGCAGCGTCACGCGACCAGCCGCACGCAACAGATACGGATTGGGGCGGTCGATGCGAACGCCGTTGCCGTTGTACTTTTGGCGAGCGTCGAGGAAGGCGAAGGCCGGAATCTCATACGCTTCGATGAAACGAGGCTGGCGGAAGTCCCACGACTTGCGATTCGGCACCCCTTCGTACAACTCGACGCGAACGGCATCCGCTGGCAGTTGCGTCACGTCGAAGGTCGGCTTCGGCGCCTCGTAGCGGAAACGCTTCTTGATCGCTTCGTTCGAGAGGACGCTGCGGTAGAGCGCGACTTCGTCAATCTGGCCATGGAACGTGCTGCCAGGCGAACCGCCCATCGCCGAACCGATCCAAACCTGATCGTCGTCGACCATCGGCGCGGCGCCGGTGTCGCCGCCCATGTCCCATTTGCCTTTGACCGGCTTGCCGTCGATGAAACCCTTGAGCGAACCCTTCTCGCCAAAGACATACGTCACGGCGACATGATGCCAACCATCGCCGACGGCAATCACCTGCTCGCTGTCCCAGCGGTGATAATTGGCGTTGTCGGCGTCGCGATACAAGAAACTGATGCCAACCGAGCTATTGCCGCACAGACGCAGCGACCAGTTTTGATTGTCGGGCGAAAAACCGGCGCGATGGGTCCGCCCCTTGCCAATGATATAGATATAGCTGCCGGCGCGATGCTGCGGAGAGACCCACGCTTCGATCGTGATTGGGTCGCCGGCGGCGAAGTCGAGCGGGCTCTCGGCGCCTGGATCATCGATCACCATCCGCGCGGGCGTCTTCGGCAACTCGAGCGCTCGGTTGTCGACGTCAAACAGCGGATACTGGGGCGCGGCGGCGCCCAGGGTCAGCTTGACCGGACCATGTTCGGCAGCCGAAAATTTCGGCCCTTGCGGCGCTTCGTTCTGAATCTTCGCCAAATCGTCGGCGTCGAATGACAGATACAAAACCGGGCTGTCGGTCTCAATCAGCTCTCGGTAGGTCGCTCCCCGACTATCGGTGGATCCTAAAGCTAGGATGCAAACGGCAGTCACAAGGAGGGAGAAACAGCTTCTAAACGGCATAATTCCTGCCTTGATGGTCAGATTCGGGACTTAGGCGGGTGGTAAAGGTGGGCATCACCGTATTGGCGATGGATCTCAATTCTAACAAATATCGTTTCGCTTGACCAAGGAAAATTCGCTTCAGAAAAATCGCAGTTTTTTTGTCCCCCTCGATCGCTAGCATCGGGTGGTTGACCCTAGACCGGGCAAGGCCGTAAAAAGGCGAATTGGTATACCTCTTCCGTAATCGAGCAGGGAGCTCTGGAACGTTGAATCCTCCGATCAAGAACGCCATTATCAGCGTCAGCAACAAGCTGGGGCTGGTCGATTTCGCCCGGGGCCTGACTGCCCACGGCGTTACGATCTACTCGACCGGCGGCACCCGTAACCATCTCGACGCGGAAGGAATCGCCGTCCGCGACGTTTCCGAATACACCGGATTTCCGGAAATGATGGATGGTCGCCTGAAGACCCTCCACCCGAAAATCTTCGGCGGCATCCTGTGCCGACACGATCGCGACGACGACATGCGGGCCATCGACCAACACCGGATCGAAGCCTTTCCGCTGGTCGTGGTGAATCTCTACCCGTTCGAGGCGACCATCGCCAAGTCGGGCGTCACGATGGCCGAAGCGATCGAACAGATCGACATCGGCGGGCCGAGCCTAGTCCGAGCGGCGGCCAAGAACCATGCGTTCACGGCGATCGCCTCGCGTCCGGAGCAATACGCCGAGATCCTGGCGCAAATCGACGAAAACGGCAGCACGACGTTCGAGCTTCGCCAGAAGCTTGCCGCCGAAGCGTTCTCGCATACCGCCGCCTATGACCGGGCGATCTCGGATTACTTCGCCTCGCAGCTGGCTCCGGAAGCGTTCCCCGCGACGATGAATCTCTCGCTGAAGCGGGAAGAGATTTTGCGTTACGGCGAGAACCCGCACCAACAAGCGGCGGTCTACAGCAACCCGCGAGAAGTCGGCGCCAACCTGGTGACGGCCCGCAAGCTGAACGGCAAAGAGCTGTCATACAACAACCTGCTCGACCTCGACAGCGCCCTGGCGATCGCCCGCGGTTTGCCCGACTGCGGCGTCAGCGTGGTAAAACACAACAACCCGTGCGGCGCCGCCTCGAGCGACAATATCGCCGACGCATGCCGCAAAGCGATGGAAGGGGATCCGGTCAGTGCGTTCGGCAGCGTGCTGGGCTTCAACCAACCGGTCGATGCGGCGGCGGCCGAGTATCTCGCCACGCCGGGCCTGTTTGTCGAAGCGATCGCCGCCCCCAGCTTTTCGGCCGAAGCGGTCGAGATCTTGACCACCAAGCCGAAATGGAAGGCGAACGTCCGCCTGATGCAGGTGGGCGAATTTACCGACAATCGCCCCGCCTTCCAGACTCGCTGGATTGAAGGGGGCCTGCTGGTTCAAGGAACCGACATTGGCGACGATCCGGAAGCGGAATGGTCGGTCGTGACCGAAGCCAAGGTCGCGTCCGAACTGATGGCCGAATTGAAGTTCGCCTGGGCGGTCTGTCGCTTTGTGAAGTCGAACGCGATCGTGCTCTGCAAGGATCGTGCGCTGGTTGGCGCCGGCGCTGGCCAGATGAGCCGCGTCGATTCGGTCGAAATCGCGATCAAGAAGGCGGGCCAGCGTGGCCCCGGCAGCGTGCTGGCCAGCGACGCGTTCTTCCCGTTCCCCGACTCGATCCACGAAGCCGCCAAAGCCGGCGTCGCCGCGCTGATTCAGCCGGGCGGATCAAAGCGTGACCAGGAAGTGATCGACGCCTGCAACGAGCATGGCCTGCCGATGATCTTCACCAGCCGCCGTCACTTCCGCCACTAAGCCGCTACAGGGATCCCACGCCGTGTCGACCATCCTCGAAAAGATCGTCGCGACCAAACGAGAAGAGATCGACATCGCCAAGGCTCAATATCCAGAGGAGATGCTCACCGGCCTGCTCGACCAGGCGCCGCCGGTGCGCGACTTCTTTGCGGCGTTGACCGCGGAAGGCCCGATCAAACTGATCGCCGAAGTCAAAAAGGCGAGTCCCTCGAAGGGGCTCATCCGCGAAGACTTCAACCCGGTCGAAATCGCGCTCGCCTATCAAGCGGCCGGCGCGACTTGCATCAGCTGCCTGACCGACGAAATCTACTTTCAAGGCTCGCTCGACTATCTCCGCGACATTCGCCAGGCCGTCGACATCCCGGTCCTGCGGAAGGATTTCATCCTTGATCCGTATCAACTGCTCGCATCCCGCATCGCCGGCGCCGACGCCGTCTTGCTGATCGCGGAATGCCTGGATGACGAAGCGCTGAAGACGCTGCTCGACGGCGCTCACGAGCTGGGCATGACCGCCCTGGTCGAGCTGTACGAGCCGGAGAACGTCACCCGCGTGCTGGCCTCGGGCGCCAAACTGATCGGCGTCAACAACCGCGACCTGCGGACCTTTGAGGTCGACCTGCACCACACGGTTCGTCTGCGCCAGCAAATCCCTGCCGACAAACTGCTGGTCGGCGAAAGCGGAATCTTTACCAACGACGACGTGCAGATGCTGGCCAGCGGCGGCGTCAACGCGATCTTGGTCGGCGAGAGCCTGATGCGGCAGCAGGATATCGAAGTGGCGGTAAAGACGCTGCTGGGGACGAACTAGCCCCCACCCCGGTTAGCCGCGACAGCTCCGCTGTCGGGGCTAACCATGGTCCCCTACTGCTCGGCCGCTTCTTTCTTCAGCGCGGCTTTCTTCTTCGACACCGCTTTCACCCGCAGGTTGAGCATCTCCACGATCAGCGCGAAGGCCATCGCGAAGTAGACGTAGCCCTTATCAAAGTGGGCGCCGGTTCCTTCGGCGACCAGCATTACGCCGATCAAGATTAAGAAGCTGAGGGCCAGCATCTTCAGCGTCGGGTGCCGCTCAACAAAATTCGAGATCGGATTAGCGAAGGCGATCATCACGCCGACCGCGATAATCACGGCCGCGATCATCACGTAGATGCCGGGGATGACGCCTCCAATGTCTCCTTTCACCATCCCGACCGCCGTGATGACCGAGTCGAGCGAAAAGATGATATCGAGCAGCACGATCTGCGTGATCACCCCGCTGAAGGTAATCGCCGCTTTCGGCTCGTCCGACTCTTCGTGCGGCTCGTGCTCCAGCTTTTCATGAATCTCGCGAACGCTCTTCCAGATCAAGAACAACCCGCCGAAGAAGAGAATCAAATCCTTGATCGAGACGTGATTCAGCTCTTCATGCTCGGTCAGATAGTTGAGCTGAATCCCAAGATCGGTCCAACTGAACAACGGGAACGTCGCTTTCATCACGAGCGAGATCGTCAGCAATAGCAAGATCCGCATCACTAGCGCCGCCAACAGTCCCAACTTGCGGGCCTTGGGCCGCTGCTCCTCTGGCAATCGCCCTGAAATAATGGCGATGAACACGATGTTATCGATCCCTAAGACGATTTCGAGCGACGTCAGCGTAACCAGGGCGATCAGGGCTTCGATCCAAGCGTCCATCAAGCGGTGATCCTATCGAGGCGAAGTTGCGTATCAGCGGGTATTCGTCGTCCGGGAGGCGATCTTGGACTCGCTCGCCGCCGAGTATCATAGCCGAGTCGCGATGCTGCGCATACGTGCAACGCCCGCGTTGAAATCTGCGTGGCGGCGGTTCAGAATAGATCAACTACTTCCTCTTTTCCCGCACACCTTGGAATCGCCTGCCATGTTTCACCCCCTCGATCGACGCGACGCACTTCGTTTGGCTGGCCTGGCTGGCGCCGGCGTCTGGCTGGGCGGTGCGGCGAGCAGTCGCGCCGCCGAAACGCCGAAGGCCGACAAGCACGGCATCCGCTATTGCCTGAACATGTCGACGATTCGCGGTCAGAAATTGCCGCTCGATCAGGAGATCGAAATCGCCGCCAAGGCGGGCTACAGCGGCGTTGAGCCCTGGATCAACAAGATCTCAGCGTACCAGGAAGCCGGCGGCAGCCTGGAAGATCTCCGCAAGCGGATCGCCGATCACGGGATGCAGGTCGAAAGCGCCATCGGCTTCGCCCAGTGGATCGTGGACGACGAAGCTGCCCGCAAGAAGGGGCTGGAAGACGCGCGGCGCGACATGTTGCTGGTCAAAGCGATCGGCGGAACGCGAATCGCCGCTCCGCCGGCCGGCGCAACCAATGGCGCCAAGCTGGATCTGCTGACGGTGGCCGAACGCTACCGGGCGCTCTGCGAAGTGGGAGAAGAAGTCGGCATCACGCCGGAGCTGGAACTGTGGGGCTTTTCGACCAACCTCAGCCGGTTAGGGGAAGTGGCCTGCGTGGCGATCGAAGCGGCTCACCCGCGGTCGTGCATCATGCCCGACGTCTATCACATCTACAAAGGGGGCTCCGACTTCCACGGCCTGAACGTGATCAACGGCGCTGCGATGCCGGTGTTTCACATGAACGACTATCCGGCCGATCCGCCCCGCAGCGAAATCAACGACAGCTACCGCGTCTTCCCTGGCGACGGCGTCGCTCCGCTGACGCAGATCATCCAAGACCTGTACAACGGCGGATTCCGCGGGGCGTTTTCGCTGGAACTGTTCAACGCCAAGTACTGGAAACGAGAACCGCTGGACGTCGCCAAAGAAGGCCTGGCGAAGATGAAGACGGCGGTCGAAACGGCGCTTGGCTAAACGGCGCCCGCCCGACGACTAGAGCGGTTTTCCTCCATCGGTATCGTTCTGGCTGGTTGCGGCCGCGCTGGTCGGCGTTGACCAGCTTGCCTCACTAACGCCAGAAACGCTACAGCGATCAGAAAAACGCTCTAATCGTTAGCGAAGTGGATGTTCGAGACATACCACTCATAGTCGTGGCCGCTATCTTTGCGGCCGGCCAGTCGGCCCAGTTCAACGGCGATGTCGCGATGGGCTTCGCCGCTGGTCACCGTAAAAACGCAGGTCGCATAGGGGCGTCCATCGTCATAGCGAATCTGCGCCACCCGCAGGAATTGAACGCTCGGCTTCGGCTCTTTGTGATCACGCAGCCACTGGACGGCGGCGTTCTCCATGTATATGCCGTATTCTTCGAGCGCTTTCGGATTCTCGCTGTAGTAGACGTTCAGATTGCCGTCGAGCGGCACGCGACCTCCGGCCGAGATCGTCAGTTGGTGCGCCTCTTGCGGGTTCTCCGCCGCCAACTCGAGCCACGCTTCGGCGAACTGCGTCGCATTGGCCTCGATCGCCTGAGTGACGATCAAACTATTCGCAACTCCGACAGCGCCCAGCACGCCAGAGAGAAACAAGCCAAGCGTGGCGATTCCCTTGCCGGTCAGATGATCGCTCTTGCTGATACCGCGCAGCGCGACCAGGGCGACGATCACGCCGACGATCGGCACAAACCAGAAAATCTGGTTCAAGAGCGCGAGCACCGAAGCGACGCCCAACACAAGGGCGGCGATCGCCATGCGGCTCGGCTCGCGATAATTGACGAGATCTTCGTTTCCGGCGGCGAGTTCTGATGAGGAGAATTCGTTCATTGCATCAACAACACAGGGCGAAGAATAAGGAGGCGTTAGGGGACATCCATCACGCCCTTCTTGGTTTTCAACTCGTTGCTACGATCCAGTCGCGAATTCATGTAGTCCGTCATGCTGATCGGTCTACCCAAGAGCCCCATCCCCAACTTCCCTGGCGCCGCAACGTACCATCCACCAAATCGAAAAGCGGCCGTATGCGCAACAGCGCCAGGCGACATCATACTTTGAAAGCCATCAGCCGCGATCGGCGCCACAACCAGGGTAAAGCAGACCCAGATGGTGAACATGCACGAAACCCAAACGCTGAACGCGTAGTTAAGAATGGTCTCGCCCGTCTCGCCGCCGACCCGCACCGGAACCGGCGACAGCTTGTCGGTAACCGCCCGACTGATCGCGAAAAAGATCAGGAACAATACCCAGAGGGACATGAACTCGGCCATGTAGTAGAGCGGTTCATACATACCGATCAGCAGGTTCGCCAGTGGCGCGGCGTAATTGAACGCCATCACTCCGGCGAACGTGATATTGAACATCATCAACGCGCACGTCCAAAATCCTTGATTGAACGTCAGCGAAAAGACGATCAATTCGAGCAAGCCCAGCATGAGCAAATTCATATTCATGGCGCAATCGCCTTTCTAAGCGTTTCGCTTTGGATAATCTTTATTCCTTAAGAGCGCGACCAATTTCTTCCAGCGACGTCACGCCGCTGACCGCCAGCAAGATTCCTTCTTCCTGCATGGTGCGATTGCCGGCCTGCTTGGCGGCGGCTCGCAAGGTCTCTAGTCGTGGCTGCTTCATCAGCGCTTTGCGAAAGCGGTCATCAACTTTCACAAACTCGAAAATGCCGACTCGGCCGTAGTAGCCAATACCGCCGCACTTGGTGCAGATCGACTTCGGATCTTCCGGATCTGGCTTGCCGGCGCGGTAGAGCGTATCGACGCGTCCCGCCGGAATGCCCAGCTTCTGCAGCATTTGCGGCGTCGGCTGAAACGGCTCGCGGCACTTGTCGCACAACCGGCGGCACAGCCGCATGTTGAGCGAGGCGCTGATCGCTTTGGCGAACGCCTTCGGCTCGGCGCCGATCGCCATCACCCGCAAGATCGCTTCGACCGCTTCCTTGGCGCGAGTCGACGTAAAGACCAGGTTCTTTTCTTCCGCTCTTTCCAGCAGCACTTCCATCGCTACCGCGTTGTCAATTTCGCGAAACACGAGCACGTCGGGCTGCTTCCGCAGTAGGCTGGGCAAGTGAGTCTCTTGCGTCTCTTTCGCCGGATCGTACTCGACCAGGCCGACGTTCAAGATCTCCGGCTCTTTGCTGGTCGTCTTCTCTAACCCGGCGAAGTCGCGAACCAGCCGATCGGTCGAACCGATACCGAGCGAAAAAAGCGTCGACAGACCGCCTTCGGGACGCGCCGAAAAGATGAACATCCCGTGCGAAGCGAGCATCGCCTCTTTGACGTCTTCCAGCAGCTTCTCCCGCATCCCCAGCTCGACCAGCGTCGCCAGCTTCCGATCATTGCCGGAGAACTCGAGCAGGACTCGCTCACCGGTCGGAACCCCTTGGCTGGAGATATTGCAGGTGTACTTGGCGTTCTCGTAGTTGGCGCCAAAAGTTCCTTGCTGGCGAGAACGACGATCTTCCGGCTTGAGCGCGGCGATCAGCTTCATCAGCACCAACATCAGATCGCTCGACTCGCGATCGCGGGCTTCGCCGGCATGCCAGACGCCGTCGATGAAGTACTTCATCTGCACCGAATCTTTGCCGTAGTCCATCAAGATCTTGTTAGCGCGGCGCTCGTGCACTTCGGCGACCAATTCTTTGACCCAGACGTAGGCGTCCGACGCCTTGCGGGCGTTGTAAAGATTGGCGTTGTTGGTTTCGCCTGATGCGCCTTGCGCGATCAACTCGACGCGGGGGCCCATCTGCCACGGCTCTTTCCGCTCGGCGTCCATCTTACCGCCGCTGAGTCGCGAGATGACGAACCGAATATGATCGCGGGTCAAGACGCGCAGGTGCGGGTCGACCAGCGCGTTGCGCTTCGAGACGTACATTCCCAACGGCACCGCATACAGCGCGATCGCAAAGGGGAAGCCGAGAAAAAACGGCACCAGCGCGACAAACGCCCAGGACAACAGAAAGAAGGGCCAGAAGTTCAATGAGACCCACCTTGCCTGGGGCAACTTCAACACTTCGGTGTCTTGGCTAATCCAGGTGGTGGAATAGACCCAGCACAGGAATAGCGCCCAGTACATCAGCAAAAACAGCGGGTTGACGAAGCCGTACTCGCCCGGCTCGTTGACGCGCAATCCGTCGGGCTTGGGCGCCGGCGTCGAGGCTTGGGCCGCCGGCTGCGCCGCGGCAGGCTCGGCTGCGGCGGGCGCCGCTTCCCCTTCCTGTGCGTGCAGGTAGAGCGGGCCGGTTAAAACGGTCGCCAGGACGACCGCGATAAGAATCAGCGAAGAGATGCGCAGCATTAGACCATACCAGGTTGCGAAACGTTGATGCCCTTGAGCGACATCTTCAAGGCTTCCAAATTCGGCGCGACGGCGAACGCAGTCTCGCGGTCGATCAACTCTTCGTCGATCAGCGCCTTCAGACTCATCGTGAAATCTTGCATGCCGTCGTCCTTGCCGACGCGGATCGCATCGGGCAGCTTGCTGTCCTTCCCTTCCAAAATCAACTTCTGAACCATCGGGCTCAGCGTCATGATCTCGACCGTCGGCACGCGACCGACGCCCGGCTTGATCGACTTGAGCAGCTTTTGGGCGACGATGCCCCGCATGTTAAACGCGATGGCGCTACGAATCGAACCATGCATTTCTTCGGGGAACAAGTCGAGAATACGACCGATGGTGCTCGGGGCGCTCGACGCGTGAATCGTACCGAACACCAAGTGGCCCGTTTCCGCCGCGTGAATCGCCGTGAGGAACGTTTCCTGATCACGCATTTCGCCGATGAGGATGATGTCGGGATCTTCACGAACCGCGTGTCCCATCGCGATTTCAAAGTTCTTCACGTCCTGACCGATCTCGCGCTGATTAATCAGGCACTTGTCTTCGGTGTAGACGAATTCGATCGGGTCTTCAAGCGTCAGAATATGCTTCGAGTAGTTGCGGTTGATCCAATTGAGCATCGACGCGATCGTCGTACTCTTACCAGAACCGGTCACCCCCGCCAGCAGCACCATCCCTTGGTCGAACTTGCAGAGCGACTCCATCACCGGCGGCAGATTCAAACCTTCAAAGTTCGGAATCCAGTTGCTAATGCGACGGGCGACCAATCCGAGATTGCCCAGCTGCGTCAGCATGTTCACGCGGAAACGCCATCGCTCGCCATCGACGTCGATGGAATGCGCGAAGTCGGCGCCTCCGTTTTCTTCGAGGATTTTCTTATTCCGTTCGTCCAGCAGCGGGATCAGCAGACGAACCATTTCTTCCGCATCAATCGCCTCGCGGTTCAATTCGCGCAGCGTACCGTTAATTCGAACGATCGGCGGACGCCCGACTTTCATGTGCAAGTCGGAGCCTTCCAGCTTGACGCAAGCCCGGAAGATCTTGTCGACTTCCAGCTCTACCTTCTTCTTCAGGTACTTTTCTTTTAGTTCAGCCGCTTCCGTCATCTGTTCGTTCTCCGACTAGTCCGCTAGATCCGCACGGCGACTCCGCGCTCGGCCATGATTCGCTTTGTTTCTGAAATCGAGTACTCGCCGAAATGAAAAATGCTGGCCGCCAAGGCGGCGGCCGCTTTCCCCAGTTGAATCGCATCGGCCAAGTGCTCCGGCTTCCCAGCGCCGCCGCTGGCGACTACCGGAATCGCCACCGCTTGGCTAACGGCTCGCGTTACGTCGATGTCGTAACCATCCTTCGAGCCGTCGCAGTCCATGCTGGTCAGCACGATCTCGCCGGCGCCCAGCTCCTCGACCGTTTTGGCCCACGAGACCGCTTCCAAACCGGTCGGCGTGCGGCCGCCGTTGATGTGCACTTCCCAGACCTCGTCCCCGTTCTCTTTCTTCACGCGTTTGGGGTCGATGTTGACCACGATGCATTGGCTGCCAAACCGTCGCGACGCTTCGCGAACGAATTCGGGATTCTTACAGGCAGCCGAGTTGATCGAGACCTTGTCGCTGCCGGCGTTAAGCAAGGCGCGAATGTCCTCGATCGTGCGAATCCCGCCGCCCACGGTCAGCGGCATGAAGACTTGCTCGGCGGTGCGCTGGACGACATCCAACATGATCGCCCGCTCTTCGTGGCTGGCGCAGATGTCGAGAAAGACCAATTCGTCGGCGCCTTCCTGCTCGTAGCGCGAGGCGACTTGCACCGGGTCGCCGGCATCGCGCAGGTTGACGAAATTGGTTCCTTTCACGACGCGACCGCGATCGACGTCGAGACAAGGAATCACACGATGAGCCAGCATCGGCGACTTTCGAGTTAAATAGTTGCGTTAACGGGAGTTCCGGCCAGTCGCCAGCAGAAGTTTGACGACCGAAGAGGTGCAAATCTACTGTAAGCCGGGCAAGGGAGAGGGTCAACTAACCCAGGCGTCGTCTCGCCGTCGTTCTTCCTATTTTGCCCCGGTCGGGCCTCCTTTTCGCCAAGCAACCGGCCCGAAGCCCACCCCCGACCAGGACGACGTAAAAAAAGCTCGCCGGCGCCATACGACGCCCGCGAGCTTGATTTCCCGTTTTTCGCTCTTACTTGGCCCCACCAGAGCCAAGCCAGTCGATTAATATTCGCCGATCACTAGGCCATCGTTGCGAATCCCCAGCCGCTGATAGACCCCCAGCTGCGCGGCGGTCCCCAACGTTACCGAGCCGTCAAACGTGCCAGACCCACTAATTGGCGTCGACACGACCGTCGCACCTACGCTGAAGGCGATCGTCTCGGAGATGAACTTCACGGCGCCGTCCCCCAACACGAACTGCGTTCCGCCAGGATGACTGCTGCTGAAGCCGGCCCAGGTGTTGTAGGCGATCTCGCTTGCCGGGACCGATTGCCCCTGACGTTTGTAATTCGGCGGAACGCCGACTGTTCCCAGCGAATTGGCCGAACTCGACTCCTCGGTCACAAAGGTCGCCGTATTGCCGCCAGCCCGAACGTAACCGGTACCGATCCACGTGCCGACCGCTTGGTATTCGGCCCGCTCGCCCACCAGAAACGTATTGCTGGCGCCGTCGGTCATCCCCTGGAACCCGGTTTTGCTGTGGGCGTACATCACACCGTTGTTGGCACGCATCTGCGTATCAAAGATGCCGGCGCAGGCGACGTAGTTCGTCGTACTGGCCTGCATGGCGGTAATGCCTCGCAAGGTCGTTCCCGACGCGGGGCAGGTCCCTGTCGCGCCGTTGTATTTGACGACGCGACACGAAGGGAGCGTCCCGGCCGTGTCGCTGGGACAGCGAAAGGCGTCTAACTTCGCCTGCATGGCATTCTTTAGCGCAACGCTGGCCGTCGTGGGGGTCGTTGGATTGGCGTTGTCAATAACGATCGAGAGCGAGTTCGATGTCACACCCATCGTGTCGTACAGGTTGTCCTGCTCGATCTGCGGCAAGATCAACGCGCTCCAACTCCAAGCATTATCCACACCAGCGTCCGAGGTGCGGTTCACCGGATCGACCGCCCCCGAAGGAAACACCTTGAACGCGTCGGCGTAGGTGTGACAAGCAATACCAAGCTGCTTCAGATTGTTTGTGCAAGAAATGCGACGCGCCGCTTCGCGGGCCTGCTGGACGGCTGGCAGCAGCAGTGCGATCAAAACGCCGATGATCGCAATCACCACAAGCAGCTCAACAAGCGTAAATCCCCGACGACGCTGATAAAAACCGATAGACATTGCCCCTCCCAATGGAAAGAAAGAAGTTGTGATTTCCGGATATACAATCTCTAGTAACCGGGTAGCAAACACAGCCTAAAGTGCGGCCACCTAGCGGGTCAATCAAAATACCCCATGAGAACCACAATTCTTCGGAATTCCTTGAAAGGCGAACTACCGTTCCGGCCCTGCGCTAACAGTCCGTTGATTTTCTCAACGGGCTGCTGGATCGCAGGGATGCGATCCCAAAATAGCGACGTAAGTCATTATTTTGCGAGCCGCGAAGAGCTATGCTCTGAGCCTGGCGAGGTTGAAAAATGCCACGAGGGCATTTTTCAACAGGCAGCTAAGGCCCAAGGAGCCGAGTTTCCACGAAAAAAGCTCGCGAGCGTTTTTAGACGCTCGCGAGCTTTGGTTTTGTCATGTTGTCGAGATCAACCGTTCATCACCAAACGGCGAAGTCGATTAATATTCGCCGACGACCTGACCGTCGTTGCGGATACCGAGACGCTGATAGACGCCGTAGTCGGCGGGGGTGCCATTGGCAACCGAGTCATTGAAACCACCGCTGCCGTCGATCGGCGTAGCGCCGCCGTTGTTGAAGGCGATCGTTTCCGAGATGAACTTCACGGCGCCGTCGCCCAGCACAAACTGCGTGCCGCCCGGGTGCGTGCTGCTGAAACCAGCCCAGATGCTGGAAGTCGCGGTCTGAACTTTGTAGTTCGGGACCACGCTGACCATACCCATCGAGTTGGCCGCGTCCGAGGTGTCGGCAACATAGGAAGCGGTGTTGCTCGTTCCACGGATGTAACCGGTGGCCATCCAGGTGCCGGCGGCCTGGTATTCAGCCCGTTCGCCAACCAGGAAGGTGTTGCTGGAACCGTCAGTCATCGACTGGAAGCCAGTCTTGCTGTTCGGGTACATCACGCCATTGTTTTTACGCATCTGCGGGCTGAAAAGACCAGCGACGGCGATGTAGTTCGAGGTGCTCGCTTGAACGCCAGCGATGCCCCGGAGATTGGTGCCGGCAGTCGGGCAGGTGCCGGTCGTTCCGTTGACGCGGACCGTGCGGCAGGTCGGCAATTCGCCAGCGGTGTCGCTGGGGCAACGAAAGGCGCCGATTTCCGATTGAATCTGACCTTCCAAAGTCGTCCCTGAGGTGGCGTTGGAGGCCACGGTGAGGACCGAGTTCGTGGTAACGCCCATCGCATCGTACAGGTTGTTTTGTTCGATCTGCGGCAGAATCAGAGCACTCCAGCTCCAAGCGCCGTTGGTGCCGGTCGCAGTTGCCAAAGCGACAGGATCAACGCCGCCGCTGGGGAAGGTCTTGAAGGTGTCGGCGTAGTTGTGGCAGGCCAGACCGAGCTGTTTCAGGTTGTTGGTGCAGGTCATACGACGAGCAGCTTCACGAGCTTGCTGCACGGCCGGCAACAAAAGAGCAATCAATACGCCGATGATGGCAATCACGACGAGAAGTTCGACGAGGGTGAAACCCCGACGGCGCATACCTTGAGCGATAGACATTGCCTCTCCAAAAGAAAGCGAAGGGAAGAACTGTTCCGTGTGTGCGGATATTAAACGACGAGACTCGTCATAGGTTCCGGTCGTGCCCCTCAGATTTCACTGATCAAACGGATCCTATATCGTTCAATTCAAGATTTGAACGCTTGATGTGTCAAGCGTGTGGTTCCGAAAAAATGATAGTTCGCAATCCCCGAGAAATCCGGGAAACTTCCGTTTTTTTCTTCCAACTTTCACAGCTCGCCAACTTGTCGCTATTTGCTGTAAGCAGGGCAAAATTTCGCGCGATTGCACCGCTTTCTCGCGAAACCACCCTCGATATCGCGCCTGGCGGTACTGGGATTTACGGGTCACCGAGGCGACAAGAAATCTTTTTTCTTTCACCCCCACAGGAGTGGACTCCCTGCCGTTAAATCGATGAAGAAACTCCGATTTGTTCCGATTGGGAAAGTAGAACGGCGCAAAACCGGCTTCCTCTGGTTCGCATGACCACACATCCCCCACTCCCCACGTAAGCGAGCCGCGCATAAAAAAACGCCTGGCGGGCCATTGCCAAGCGTTTTTCAAGCTTGCTGTTCGCGCTCGGAGGTTTGGCGTCGTCATACGCCAACCGGCGCGCGATCAAGTGATCGCTAACCCGCCTTGGGCGCGATGGTGCACATCATGCGACGTCCCATCTGCTTCGGGGTTGATTCAACCTTGCCGTATTCCTCCAGCAACTCGATCACTTGATTCATCACACGCTGACCTTCGTCGACGTGGGCCATTTCGCGGCCGCGAAACTGGATCGAGACTTGAACTTTGTCTTTGTGCTTCAAAAAAGTAATCGCCTGCTTCACTTTGAATTCGATATCGTGATTCCCGGTCTTGGGACGCAGGCGAATCTCCTTGGTTTTCGCGTGATGCGAGTGCGATTTGTGTTGTTTCTTGTTTTGCTGGTACTTGTACTTGCCGTAGTCCATGATGCGGCACACCGGCGGAGTCGCCATCGGGGCGACTTCCACTAGATCCAGACCAGCAGTGCGAGCGCGGCTGAGCGCGTCTTCGGTGGGAATGATCCCCAGCTGTTCTCCTTCTTCATCAATGACGCGCACCGGAGTCTTACGAATTCTCTCGTTAATGCGCGTTTGATCGCGGTCACGATCGCGATCCCGTGAATTCCGATCTATGATGGCAGTTAATCCTTTTTCGTGGATAGAAACGGGAAAAGCTGGGCAGGGGCCCAGCCACTAAGTTTGACAAGTCTAGCATTGTAGCTATTTTCGGAACAGTTTGTCCCCCATTTTTAAACTCCCCCAAAAATAACGAATTTTTCGGTCTTTCTCGGGGAAACGCGGCCTCCGGCGTCGGTTGAATCGCCGCTTCTACTTGAGGGATTCTTGGGCAATTCGCCGCGATTTCCCCAAAAAGCCTTCTATTGGCCTTGTCCGACTCGCCCTGGAAGCCGACATTGGTCCGACCTCGCGAACGATCGAGGCAAGGATGCTATCACGTTCGCACCGTTTAGGTACCGCACTGGGCGTCTATGTTCGCCCCCACGATCCAGGGAGGGACGCGATGAACGCAGTCTCCGCGCTAATGTTGTCGGTCGCGCTGACCGCCGCCCCGGCCGATAATTCGCGATCGCCGGTTCTGTATTACGTCACCGCCGACTGGTGCGTCTACTGTCGCGAGATGAAACCAACCGTTCAGCGGCTCCAAGCGGCCGGCTACCCGGTCGTTATCATTGACCAAACCCGGGATCCAGACATGGCCCAGCGTCTGGCCGTCCGCGGACTGCCCGCGTTTCGCATGGTCCAACAGGGCAAGATCATCGCCCAAACCGAAGGCCGTACCAGCTATGACGAACTGGTCGCCATGTTTCCGAAACAACCATCCGCGGCGACCAATCCCGCGCCGCAACAAGCCATGGCGATGCAATCGCCGGCGGCGCCGGTCGTACGGGGGCAATCGCCGGGCCCGATGATGACCTCCGGCAATTCGTCGGCCGCTCGGCAAAAAGCGCTGGCCGCGACGGTCCGCTTGAGAGTCATCGACCCCAATGGCTTTTCGTACGGAACCGGCACCGTGGTTCACTCGCATCATGGCGAAGCGCTGGTGCTGACCTGCGGCCATTTGTTCCGCGATTCGCAGGGCAACGGTCAAATTGAAGTCGAATCATTCGCCCCTGGCGCTACCAGCGCTATTGCCGGCCGGTTGCTGACTTACGACCTGGACCGAGACGTCGCGCTGCTCACCTTTAAGCCGAACTTCCCGATCTCTGCGGTCACGGTTCGTACTCCGAATCAGCCGGTAACCGTCGGCGAAAAAGCGTTTACCGTCGGTTGCGACAAGGGAGCGGACGCTTCCATTCGCGAAAGCCGCATCAATAGCATCAATCGCTATCAGGGCCCCGACAATCTACAAGCGGCGGGCGCACCGATCGACGGTCGCAGCGGCGGCGGCTTGTTCAATGACGCCGGCCAGCTGATCGGCGTCTGTAACGCCGCCGACCCCGAATACGACGAAGGCTACTACGCCGCCTTGAAGACGATCTTCGCGCTGCTAGAGGAAAAGCAGATCGCTCACCTCTTCACCGGCAATGCCGCGCAGCCGCAAATGGCGCAAGGCTCGCCCAGTCCCAATCGAGCCGCCCCCTCGATGCCTGATTTGCCCAGGTCACAGCCGAATCTGCCCGCCCACATGCCGTCGACCGCCGCCGGAGCCGCCGCGTTGGCCAGCAGCGGAATGATCACCGGCAGCAGCGATCTGACCCCGGCCGAACGAGAGGTGCTGGAGTACATTCGCCAACATGGCGGCGAGGCGAACATCACGATCTTGTTTCACTCCAAGTCGAACCCCTCCTCCCAGCCCGAGGCGTTCACGCTCCCCAACCGGCCTTCCCCCCAATTCCTGCAGCACGTGATCGGCGCCGCAGCGGGGCAAAACGGAGGCATGGTCGTCCGCGGACAAAGCCAATAATACGGGTCATCTGGCCAGCAAATCCCGACTTAACGGCGTGGTCCGGTCATTTAAACCGTGATTCCACCAAACCCGCGGGGAGACGGCTTCCCGTATTGCGCAAACCCGGAATGCCCTATTCCAACGAGCTATATTTTTTCGCAGCCTGCCAACCACGGCTCGAATCGAAAGCCCGTCCCGAGGACTTCCGTTGCTTCTATTTGCGCTCATTTCCGTCCTGAATCTTGTACTCGGCTTCGCCGCCGCAGTGGCGCTGGGCTACGGTCCGCGCCCCTGGTGGAGCATCTTTGGCGACGGCATTCAGCAAGTGGTGCGGATCGAGATGTTGGACGAAGAAACGCCCCCAGCGGTCGACGTCGATGACGAGTCTGCGGAAGCGGCTGATGTGGACGACGACTATCCAGACGATGAGCCGACCGCCGATTTCGACGACGAGCTGCCGGAAGAAGAGCCGGTCGAAGGTGAAGAACAAGATCGGCTCGAAGCGGCTCACCTGGAAGAGATCGAAGCGGACAAACTCGCCAAACGGCTTGAAGAAGAAAAACGCCAGGCCCGGGAAAAGCAGGCTCAGCAAGAAGCCGAGACCCCCGCAGCGGATCTTCCGTCTGACGACGAGGCGCCCGCTGAATCTCTCGCCGCTGAAACGGACAACGCCGATCCAGCCGCCGCCGCGAGCCAACCAGCGGGCGATAACGACGCGTTCATGACCGACGACATGGAACAACTGCTCAGCGGCAGCGACGCCGATATGGAGCGGGACGTCCTGGACGAGTCGCTCGACGAAATCGAATCGCTGCTCAAAGCGGCCGGACAACTCGACGCCGACGACGCACCAGCTGCCGAAGCGGAACCCAAGACCGACGCGGCGGCGGAATCTGCCGAAGAACCGGTCGCCGAAGAACCAATTGCGGAGCCGCCGGCGCAGGAAGTCGCCGAGCAAGGCGAATCGGAACCAGTGGACGAAGAACTGTCGGCCGACGAGATCGCTTCGTTATTCTCCGCCGCCAGTCCGCCGACACCCGAAGCCGATGCCAAGAGCGACATCGCGATCCCAACTGCGGAAGAGCCCACCCCCAAAAAGCCTGCGCCGGAAGTCGCCGAGCAAGCGGAAACGGAACCCGCCGACCAGGAACTGTCGGCCGATGAGATCGCATCGTTATTCTCCGCCACCAGTTCGCCGACAACCGAAGCCGATGCCAAGAGCGACATCGCGACCCCAACTGCGGAAGAGCCGACCCCCAAAGAGCCAGCAGCGGAAGTCGCCGAGCAAGCGGAAACGGAACCCGCCGACCAGGAACTGTCGGCCGATGAGATCGCTTCGTTGTTCGCTGCCGCCAGTCCGCCGACAACCCCGTCGGAGCCGGAAGAGGAAGCGGCCGACGTGAAAGGCAAAGCCGATAGCGTCACCGCAACGGAACCAGAGGAAGAGCCCACCCAAGCGCCGGCAGCGGAAACGGAACCCGCCGACCAGGAATTGTCGGCCGACGAGATCGCATCGTTGTTCGCTGCCGCCAGCCCGCCGACAACCCCGTCGGAGCCGGAAGCGGCCGACGTGAAAGGCGAAGCCGATAGCATCGCTGCGGCGGAACCAGAGGAAGAGCCCACCCAAGCGCCAGCAGCGGAAGCGGAACCCGCCGACCAGGAACTATCGGCCGACGAGATCGCTTCGTTGTTCGCTGCCGCCAGCCCGCCGACAACCCCGTCGGAGCCGGAAGCGGCCGACGTGAAAGGCAAAGCCGATAGCGTCACCGCAGCGGAACCAGAGGAAAAGCCCACCCAAGAGCCAGCGGTGGAAGTCGCTGCGCAAGTGGCGGCGGAACCGGCCGACCAGGCACTGTCGGCCGACGAGATCGATTCGCTCTTCCCGACCGCCGATTCCCCTGCCGCCAAAGCGGCGTCAGAAGCGGACGCGGATGACGCGCAAGCGGAACCTACCGCAGAGCCGACGGCCGAAGTCGCGGAACAAGACGAATCGGAACCGGCCGATCGAGAATTGTCGGCCGACGAAATTGAAGCGTTGTTCAAAGGTTCGTAATCGCAAACCCCTTCGCCGTTTGTCGTAGTCAGCGAAACTAGACGATTTCTCTTTTAAAAAGCGAGGGAGATCGATCTTTTACGGCGATCCGTCGAAAAAGAACCACTCGGAAAAACAAGCGTGAATCCCGCCAATGGCCTCCGTCCGCATCCTGTCGGCATATTTCAACCGCCGATCAATCCGAGTAGTTTAATACGCGCCCCGGTTCATCCCCATTCTCTCTCCAACCTCCAGTAGGAAAAACGAGGTCCAGGCGGCATGGCGATTCGAAACCTCTCCAAGATTTTTCATCCCAAATCGGTGACCGTGATCGGCGCCAGCCGCAAGGCAGGCAGCGTCGGCAATACCGTCGTGAAAAATCTGATCAGCGGCGGCTTCACCGGCAAGATCTATCCGATCAATCCGAAGTACGACACGATCGAAGAGTTGCCGGCATTCGCGAGCGTCGCGGATCTGCCCGAAACCCCAGACTTAGCGGTCATCTGCGTCCCGTCGGCCGGCGTCCCGGCCCTGATCGAAGAGATCGGCGCCAAAGGAACGCGCGGCGTTGTGATCATCTCGGCCGGATTTCGGGAAACTGGCGCCGCCGGCATTGAACTGGAACGCCAGGTCGCAGCGGCCGCCGCCAAATACGACGGCCTGCGGATCATCGGCCCCAACTGCCTGGGCGTGATGTCGAGCGCCGTCAATCTAAACGCCAGCTTCGCCGCTAGCAGTCCACTCCCGGGTCGCGTTGGATTCATCTCGCAGTCCGGCGCCTTGTGCACGTCGGTGCTTGACTGGTCGCTGCAAAAGAACATCGGGTTTTCGTACTTTATCTCGGTCGGCAACATGCTCGACGTGCAGATCGGCGACCTGATCGACTACATGGCGAACGATCCCCATACCGATTCGATCATCATGTACGTCGAATCGATCAGCGACTCGCGCGAGTTCATGTCGGCCGCCAGGGCGTTCGCGCGGCAAAAGCCGATCATCGCCTACAAGGCGGGACGGTTCGCCGAGTCGGCCCAAGCCGCCGCTTCGCATACCGGGGCGCTCGCCGGCGTCGATGCCGTGTATGAAGCCGCCTTCAAGCGGGCCGGCGTCGTCCGCGTCTTCGACAGCGACAACATGTTCATCTGTGCCGAACTGCTCGCCAGTAAGAAGCTGCCGACCGGCGACCGTTTGGCGATCGTAACCAACGCCGGCGGTCCTGGCGTGATGGCGACCGACATGCTGCTCGACCGGCATGGCCGATTGGCCAAACTGGCGCCCGAGACGATCGAGAGCCTGACCGCCATTCTGCCCGCCGCCTGGTCGCACAATAACCCGGTCGACGTGCTAGGAGACGCCGACTCGACGCGGTACGCTGAAGCGCTAAAAGTGACCCTGGCCGACAAGTCGGTCGACGCAGCGCTGGTGATTTTGACCCCGCAGGCGATGACCGATCCGATGGGAACCGCCGTCGAAGTCGTCAAGATCGTGCAAAAGAGCCCCAAGCCGGTCCTATGCGTCTGGATGGGTGGCGAAATGATCCGCGCCGCCGTCAATCATCTCGACGAGCATGGCGTGCCGACCTTCACCTCGCCCGAGTTGGCCGTTCGCTCGTTCATGCATCTCGTTTCGTATGCCCGCAACCAGGAAACGCTGTACGAAACGCCTCGCGACATGCCGGTCAAGTTTCCACTTGATCGCCAAAAATTGCGGGCCGTCTTCAACACGATCCTTAGCGAGGGACGCGAGATCCTGTCGGAAAGCACGTCGAAGGCGCTGCTGGAAGCGTACGAGATTCCGGTCACCAAGCCGTATGTCGCCTGGTCGAAGGAAGACGCGGTGACGTTGGCCCAGCGGATCGGCTATCCGGTGGTGATGAAAATCTTCTCGCCGCAGATCACGCACAAGACCGACGTTGACGGCGTGAAGCTGAACCTGTCGAGCGCCGAAAAGGTCGAAGCCGCCTTCGACACGATGATCGCTACCGCCAAAGAGAAACGCCCCGATGCGATGATCGAAGGGGTGACGATCCAAAAGATGATCTCGGCGCCCAACGCCCACGAGTTGATCGTCGGCGCCAAGCGCGACGACGTCTTCGGCACAGTGCTGATGGTTGGCGCCGGCGGAATCGCGGCCGAGATCTTTCGCGACAGCGCCCTCGAACTGCCGCCGGTCAACGAACGCCTGGCCCGGCGGATGCTGGAATCGCTCCGCAGTTGGCCTCTGCTAGAAGGGTATCGCGGCCGTAAGGGAGTCAACATCGACCGGCTGATCGAAACGCTGATGCGGATTTCGTACCTGGTCGCCGACTATCCCGAAATTAAAGAACTCGATATCAACCCGCTGTTGGCGACCGACAAAGACGTCGTCGCCCTCGACGCCCGGATCATTCTCGACCGTTCCGCCTTCGTCGAACCGCCGCGGCCCTACTCGCACTTGGCGATTCGCCCTTACCCGGAAGAGCTGACCCGAACGACTTACCTGAGCGACGGAACCGAGATCTTGCTGCGGGCGGTCAAGCCGGAGGACGAGCCGCTCTGGATCGATCTACACGAGAACTGCTCGGAGCAAACGATCTGGTTCCGCTTCCGCTACTTGTTCAAAGAGACGACGCACGAAATGGCGTCTCGCTTTTGCTATATCGACTATGACCGCGAACTGGCCCTGGTCGCCGAACTGAACGAAAACGGCCAGCGCAAACTGATCGGCACGTCCCGTCTGGTCGCTGACCCCGACCGCCGCGAGGCCGACTACGGCGTGCTGGTCTCGGACGCCTATCAAGGCCGCGGGCTCGGCTCGATCCTGACCAACTACAGCCTGAAGATCTGCAAAGACTGGGGCATGAAAGAAATGGTCGCCGAAACGACGCCTGATAACAACCGGATGATCGAGATCTTCCGCAAGTGGAAGTTTGAACTCGACTTCAAGACGGCGGACGATGCGGTGCTGGCGCGGAAGCTGGTGTAACTGTTCAAAGTTCTAGGAGCATTTATTCCACTACCAATGTAACATCAGTGCTTGCAATGCAGATCCCGCCAATATTGACTGAGTGTAAATCCGCATGGCGAGTGCCCTGCGGGATCGTGGAGTTACGGACTTGGCGAAGTACAAATTTACGAATGCTGAGCGTTTCGCAGTTTACGTAGTGCACGGGGAAGTCTGCTACATGTGCACGAAACCCATCGACCTCAAAACGATGGAAATCGATCACATAATCCCTGAATCGCTCATCCTAGACCGTCCAAAACTAGAGGAGACGCTAACTGCCTTTGGGCTCTCCCTGGACTTCTCACTAAACTCGTATGAAAACTGGTTACCTGCGTGCCGTAGTTGCAATGGGAAAAAAGGCGCAAACGTCTTTGCCCCAACGCCTCTTGTTCAACTACAACTCACGAAAGCATCCCGGAGAGCGGCTCAAGCTCGATCCCTTGCTAAGCGGACCGTGAAGCAGGCGGAAATCACCAAAGCGCTGAACATCCTAGAAAAAGCGGATGAGTCAGGTGAACTTAGCGACGAGGTCAAATTGCATTTAAGGGCAATCGGTAATTTACAGGAGCAGGAGCGTGAACCATCACGCAAGAACGAGCCGATACTACTTGCCCCCAATTTCTCAATACCTGCCCATGAACACTCTAGCTATCATCGAGACGAGTTGCTGAAGAGCGAAACTTGCGGCTGCTTCTTCTGCCTGAGAATTTTCAATTCTTCCGAAATTGTCTGTTGGACGGACAAGTTACCAAATTCTGAGAAGGGAGAGACAGCTCTTTGTCCATATTGCGGTATCGACTCTGTCATAGGGTCCCAATCCGGATACCCGATGACTCACGAATTTCTAGAGAAAATGAATGATCGTTGGTTTGGAGGTATTCGGGACTCGACTTAGGCAAGACTTCTTGTCGCCATGCTCATCCGGCGAAGACGCCGCAAGAGCATGCCACCAGGCGCATTGGGCGCCGTCCCTCTAACCCGCAATCGCGGAAACCAACTCAATCGGCGGCTAGCAGTTGGCCGAGATTAACCTTTACGGAAAGTCTTCAGACTAGCCAAGCCGCGACGATTGCAACAAGTCTGGGCACTTTTTGCCTGATTTGATGCATCGATGGCGGATCCGTTCGCCAAAAAGCCGCCCCTGTCGAGCGAACTCCGGTTATGCCGGATTGGCATATCGTTTGCTTTCCAACATCCTCGGAAACGCCGAATGGATGCGTCGGGCGGTTCGTCTTTGTGCGGATCCAAGCCGACCTGAACCAGGCCACCTCGAGCGAGAGCTTGACACCGCCGTGGTTGCATTCGCTACACTGAGGGCGGCTTATTTGCCAGACGTCAGATACGGTTTCCTCTCCCACTTCCCCGACAAAACCGAGTTCGAACGTGCAAAAACCGATGATCGAGTCTTCCGCTATCGAGACTATGGAGACGCGTCAAAAGGCGCTCAGCGTTAACCTCGACAACCGCCGCTACGGCACCTTCGCCGAAATTGGCGCCGGCCAGGAAGTGGTACGGTGGTTCTTCCGCGTCGGCGCCGGCGCCGGAACGATCGCCAAAAGTATGTCGGCTTACGACATGCAGGTCAGCGACGCGATCTACGGCCGGGCCGCCCGGTACGTCTGTCGCGAACGTCTGCAATCGATGCTGGACCAAGAGCACGCCCTCAACCTGGAACGTTTGACCGAAGCCCGCGGCGAGACGAGCACCTTCTTCGCCTTCGCCGACACGGTCGCCGCCCGAGGATACAAAGGCAACTCCGATTGCCACGGCTGGATGGGGATCAAATTCCAGGCGCATCCCCGCGACGAAGACAGCCAGATCATCATCCACGTCAAGATGCTCGACACCGAGACCGCCCTCCAGCAAGAGGCGCTCGGCATTGTCGGCGTGAACCTGATCTACGGCGCGTTTAACTTTAACCACGAGCCGGAACTGCTGGTCGATTCGCTGCTCGACGGGCTGTCGACTTCCCGCATCGAAATTGACATGATCGAGTTCTCCGGCATCGCCTTCCGCCGGGTCGACAATCGTTTGATGAGCCTGAAGCTGGTCGAGCTGGGCTTGAGCGGCGCCGCGATGTTCGCCGCCAACGGCACCGTGCTGCAGCCGTCGGAGTTCCTCTATCGCAAACCGATCCTGGTCGAGCGGGGCAGCTTCCGCCCGGTCTGCAACGTCAACGTCGACATGCTCCGTTGTGCGCATGAGAAGTTCTCGGAACTGCCCGACGTGAAAGGGAAAGAGGTCGCCCAGGTGATGGAAATCACCATGCGGAACCTGAAAGCCCAGGGCGAGATCGACCGCCGCGACTTCCTGGCCCGGGCCGACGTCATGGCGGCCTGCGGCATGAACGTGCTGATCTCCGACTACTTCGAGTACTTCCGCCTCGGCGCCTACCTTTCGCAATGCACGAAGGAAAAGATCGCCCTCACGATGGGCGCCGCCAGCTTGAAGGAGCTGTTCAACGAGAAGTATTACACCGAGTTGCCAGGCGGCATTCTCGAGTCGTTTGGCCGCTTGTTTAAGAACGATCTGAAGATCTTCTGCTATCCCTACCTCGATCCGCAAACGGGCGAGTTGGCGACTTGCGATAACCTGGAGCTGAAGCCGGAGCTGCAACCGCTGTACAGCTATCTGCTGGGACGCGGCGGGATCAACAACCTGGACAACTACGACGAAAACTGCCTCGGCATCTTCTCGCGGGAAGTTCTCCGCAAGATCGGCGATTGCGACCCCAGCTGGGAACAAATGGTCCCCGCCCCCGTCGCCCAGGTCATCAAAGACCGCAAATTCTTCGACTACCAATGCATCGAACCAGAATCGTGCACCTTGCCGTCGAAGTAACGCAAAGCGAATAGTAGCTCCGAGGCGCAAGCCGAGGGAATGCGGCCCAATGCACAATCAATCGTAGGGCAGGCCGTGCCTGCCGGAATGGAAACGTATCCACTTCGGCAGGCACAACCTGCCCTACATTTCTTCTTGCTCGCGAATAAACCGGAGATGGTGTTCGCTATGCCGCAAATGAAAGCCAACCCATTCGTCGTGCGAAAAGTATCCCAGCACCGGATGGGGCGGGTGCGGACCTTCGTGTCGCTCGAACTGCTCGATCGCCACTAACTGCCGGTTGAAAAATGCCCTCGTGGCATTTTCCAACCTCGCCAGGCTCAGAGCATAGCTCTTCGCGGCTCGCAAAATAACGACTTACGTCGTTATTTTGGGATCGCATCCGTGCGATCACGCAGTCCGTCGAGAAAATCAACGGACTGCTAATAGTCGCTGGTACTGTTCCTCTAGATCGGCTTCTGGCGGCGGCGCGACCTTGTCGGCGATCGCCGCGGGAATCGGGATTCCGGCCGGAAACCATACCCGCGTCAATATCCACCGTACCGGCGCCACAAGCGTCCGGGCGACCACGTTATAGCCCGGCGGCAACCCTTCAACCGACCCCTCAAACGCCGCCGCCAAATGATAAAAGATCTGCGCTGCGGTCCACCGCCCGGTCGTCTCATGCGGCGACTCGGCGATTTTCGCCAGTCGCTTTTGGAGTTGCGTGAGCGTTTTGATTTTTGGCATGTATCTCATTGCCGGTAATAGAAGCTTCGCCCCTCAGTATAAAAGCGAGCCGGCGTCGCTCGCCAGCGTCGTTTCTTTAGCGCCAAGAAGAATTGGTTGGCGTTTTCGCTCGAGAGGCGTAATACTACGGCAAGTCGCCCCAAGCGCCGTTTCGTTTCTTCCTACTTGCGAGCCCCCATGACCGCCAAAGTTCGCGCTTTTCTCT
Source organism: Blastopirellula retiformator (assembly GCF_007859755.1). Classification (NCBI taxonomy): domain Bacteria; kingdom Pseudomonadati; phylum Planctomycetota; class Planctomycetia; order Pirellulales; family Pirellulaceae; genus Blastopirellula; species Blastopirellula retiformator. The sequence goes on along the minus strand of NZ_SJPF01000003.1, from coordinate 368,891 downwards.
CCGACACCGACGACTACCGCGTCGCCTTCGAGACCTTTCTCGCCAACACCGATCAAAAGGTCAACGCGCGGGCCTGGATGGATGCCGAGATCCAGAAGCTGGACGACACCGATCTGCTGGTCGACGCCGGGGCTGGCAATGGCGAACTGACCAAGTACCTGGTCGAACGATTCGGGTCGGTGGTCGCGATCGAGCCGAATCCGTTTCTACTAGACCAGTTGAAAGCCGATTACCCCGATGTCTTGACGGTCGCCGATGGGATTCTGGCCGCCAAGGTTCCGCCGCAGTCGGCCAGCTTGGCGATTTGCTCGCACGTTTTCTACTACATTCCGCCCGACCAGTGGCAAGTGAACCTGGAGAAAATCGCCTCGTGGCTGAAGCCAGGCGCCAAGGCCTGGATTATCTTGCAAAGCGGCGATACCGACTGCATGGCAATGCGGGCTCACTTCGGCGAGCAAACCTTTTCGCTAGAGCCGGTACGCGAAGAGTTCGTCAAAGAGCAGGGCGACGCCTACGATGCAGTGATGCATTCGATCGACGCACACATTACGACCAAGAACTTGAAAGACGCCTACGTGATCGCCGAGTTCATGATGAACATGCTGCCGTTAGAGTCTCCCCCCGACGCCGTCGACCTGGAAGCGTATGTGGAACAATACTTCGCCGAGTCGCCCACCAGCTATCGGTTCTCTTGTACGCAGAATGTGTTGGAGCTGACGCGGAAATAACGCGAACAGGGGGAAGACAAACCTTCCGCCCGCTCGCTTAGACAAGCAACGCTTACGTCCAAACGTGATGCTCATGCGCCCAACTACCGTCGGGATAGAGCTTCACTTCCATCCAACTGGCCGGGCAATCGAGATAGGTTCCGCTATTCCACCAGTCTCCGCTGACGGCGCCGCCGCAGATGTAGGTGGTATTGTCGACTTCGACCCGGTCGACCGTGTGCATGTGGCCGCTGAGGCAAAGTTTGACCCGGGGATGCTCGCGGAAAAGTTGCCGCACCTTCGTCAGGTGCTGCGGCGACCAACCGGCCGGCACGACATATCCCTTGCCAAGTCCCTTGTCGGTCGACGGCTCAAAGAAGTGGGTGACCGAGAAGAGCGGGGCATGCGTCAGCACGACCGCCGGCTTGTCGCTCTTTTTCAGCTCGGCGGCGAACCAGTCCCACTGCGTTTCGTCAATTTCGCAGCCGTTTCGCTGGTAGGTATCGAGCGAGAAGAACGTCCAGCCGCCATGATCAACGCTGTAGTACCGGGCCGGCATGTCATACGCGGCGATCGCTTTTCCCTTTTCGGCATAGGACGCCGGCTGGTCGCTCGACTTGTCGGCCCAGCGGATGTCGTGGTTGCCAATGCAGGTCACGCTGGGGACGGCAAGCCGCTCCATGACGCTTTCCCGCCATCCTTGAAACTGGGCGGTAACATTGTCGTCGGCCTGACCGCCATCGACCGCCATGACGCAGTCGCCGCCGAAGGCGAACAGACTAGGGGAAGTCGGGCGAGCCTGAATGCCATCGACCAGGCGAGCCACGCGGGCGGCGATCTGCGGCTTGCCGGCCGGCAAGTGGACGTCGGTTAGAAAGGCGAAGCGAAACGGATTGCCCTGGGGCGATTCGGTCTTGGTCGACTCGGCGGCTGCTGCGGCGCCGGCGCCCAAGGCCAGACCGCCGCCCAACAGCGACTGCAGAAAATTACGTCGAAATAGCGGCATGGGATCTTCTTTCGCAAGAGAGCTTATTTGGTCAGTTTAATCGACAGCACGTCGGTCTGCTCATCAATCGTGAACTCTAAGTCAGACGTATCGTCGCTGGCGTAGCGATTGGGAACCGGTACCGGCAACGGCCGGGCGCCACGGACCGGATCGGCGTTTTTGCTGACGTTGCGCGGCTTGATTTTCGGCACGCTGATCGAAGCTTGATACAACCCGGGAGCAATCTGCGGCATGACGAAGGCGCCGTCTCCTTGGATCGCGGCGTAGTGATGCTCGCCACGCTCGTCGGTGAAAATCAAAGCCCCTTGGTTCAGCGGCTTGCCATCGATCGAAATATTGCCGGCGACGTTGTGGACCGGGGCGGCGCCGGCGCCACAGCCAATCGCGGCTGCAACGACCGTCATGATACATGCGGCGAGCCATCCACCGCGGCGGACCAAGCACAAGCTAGTCAAGGGTCACCACCTCGCCGGCGTCCGGCGTGCAGAGGGACCACCAAACGTTATCTTCGATCGTGGCGGCCAGGTGGCGACAACTGCCGTCTCCCATCGAGACGAGAATGCCGCTGGATCGTGGCGATTGGGCCAGCAACGAATTACACGTGGCGCCAGGCACGCCGCTCGATGGATTGACCTGAAACTTCGAGGCGGCGCCAGTAACGTAGGCGGCGAACACCGGGTTATACTCGTACCAACTGGCGTCGCCATACGCCCAGATGTTGTAGTAGAGGGTCGACGTTTCGCACCGGGTGAACTTTTCAGCGTAGAACAACGTGTTGGTCGTGCCGTCGGTGATGCTGCCGAAGTCCTTGGTCATGTCTTCGCTGGCGTTAAGATGCCCCAGGGCTTGATAGTTGGCGGCAAAGCCGGTTACGCCATACTGCCCCCAACTGCCATCTTCCAGCGTTCCGTCGCCGCCGTTGGTCCAGTCGGTCGGATTGACGTAGAGCGAGACCGGCTCGCGATAGACGACGTAAAAATCGCCATCGTCAAACGCCAGTTCGCCGAGCGCCGCCTGTTCGACATACGGCAGGATCATCAGCAGCGCCGAACCGCGATTGTATTTCAAATCGGTGTCGGTCACGATCGACGGCGGCAGATCTCCAAAGACGTCGTGAAAGTTGTGCGTCGCCAGGCCGATCTGCTTCAGCTTGTTCATCGCTTCCATCCGTCGCGCCGCGGCGCGGGCTTGCTGGACGGCCGGCAAGAGCAAAGCGATCAAGATGCCGATGATGGCGATAACGACCAACAATTCAACGAGCGTGAATGCCGGTCGCATTCGTTTCACGTTCATAGGGAACTCCGCGAATAGGAAATTGAGTGCGTTGCGTCGATCAAGACGACCCTTATTCTGCGTAGCGAACGACCACCGCACCACTAAGATTTGCGCAAAGCCTCTGATGATTCGCGCATCCTGTTTCATTCGCGTAGAAATGGTTTTCGCATTGTTAAAATCTCATGAATAGCCGGATATCTCTCGAGTTTCGCATTAGAATGCGACCTCATCACTCCGAGAATACGGCCCTGCAAAATGATGAAATGCGCACCAGTCTCTCGTCCTTCTTCCCGTCGTACCGCAACCGATCGATCCATGAAAAACATCGCCGTTCTGATTGAAACGTCGACCGGCTGGGGTTCGGGCATGGTCCACGGCGTCTCGAGCTATCTGGATGGCTGTGGCGAAAATTGGAACGTCTTCCTGGAACCTCGCGGCAAGTTTGAACCGTTGCGGCTTCCCAAGGGTTGGCGCGGGGATGGCGTCATCGCGCGGGTCAACAACGCCGAGTTGGCGGACGAGATCCTGCAAGCCGGCCTGCCTTGCGTCAACGTCTCGTGGTACGAATACGGCCAAGGAACGATCGCCCGCTGCACGCTGGACGAGGAAGAGAGCGGACGCCTGGCGGCGAAATACTATTTGGAAAAGAAGTACGCCCACTTCGCCTATTGCGGCTCTCCCTGGCGCCCCAATTACGATGACCTGTTTGGCCGCGCCTATTCTCAAGCGCTGAACGCGGCAGGTTACGATTGCCATCACTATCCGGCCAGCGGCATTGATCGCGAGCAACCTTGGATCAACCAGCTGCGGCAACTTGGCGACTGGCTGACGAAGCTTCCCAAGCCCTGCGGCGTGTTGGCGATCGACACGCAGACGTCGCGGCAGTTGATCGACGCCGCCAAACTGGCCGATCTGGGCGTGCCTGAGACGATCGCCGTCTTGGCAGGCGAGTACGACGAACTGGCCAGTCGCATTACCCGCCCCAAATTGTCGATGCTCGACAACGCCGCCCACAGCGTTGGCTATCATGCGGCCGAATTGCTCGACCGCATGCTCAAGGGAGAAGCCGGCGGAGGCGAATTGGTCACGATCAAGCCGACCAACGTGATTTCGGAAAAGTCGACCGACTGGACCGTACTGCCGGATGAGCGCCTTGTCCGGGCGCTCCGTTTCGTCCGCGACAACTTTCATCGACCGATCCAGGTAGCCGATCTGGCCGAACAGGCAGGTACGTCGCGGCGCCTGCTCGAGAAATTGTTCGACCGCCATCTGAACGTCACGCCGAGCCGGCAGATCTCGCTGGTTCGTCTCGAAGAGGCGAAGCATCTGCTTGATCGCTCGGTGCTGCCGATGTCGGAAATTGCGGCGCGCTGCGGTTTCGACTCGCCCGAGGTGATGTGCCGCGTTTTCCAGCGCGAAGCGAAGACGTCTCCCTCCGAATACCGCCGCACCAGGCGAGGCGCATGAACCACACCTATGGCAATCAGTTCCTCCGCGATCGCCTCCAAAATGCCGGTCCGACCAGAATTGCGCTCTTTGCGTCGATCACGTCGTTTTGCGTCTACTTCTGTATGTACGCGTTCCGCAAGCCGTTTGCCGTGGCGACCTACGACGGCTACGAATTTGCCGAAACCGGCGTCGAGCTAAAGACGGCGCTCGTCCTTAGCCAACTATTCGGGTACGTCTTGTCCAAGTATGTCGGCGTCAAATTTTGCTCACAGTTGCGGCGCGAACGGCTGATGATTGCAATTATTGCGTTGATCTTGATCGCCCAAGCGGCGTTACTGGCGTTCGCCGTGGCGCCGGGCAACTGGAAAGTCGCCGCCATCTTCTTTAATGGATTGCCGCTGGGCATGGTTTGGGGACTGGCGATGCGGTACCTCGAGGGGCGACGCTCGACCGAATTCCTGGTTGCGACCCTCAGTTGCTCGTACATTGTGGCGACCGGACTGGTCAAAGATGTCGGCAAGCGGATGCTCGACTACTGGGCGGTCGATCCCTTTTGGATGCCGTTTTGCGTCGGCGCTCTGTTTCTGACGCCGCTGGTTCTTTCGACCTGGTTGCTGGACGCCGTGCCGGAGCCTGACTTGGATGACGAAGCGGAACGCTCGAAACGTACTGCGATGACCGGCAGCGACCAATGGGCGTTTCTCGCCCACTTTTCGCTGGGGCTGATCGTATTGACGTTCGTCTACGTGTTGCTAACGGCGTTTCGCGACTTTCGCGATAACTACGCGATTGAGATCTTGAAAGAGATCAACCTGGCGAAGATCCCTGGCATCTTCACTACCATCGAGTTTGTGATCGCCGTCGTCGTAACGCTTACGTTGGCCGGGCTCAGCTTTTTTCGCCGCAACAGCCATGCGCTGCTCGCCACCTTTGCGATCATGACGTTCGGCACAGTCATGCTGGGCGCATCGACGCTGTTGTGGAAGGCGGGCTGGCTCAATGGTCTTGCTTGGATGATCTTGGTTGGGCTCGGCGCGTATCTCGCCTATGTGCCTTACTCGGTCCTGTTTGAGCGAGTTTTCGCCGTCACGCGGGCAACCGGCTCGTCGGTCTTTGCGATCTATTTGATCGATTCGTGCGGCTATACCGGATCGGCCGCGATGCAGCTTTACAAAGACCTCTGGCACGCCGAGAAATCGCGCCTCAGCTTCTTTACCGACTTTGCCCTGGCGATGTCGGTCATCGGATTGGTCTCGTTACTCTATTGCGGGTGGTATTTCATTCGCGAAGAAAAGCGATCGCGCGAGAGCGTTCAGAATTCGTCTTCGCCAGCGGATGGCGAGCCTGCTTAGTTGCGCAATTCCAGCGAACCTGGCAGGTCGTTTCCCACTCCGTACGACGTGATTCGCACGCCTTCATACTTCTCCAGGGAACCGCCCATGCCCATTCGTCAGGTCGATACGCTCAACGATGCGCAGCTTGCGCGACTGACCGAACTGTTTCAAGATCTGTGGTGGACGCCGGGTCGGCAACTTGCGGATGTTCGGGGCGCGGTCGCTCATAGTTCGGTCGTGATCGCCCTGGTGGATGAGGAGGCCGATGACCGACTGGCCGGGTTCTGCCGCCTGCTGACCGATTTCACCTATCGGGCGATGTTATACGACGTCGTGATTGCCCCCGATTACCGCGGCCAAGGGCTGGGGAAACGTCTGATTGGTGCGGTAATTGCGCATCCCCAATTGGCCGCCGTTGATGCGATCGCCCTGAATTGCGCCGGCGATCTGATCCCGTTTTACGAGCGTTTTGGCTTTGAAAAACAGGAGCCGGGCGTTTATTCGCTGCTGCGAAAAAAAATCACGTAACAAACGCCTGCCTCTTCCGCTTCGCCAAATATCGCCCCAGACCGCACTCGAATTTAGACGGCGGGCGAATCAATCGTGAACGGGAGAGAGTGAGATGGCGACAGCTTTGGAACTAGATCCGGCGAAGATGGAATCGTTCGCCGCCACGTTCTTAGACGCGATGAATGGCGCCGCGACGATGCTGATGTCTTCGATCGGACATCGGACCGGGCTGTTCGACGTCATGGCCGAGATGCCGCCGGCGACCAGCGAAGAAATCGCGTTTGCGTCGGGCCTGAATGAACGCTACGTACGGGAATGGCTGAACGCGTTAGTCGCGGCCAAGGTGATCGACTACGATCGGGACGAACGTTCTTACCGATTGCCGCCCGAGCATGCGGCGCTGCTGACGCGAGCCGCGACGCCGTCCAACCTGGCGTCGGTCGCGCAGTGGATCGCCGTGTTGGGTTACGTCGAAACGCAGGTCGTCGACAAGTTCACCCATGGCGGCGGCGTCTGCTATCACGAGTTCCACCGCTTTCACGACGTCATGGCGGACGAAAGTGCGCAAACGACGGTCGCGGCGCTGCTGGATCACATCTTGCCACTGGTCGACGGTCTGACCGACAAGCTAGAGCAGGGGATCGACGTCCTCGACATCGGTTGCGGTTCGGGCCAAACGCTGATTCTGCTGGCCGAACGTTTTCCGAACAGTCGCTTCGTCGGCTACGACCTGTGCGCTGATGCGATCGTCGCCGGCCGGAGCGCTATTGAAGACAAAGACCTGCCCAACCTGGTGCTGAAAGTTCGCGACGTGTCGCAGTTGGAAGAGCGAGATCGCTTTGACCTGGTGACCGCGTTCGACGCGATCCATGATCAGGCCTATCCTGACAAGGTGCTGCGAAATATCTCCGGCGCATTGCGTCGCGACGGCATCTTTTTGATGCAGGACATTCGCGCCTCAAGCTATGTCGAGAAAAATATCGACCAGCCGCTGGGGGCGTTCATTTACACGATCTCGTGCATGCACTGCATGAGCGTTTCCCTCGCCCAGGGCGGCATGGGACTAGGCGCCGCCTGGGGCGAGGAGCTTGCCCAAGAGATGCTGATCGGGGCCGGTTTCGCCCAGGTCGATATCCGTCAGCTAGAGCATGACATCATGAACAACTACTACCTCGCCCGCTTAGGCTAACGCAGGAAAAACTACCTCCATCGCGGCGCTTCGGGGGAAGGCCGGTTGAGACGAGAGAGAGCCGCTTGGCTCTCTCTCGTTTTTTTCCGTTTTGGACCAGTTAGCGACTGGTCGCGCGGCGCATCGTCTGGTTGAATGCCGCTACCGCCTTGTATTGTCTCAGTCATTCTTCTGAGATCCCTAAGGCGACCACGGTCCGAAAACCTGTTGCGAGTGTGGTGCGATGCGAAAATATATCATCATGGGGGTCCAGGGGTGCGGTAAAGGGACGCAGGCCAAAATGCTATGCAAAGCGTATGAGTTGGCCCACATCAGCGTCGGCGACATCTTTCGCTGGAACATCGCCAACCACACCAAGCTGGCGGCTCGCGTTCAGCGTTTGATCCGCCAAGGAGAGTTGGTCAGCGACGAGATTGTCGCCGACGTGGTGAAAAGCCGCCTGGCCGAACATGACTGGAACTTTGGCTATATCTTGGACGGATTTCCGCGGAACGCCGTTCAGGCCGAATTCTTCCTCGAATCGTACGACATCGACGCCGTCATTCATATCGTCGTGCCGGACGACGTCGTACGTGAGCGGGTACTTTCGCGACGACTCTGCACCGGCTGCGGACTCGACTACAACCTGATTCATCATCGCCCCCGCAAAAAGGACGTCTGCGACGTGTGCGGCGCCCCGCTGAAACAACGGGCCGACGATACGCCGAGCGCCGTCGCCGATCGCCTGCAAACTTATCACGAAAAAACGGCGCCGATTCTCGATTTGTTCCGCCGCAAAGAACTGGTGCTGGAAGTCGACGGCACCCAACCAGCCGAAGGGGTCTACGAAGAAATCCAAACGAAGCTCGGTTTGAAGACGGCATAGCGCACAAAAAAGGGAGTTCTCTTTGTGCGAAGAGAACTCCCTTGAAGCGACAGAGCGTGACCTCCGGCCGCTGTTTTCACGTTTCGTTGCGGCTATCGCAGCACGGCGCCCGAGATCTGCCGGGCAATCGCTTGCGGCTCTTCTCCCAGCGACCGATCGGCCAGGTTCTGCAGTTCGTGCGGGCGAAGCGTGATGACGACGCTCGATCCGCTGGCGAAGGCGCCGCCAACCGCTTTGGCCAGGGCGAAGACTCCGCCACTGCGAGGCGTCGCCGCAACGGCCAACGCTTGATCTTTCAGCGTCAGCAGTTGGCGAAGCGAAGCCAAGGCCGTATCAACGTCGCGGCTACTGGCCGAGATCTCGCTGCGAAGCGAAACCAGTTCGTCCAGCGTTTCGCGGGCTTCGTAGCTGTCGCCGGCCTGGCAGATCAGCTCGGCTTCGATCCGCATCATGTCGCCGGCGACTTCGCGGGCCCGCATCGTCATCGGGGCCGCCATAACCAGCTCTTTCTGCAGAGCGTAAACGTTCTGCTGGGCGATGTCGGCGGCGATGGCGCCGGTTCGTGAGTCGAGAATGTCATCCTGCAGGCGAAACATGTTATTCAAGACGATGTCGGCCTGACGAGCTTGCGGCACGTTGTCGACGATTTCATCCTGCATGCCCAGCATGTTCTGCAAGGCGCTGTCGGCTTGTCGCGACTGCGGCAGCGACGCCAGCAGGTCACCCTGCACTCCCAGCATGTTGGTCAGCACCATGTCGGCGCAACGTCCCTGGGTGGCCGAGAGGATGATTTCGTCTTGGCGAGCGAGCATGTTCTCGAGCAGCATGTCGGCCTGACGGGTCTGAGCCTGCGACGCGAGCACCTTGTCGAGCAACTGCGTCAGCGAACCGAGATTGCTCTCCAGGTTGGCGACATACTCGTACTGCGAAACCTTGGCCAATTCGCCCGGGATCGCCAGGACGTTGTCGAGCACCATGTCGGCCTGTTGCATGTCGCCGGTCGAGTTCAGCGTCTTATTCTTCAGACGCAGCAGACCGTCGACGGCGCGGTGGGTGGCGATCATTTCGGGTTCAGCCTGGGCGAGACGAGCCTGAGCGTTGAGCATTTGATTCAGCGTCTGTTCGGCAGCCAGCGCCGCCGGATACTGATCCTGCATGCGGCGATGTAGCGACGCCACGCGATCCAGCGTCACTTCGGTGCGGGCCAGATCATGTTCGACCCGCTGGGCCTGGCCGCGGAGATTGTCGGCGTTGGTCAACGCCGCGATCGCATCCAGGGTGAGGGCGTCTTGTTCGAGTAAGGTGCGGTTCACGTAGTCGATGTTCTCGACGACGCGGACGGACGCGGCGGCGGCCTTGGCCTGATCATTTAAGCGTTGCTGCAGGCGATCAAGCCGCTGGAGCGAGGTCTCCATTTGTCGGAAATCAATTTGGCTGGCGGCCAGCTGGCAGTGAATGCTCTCGAGCGAATCGCACGAAGCCTGAGCGTCAGCATACAGCTCGGCTTGTTGTTGGAGCGACGACATCAGATCGTTCGTCTCCTGCACGCTCGACTTGAAAGCGACCAATTCCTTCAAGGTGCGGTCGATTCGCGAGATTCGCGACTGCAGGGCCTGCGAATCGTTTTGCGCGGGACGCACAATCACGATATAGAGCAAGACCACGCCAAAAATGATTCCGAACGAAAAGGCGCCCCACGAAAAAGGCTCCTGCTGGTTGACGTGCTCGCTATGTCGTCCCGCCTTGTTTTCCGCCGCCACGTTCCGTCTCCTACCGGTAAATTAGCTGTTGCGCATCTCCCCGCAAACTTCCTCACTTACCATATCGACGCATCGACGCCATTTTTACAACCTTTCTTATTCGTTTAGGTCGCTGCTAGCACAATTACGAGAATTCCCCCGCGTTTACGACTGATCTGGACGCGATCTGGCGAGCTTGATAATTTCCCCCACCGATTGAATCGGGCGATTTCGCAAACAAGGGAGCGAGCATGAGCAATAACTTCAACTTCTTTCAGTGGATGCGCGACGGCGTCAAACAAGCCGTCCTGCTCGGCGTGAATGACGCCGTGGAACAAATCGGCATGCCCACCGAGCAAGAAAAAGGGAAGAGCGACTTTCTGGGCCTGATGGGCAACGTCGGCGAGACCGCCGCGTCGCGCAAGTCGCTGGGATCGGGCTCGTCGGGCAGCAGCCCGCGCACCAAGCGCTTGGGACGTAGCCTGAAAGACATCAACACCGACAGCAAGTAAGACGGCTGTCGCAAGAAAAAGAAGAGGGCGCCGCAGCACATCGACGCCCTCTTCGCACACACATCAGAACCCGAGCGGATGTTCTCTTCCCCACCGCGTTCTTCTTTCCGGCAGATTAATTCTGTGACGGGGGACGACGCACCGTCGGATGGATGATGGCAATTTCGTCATCTTCGTCGAGCGACTGACCACAGTGCTCGCAAATAAACTGATCGGTCAAAGGTCGCACTGCTGCGACCACCTTCCGGCATCGACAGCAGCGATACCAGGCGGGAGTGCGCTCCCGCTTCGTCATAGATACAATTCGCATGCCCCAATTCCCCAAAAAGAGCGATTCAAATCGATAAGTAAAGTTGGCTACCGCGTGGCCCTTACTTATCTAAGCGAATTTGAGACGATTGGCAGGACAAGAAAACTCGCATCTCGCGAGAAAATCGCAGATTCTATACAAAATCAGTTGACTTGGGGGGATCGACCGCCAGCTAATAGAGCCTCAAATTCGTCCTCCGACAGCACCTTCACCCCCAATTGTTGGGCCTTCGCCAGCTTGCTGCCCGCCTTTTCGCCCGCCACGACATAGTCGGTCTTTTTGGAAACGCTGGAGGTCGCCTTCCCCCCATGTTTGGCGATCAGCTCTTGGATCTCGTCCCGGCCGTACTTGGATAGCGTCCCGGTCACCACCAACGTCTTTCCGGCCAGCGCCCCTTCCGCTTCGGCGCCCGCGTCCGGCACGTCTTCGCTCATCTTCAGCCCCAGCTCGCGCAAATCGGCGATGGTCTCCTGGCCAAACTCGCTGGCGAAAAAGTGGTGGACGCTGGTCGCGATAATCGGGCCAATCTCGTCGACAGCGGCGATTTCCTCTTCCGAGGCGGCGATGATCTCGTCAACCGTGACAAAATGCCGGGCCAGCAGTTGGGAGACCCGTCCGCCGACATGGCGAATCGACAGCGCATTGAGCAGTCGGGCCAGTCCCCGCTGTTTGCTTCCTTCGATCGCCGCCACCAGGTTTTCGCTCGACTTCTTCCCCATCCGTTCCAGCCCCGACAACTGCTCGGCGGTCAGTCGATAGAGATCGCCGTAGCTGCTGACGATTTCTTCGGCCACTAACAGATCGACCAGCTTGTCTCCCAGCCCTTCGATATCCATCGCGTTGCGGGTGGCGAAATAGCGGATCCGTTCTTTTAGCTGCGCCGGGCAGGTTTCGCGATTGGGGCAGCGGATGTAGACGCCCCCTTCGTCTTTGACCAGCGTCGTGCCGCAGATCGGACATTCGGTCGGAAACTCAAACTTCGGCAGATCGGTCCTGCGCTCGTGCATTTCGACCCGAACGATATGCGGGATGATCTTCCCCGCCTTTTCGACCACCACCACGTCGCCGACCCGAATGTCGAGCCGCTCGATCTGCTCGGCATTGTGCAGGCTCGATCGCGATACGGTCGTCCCGGCCAGCTCGACCGGCGTCAGTTCGGCAACCGGCGTAATCGTCCCGGTCTTGCCAACCTGCACGCGGATTTCGTTCAGCTTGGTGATCGCTTCGTACTTTTCAAACTTGTAGGCGATCAACCACCGCGGGCTCTTGGTCGTACTTCCGAGTCGTTCGCGCTGATCAAGACGATTGACCTTCAGCACCAGTCCGTCGACTTCAAACGGCAAGTCGTCGAGCGACTCGACCAGCGTCTCGCAGTGCGCCACCGCCGCTTCGAAGTCCGGAAACGCCTCGACGTTGGGCGTCGGCGGCAAACCATAACCCTTCAGCTCGTTCAAGAACTCGATATGCGATTGGCTCTGCAGCCCTTCGACATAGCCGACGCCATGACTGAACATCCGCAGGTTGCGACCGGCGCAGATTCTCGGATCAAGCAAACGAATGCTGCCGGCGGTCACGTTCCGCGTGTTCTTGTAGAGCGCTTCGTCCGCTTCGGCCAGGCGCTTGTTGATCCGCGACAGTTCGTCGTTGGTCATGTAGATTTCGCCGCGGACCTCGACCACCGGCGGCACGTGATCGCCGGTCAGCTGCAGCGGAATGTCTTTGATCGTCCGGACGTTGTGCGTGATATCATCGCCGATCTGACCATTGCCGCGCGTCGTGCCGCGGACGAGCAGTCCATTCTCATACAACAGCGACACGGCGACGCCGTCGATCTTCAGCTCGACCACCCACTCGATCTTCTCGTCGGGCAGCAGCTTCTGGATTCGCTCGCCATAGGCCCGCAGCTCTTCCAGGCTGTAGGTGTTGTCGATCGACAGCATCGGCACCCGATGCGCCACTTGGGTGAGATGCTCGACCGGCGCATCGCCAATCCGCTGCGTCGGACTGTCCGGCGTCACCAGCTGCGGATTCTCGGCCTCGAGATGTTTCAGACGATTGAGCAGCTTGTCGTACTCGAGATCGGTGATCTCGGGGCGGGCCTCGACATAGTACATCCGATCGTGGCGGCGGATCTCGGCCCGCAGTTGATCGATCTCTTCTTGAACGGCTGCCATACGGAATCCTTCACCTCATAGGGAGACGTGCGCGGCGAGCAAACCTACTCGGCGCATTCCGGCTTGGCGACGAACTGGGCGTTGTTGGCCGCATTCGGAACCAGGCAGAGGAACTTCAGCGGGCTCGCGCCGACGTTCTGAAACTGATGCACTTCGTCCGGCGCGACATAGACGACGTCCCCCGCTTTGATCTCTCGCGGCTGATCTCCTTCCAGCACCACGCCGTTGCCGGCGATCACGTAAACCTCGTGCTCGTAGGGATGGTGATGCTTGGGAGTGTGGCCGCCAGGCGCCACTTCAAACTGCCGCATCGCAAAGTTGGGGGCGCCATCCTTATCGTTGATCAACTGCCGAACTTGGCAGCCGGTTGCGCCTTCCATGTGAACCGCGTTGGCGGCCGACTGCTCAAAGTGCTGAACTTTCATTGGTTATCTCGCTGGTTGTCGCCAAAGCAGGAAGCGGCGGCGGATCGTGGTTTCGGTTCTGGGGTCGCAAATTGGGGTGATCGCAAGGACCGGGATTGGCCGACCAGGATCGCCCCCTTGGCGTAAATCGCCAAGACGCTCAATTTAGCCCTCATTCGCGTAAACCCGTGCCGCCGGGCCGAAATGATCCTGGCAGCCGCTTCTGACCTTCGCAGGGCTAGCTGCAGGATCACCCCATGATAGCCGCAAATAGTGACGAGGACAGCGGTTCCGACGATTCGGGCCGCAACAAAACAAGGGCCAGCCATTGGGGCGGTTCGCCTGCAGCGGCGACCTCTCTGCGACACTCTATCGAACTGCCGGGGGGCAGGCAATATCCAGGCCGGCCGCGCTACTATCTTGACGGCTCAGCCGGGGGTAAGATGAAGGATTCTATGGTCGCCGCCGACGCGCGTTGAGAGGAAGTGGGGAGGAGCCAGAGTTGCCCAACACGTCGATTCAACTCCGAGGCGTCGAAGTTCACAACCTGAAGAAAGTGGACCTCGATCTCGCACATCGCAAGCTGTTTGTATTCTGCGGCGTCAGCGGCAGCGGCAAAACCAGCATGGCCCTCGATACGCTGTATGCCGAAGGGCAGCGCCGCTACATCGAGAGCTTTTCGGCCTACACGCGGCAGTTTCTCGAGCGGCTCGAAAAGCCCGCCGCCGAATCGATCGACGGCATTCCCCCAGCGCTGGCCGTGACCCGCGGCAATGATTCGCGCTCAAACCGCTCGACCGTCGGCACCGCCACCGAAACGACCGACTACCTGCGTCTGCTGTTCGCCAAGATCGGCGAGATCTATTGCCCCTGCTGCGGCGCTCGGATCCAACGCGACACCCCGCAAGACGTCGCTCAACAAATCCTGGAGATGAACTTCGCCGGGCGGATGATGCTCACCTTTCCGGTCGCCCCCGACCAGGAAGAGTCGTGGGATCAGGTCGTCGCCGATCTGCGTGAAGATGGGTTCGTCCGGGTGATCTTGGGCCAAAAGACGCTCAACCTGACCAGCGACGCGCAGCAGCTCAACGGCGGCCCGGTTCAAGCGATCGCCGATCGTCTCTCGGGCGAAGGGCTGAAAGCGGAACGTCTGCAAGAGTCGCTCGAAACCGCCTTCCTGCATGGCGAAGGAGTCTGCCAACTGCTGGTCGAATCGGAAGAGCAGGGCGCCGCCGATCCCAGCTCGCTGCAAGAGGTCGATGGCCGCGTCTGGCGTCGCCAGGTCTACAGCAACCAGCTCCGCTGCGAAACGTGCGATAAAGAGTTCATCGAGCCTGAGCCGCGACTGTTTAACTTCAACAGTCCGCTTGGCGCCTGCCAGGCCTGCGAAGGTTTTGGCAACGTGATCGATATGGACATGGATCTGATCGTCCCCGACGTCAGCAAGTCGCTGGCCGATGGCGCGATCGCTCCTTGGAATACGCCCGCCTATCATCACGAGCTGGAAGAGTTGCTCGCCCTGGCGCCCGACTACAATATTCCGACCAACGTCCCGTTCCGCGAATTGACCGAAGACCATCTGCGTCTGATTCGCGAAGGGGTGCCGGAGCGCGAGTTTGGCGGGCTCAAGGGCTTCTTCCAATGGCTCGAGCGGCGCAAGTACAAGATGCACCTGCGGGTCTTCCTCAGCCGCTGGCGCAGCTTCCGCGATTGCGAGTCTTGCCATGGTCAGCGTCTCCGCCCCGAGTCGCTGGCGGTCCGCATCGGCGGCAAGAACATCGCCGAAATCTCGACGATGAAAATTCGCGACGCCTACGAGTTCTTCCAATCGCTGAAGCTTCCGCCCCGCGAACAGGCGATCGCCCGGCAAGTGCTGACGCAGTTGCTCGATCGGCTCAAGTATCTGAACGTCGTTGGGCTCGGCTACTTGTCGCTCGATCGCACGATCCGCACTTTGAGCGGCGGCGAAGCGCAGCGCGTAGCGCTGACCAGCACGCTCGGTTCGAGCTTGGTCAACATGCTGTACGTCTTTGACGAACCGTCGGTCGGTTTGCATCCGGTCGACGTCGAACGTTTGGCCGGCGCGATTCAAGACCTGAACCGCCGCGGCAACACCGTCGTATTGGTCGAACACGAAGAGTCGATGATCCGCCGAGCCGATGAGATCATCGAGTTTGGTCCCGGCGCCGGCGAACGTGGCGGCGAGATCGTCTTCCAAGGGACCGCCAAAGAGCTGCTAACTTCGGAAGAAACGCTGACCGGCGATTACCTGATGGGCCGCCGCAAGGTGATCCATCTCGAAAAGCGCCGCGACACCACGCACGGTCGCGTCCGCGTCAAGGGCGCCCGCGGCAACAACCTGAAGAATATTGAAGTCGAGTTCCCGCTGGGCGTCCTTTGCGTCGTGACCGGCGTTAGCGGCGCCGGCAAAAGCACGCTGGTCGACAACACGCTGTATCCCGCCCTTTGCCGTCGCAAGCGAAAAGAGGCGCCCAAGCCGCTCGACTGCGACGACGTCTTTGGCGATGGCCAGATTGACGACGTCGTGCTGGTCGACCAAAGCCCGATCGGTCGCTCGCCACGATCCAACCCGGTCACCTACATCAAAGCGTTTGACGAAATTCGCAGCGTCTTCGCCGCCACCGTCCAGGCCCGCACGCACAACTTCACGGCCAGCCACTTCAGCTTCAACGTGGCCGGCGGACGTTGTGACGCATGTGACGGCGACGGGCACATCGCGATCGACATGCAGTTCCTCGCCGACGTCTACATGAAGTGCCCCGAGTGCAAAGGGCGACGCTACAAGAAGGACGTGCTGGAAGTCATGTACCGCGGCAAGAACATCGCCGAGGTATTGAACATGACCATCCGCGAGGCGTTCGTCTTCTTCCGCGGCCAACCCAAGGTGCAAGCCAAGCTGCAGCGGCTGATCGACGTCGGGCTCGATTACCTGCGTCTCGGCCAGCCCGCCAACACCCTCTCGGCGGGCGAAGCGCAGCGTCTGAAACTGGCCGGCTATCTCGCTTCGTCGAAGCGGGGGCGGACCCTCTTCTTGCTTGACGAACCGACCACTGGTTTGCACTTTGCCGATATCGCCCAGCTGCTCGACTGCTTCAACTCGCTGCTGCAGGTTGGACACTCGCTAATTGTCGTCGAGCATAACCTGCACATGATGATGGCGGCCGACTATATCATCGACATGGGCCCTGGCGCCGCCGATGAAG
The DNA here is from genome assembly GCF_007859755.1 of Blastopirellula retiformator. NCBI lineage: Bacteria > Pseudomonadati > Planctomycetota > Planctomycetia > Pirellulales > Pirellulaceae > Blastopirellula > Blastopirellula retiformator. The sequence continues at coordinate 352,193 of NZ_SJPF01000003.1, read as the reverse complement.
GGGGCATGGTCGTCGCCACCGGTACGCCGGAAGAAGTGGCGCAAAACCAAAACTCGCGAACCGGACGCGCCCTGGCCGAAGCGCTGTTGTCGCGCTCCGGCGTGCGGCTCGGCCCGCGCGACGAGTAGAAGGGAGTCGCGATGACTCCCGCCAATCCCTGGACGATCCGCCAAGGCGCCACGTCGGAGGCCCGCGTCGAACTCTGGATCGACGGTCCGGTCGCCGCCGACACCTGCGTCGAAGGCCCGGCCAACCGACACGCCCAAACGCTGACCGCCAAGTACCGCGTTCAGCCTGCTGCAAATGGCCCGGCCCCGTTTCGCGCGGTTTTGCCCGAGCCAAACTTCTGGACGCCGCGGACCCCCAACTGCTATCGCGTTACCGGAGCGCCGCAGCCGTTTGGCCTCCGCGACTTGCATGTCCGCGGCTCGCATCTTTGGCTCGAGGATCATCGCTTCGTCCTGCGCGCCGCCGCGGCAACGGAGGCCGAGCTTACCGACTTTTCCTCTTGGCGCGAAACCGGCCTGGCCGCGATCGTCCGGCAACCGACCGAAGAGCTTTGCCTGCAAGCGCTGCAGGCAGGTTTGTTTCTGATCGCTGATCTCTCCGACGCACATCATGCTGACGTTGCCGGGGAAGTCGCCAGGCTATCGGCCTGGGCGTCGGTGACGATGGCGATCTTGCCGGGGCGGATTCGCCTGCAAGACTTCAAGCAGTTCGCCCCGCACTTGCCGCTCGCCTGTTTGGGCAAAGAGGCGACGCCAGACTGGGCCGATGTGGTGATCAATTCCGTCGAAGAGAACGAAGCGCTGCTGACGCCATCGGTCGAACAGCCGGAGATCTTGTGGCGTTGTCAGTCGGCGTCGGCGGTCACTCCAGCCGACTTGCGCATCGAGTGCGATCGCCTCGCGGCGGAGGTGGTCGGGGCTTCTAATTTCAGCGGACTGTGGGTCGGGAGCGTGCGATGAGCGAACCAGCGGCGAAGCCGGAAGATCGATATGCCCGCCAAACCGCCTACCATGCGATCGGCAAAGAGGGTCAAGCGAAACTGGCCTCAAGCTCGGCCCTGGTCGTCGGCCTGGGCGCCCTGGGCAGCGTAATCGCCGAAACGTTGGCTCGCGCTGGGGTTGGAACGCTGCGGATCGTCGATCGCGACTTCTTGGAATGGAACAACCTCCAGCGGCAGGTGCTCTACACCGAGCAAAACGTGCGCGATCGTTTGCCGAAAGCAGTCGCCGCCGAGCAGCGACTGCGGCAGATCAACTCCGAGATCACCATCGAGCCGCACGTCTGCGATGTTGACTATCACAACATTACGGAGTTGGCCAACGGCGCCGATGTGATCATCGACGGCACCGACAACTTCGGCGTTCGCTTTTTGTTGAACGACGCCTCGCTAAAGCTCGGCATCCCGTGGATCTACGGCGGCTGCGTCGGGGCCGAAGGGCGAATGATGGTGATCCTGCCAGGCGAAACGCCCTGCTTCCGCTGCCTGATGCCGGAAGCGCCCCCGGCCGAGATGACGCCGACCTGCGACACCGCTGGCGTCGTGGCCCCGATCGTCAACGTCGTCGCGTCGCTGGAAGCGGCCGAAGCGCTCAAGCTGCTCTCTGGCAATCGCGACGCCGTGCAGCGTGACCTGGTGGTGATCGACCTGTGGGAAAATCGCTGGCGTCAGGTGAAGCTCGACAACCTTCGCGACAACGCCGACTGCCCGGCCTGCGGTCAGCAAAACTACGAATGGCTCCGCGGCGACCTCGGCGGCCAATCAAGCGTCCTCTGCGGCCGCAACGCCGTACAGATCAGCTTCCCGGACCGCCCCCGCGTTTCGCTGGAAGCGCTCGCCGAAAAACTAAACGGCGTCGGCCGCGTCGAGAAGAACCCGTATCTGCTCCGTCTGCACGTCGACGAGTACGTACTGACGATCTTCCCCGACGGCCGCGCGATCATCGCCGGTACG